>CAZZZU010000036.1:0-38143 GCA_964658805.1 uncultured Steroidobacteraceae bacterium
ATCACCACCGGTATGGCGGTACTCGCGTCTTTCGGCGCCCAATACGGTGGTGTTCTGCCGCTCACCATCGACTGGGGGGCGAGCGTGACCGCGCTGCTGTTCGGCTTCGGCATCGATCAGATCCGCGATCGCGCCGCGTCCAGGTAGCTCGAATCTATTTTTTGCGGGCCGCTTTTTTCTTGGCGGGAACCTTGGCGCCGGACCTGCGTGCCTCGGAGAGCCCGATGGCGATGGCCTGCTTGCGGCTTTTCACCTTCGCGCCGGAACCGCCACTCGTCAATTCGCCCTGCTTCCATTCGTGCATGACCTGCGCCACTTTCTTGCTCGCGCTTTTTTTCTTGGTTGCCATGATTTCGATGATACGGGAATTTGCTAGTCTCGTTCATGGCTGAAGACAAATTGAACATCGGACTCGCGTTGTCCGGCGGCGGCTTTCGCGCCACCCTGTTTCATCTGGGCGCCATGCGCAGGCTCAACGAGCTGGGCTGGCTGCGCAGGCTCGACATCATCACCAGCGTGTCGGGTGGCGCCATCATGGCGGGCGTATTGGCGCGGCATTGGAACGAGCTTTCCTGGGTGAATGACCCCGTCGATGCAAGCCGCAGTGTGGCGCAGAACTTTGCGGCGGTGATGGAACCGCCGATTCGCGAATTCTGCGGCCGCCATATCGACGTGCTGGCTGGCCTGGCCGGCGTCTTCGACAAGGACTCCACGTTTGGCGAGCGGGTCGCGCGCGCCTATGACGCGCACCTGTTCGATGGCTGGACCTTGCAGCAGGTGCCCGCGTTCGAGCCCGGCAAGGTTCCCCGCTTCGTTTTCTATGCCACCAGCTTCCAGACCGGCAATAGCGTGCGCATCTCTCCAAAGTATCTGGCCGACTATCGCATCGGCAAGATCGATGCGCCGAAGTTGTCGCTCGCACTCACCGTCGCCGCCTCCAGCGCGTTTCCCCCCTTGATGTCCCCGATCATCATCAACATTCGCGATACCTCTGTCTGGCAGCAGCTGCCGGGAGCCGATCATTTCGCGGATGAGGCAATGAAGGAGCAGATGATCCTGGGAGACGGCGGTATCTACGACAATCTGGGCCTGGAGGGCATCTGGAAACGCTGTCAGACCGTGTTGATCTCCGACGGCGGTGCTCCCATGGAAGTAAAAGCGGCGCCATGGACGAATGCCGCCAGTCAAATGAGCCGGGTCCGGGACATCCTCATCAATCAAACCCGGGCGCTCCGCAAGCGTGAGATCATCGACGAATTCCAAAAGAAGTCGCGAGCCGGGACGTACTGGGGTGTGACCACGAGGCTGGCCGATTATCAGCTTGCCGATGCGATTGGCCGGGACACCGAACGCACGGCCGCGCAGCAACACGTGCGTACGCGTCTCAACAAGTTCAGCGCCCGGGAGCAGGGTGAGCTGATCAATTGGGGCTACGCACTGGCGGATGCCGGCATGCGCGCCCACGTCGTATCGGGAACGGCGGCGGGTAATTGGCGCTGGCCAGACCCGGACTATGGATTCAGCTAGGTTGCTATGTCCCGATACGAAGATCCGCTAGCGACCCTGGCCTTCGACTTGCCGGTGGGATGGGTTCACGATCCGTTCTCCTCGACACTGCTGCGCCTGGTCTTCGTTCATTGGGCACGCATCAATGACAGTCTCAGCATCGCGCTGTGTCCGCCGCAGATTGCGGCCGGGGCGGATGACGAAGCGTGGCGCACATTCGTCGCAACCCAGGTACCGCCGGGTACGGCACTGACGCGGGCGCCATGCACCGAAGGTCCCGCTCTCGTTGCCGATCTACATGGCAAGATCCATACCCGCGTCGCCTTCATCCGTGGCGCGCGCCTGTATGTGATCGTCGAGCACCGCTGCCTGACGGACGATGCCGCGACCACCGCGCTTCTGCCGCGCGTGCTCGCGACGCTCGAGATACCGCCCAACCGCGTGGGCGCACCCGCCGAGTCGCGGGCTGAGGCGGGAAAATGGCAACAGAATGCGCATGCCGAATTCCAAAACGGCGCCACTGCCCAGGCACTCAGCGCTTTGCGGCGTGCGTTGAGCATTGGTCGCGATCACTGGCTCACAAGCTTGGTAGCCGATGAACGGCAACCCAATCTGCGTGACGTGGAATTTATCTTAAGCACGTTGGCCAATACCGCAACGATTACGGGCGAGTTGCCTTCCCTGCGGGAGGCTGATGCGATTGCGCTGCGTGCGCGCCGCTCGCTCGATAGTTTCCTGACCTCGCCAGAGGAAATCGCTGCGGAGGATGTCAGGTGGCGCGGTCTGCAAGAGGCTTCTTCTGCGGCGCAAGCGCGGCTGTTGGCTTTGCAGGAGATAGCGCCACCCTTGGCGCTGCTGCTGGCGCGCGGCCGACACGCGGCTACACTCGTGGTCGCAGCGGGCGAGCGCGGCGATCTGCGCGAAATCGCGGCACGCGGTAGTGAAGCGTTGACTGACTTTCTGCTGCTGCTTGCCAAGCTGGGCCAGCAGGTACTGATTCCGCGTCCTGCAGGCGCGAGTCCACCGTCGGACGACGGTACCCGCAAGGAGGCGAGCCTGTTCGCTCTTGCTGCTGCGCAGTGCGTTTATAACTATGCCATGGATCGGCAAGACGCCCGCGCAGCGCGCGACGCCGCGACGCTCATGACGCAGCTGACCGATCCAGGAAGTGAAGACGCGATCACCCGCCGGGCGCACCTGCGTGCATTACTCGCCCTGGTAGGTGCGCTGCAATTCACGGGCGATGCCGCCACGCTCGCGCAAGCTGACCGGCTGATGCTCGATGCCACGCAGGCACTCGCGACGCTTCCCGATGATCCGTCACTCAGTGCTGAAGTTTTCCGCGACCATGCCTGGATCAAGGAGCATCAGGGCGACATGCAGGCAAGTGCCGCGCTCTGCTCGCAAGGGCTCGCGGCGTTGGCTCGCCTGACGCCGCCGCTCCCGGCGCAGGACGAGCGCATGCGTCGTGCATTCAGCTCGCTGCAATCCCAGTGTCTGCTTGATGACAATAGCCTGATCGATGCTGAAACTGCGGCGCGCGCAGCCGTCGACGGAGTCGCCGAGCCCATCGCGTCGAATCTCTCGAACTACGCGCTCGTGCTCGATAAGGCCGGGCGACGCCCCGAGGCGCTGATGCAACTGCGCCGGGCCTTCGAGGTCGCCTTGCCCGACAATCCACTCGGCGCTGAGGTATTGCCCTTGTTGTTCATGGCGTCCGGGTTCATGGAGTCTCTCGATCTCAAAGGCAGCCTGCAGTTGCATGTGGCCGCCGAAGCCCTGCTCGATGCGCAGCGTCTACAATTCGGAGAAGATGCTGACAAGGTGGCATTCGACGAAAGTTCCAATCATCTTGAAATCTCGCAATCGCTGGTGGGCCGCCTGATCGACGCCGGCGACGGGGGCGGGGCGATGGCGGCCGCTGACCGAAGCCGGGCACGTGGCTTGGTAGAACTACTAGGGCCTCCGCATCTCGTCGATTCCCCACCATCCTTTCCGGCAGCGCCGGTGCTCGACTCCGATCCTCTCCAGGCGTTTCTGACGGCTGGAGATTACGTGACCGGCTGTGCGGCGCGCCTGTTCGAAGCCTATGGCGGGAGCGCGCCCCTTGACGTCCCCGGCATCATGGCAGCCGTACACGCAGCAGGTCGGCCTGCGCTCTTGATTCAGCCGGAGCGCGGACGTGTGCACCTCTTTTGCATCCTGCCGGAGAACGCAGTGATCATGGCCACGTCGCCCGTGCCGCTCGAGCGGATCATCGCGGCGATGAATGCCGCGCAAGACTCTCTCGGGGTTTTCGCTATCGCGCGCTCGCGCGGTCAGCTGGTGCTCGCCGACGTGGATGACGTCGTGCCCGCACTCGACCTCGCCCTGAAGACGCTGTCGGATGCGCTGATCGCTCCATTGACCGAGCGGTTGATCGGTACCGGGGTATTCCAAAACGTACTCGGTCCCCGCGGTCTCATCATCGTTCCGTATCGCGAGCTCGCGCTGATTCCCTATGCACTGCTGAGCACGTCCGACGGCGCGCTGCTCATCGAGCAGGCGCCGCTCGTGCAGGTGCCTTCGCTGGCCGCACTCGCATCGCTGCAGCGCCGCCCGCCGCGCATCGGACCCACCTGCGCAATAATGGGCGATCCACTCACGGATCCGACGCTGCATTTGGAGCCGCTGGCTGCCGCGGCGGAGGAGGCCAAGCTGGTTGCTTCTTTGTTGATCGAAGCCGGCGTGCAGCCAGCGCATATCGCGTTGCGCCTTGATAAGGACGCAACCGCAGCCCAGTACCGCGTCGATGCTGCCGACTCGTGGCTCGTGCACTTAAGCTGCCACGCCGCGGTCCAGGATCCGGCCAGCCAATCGGCGCTGTATCTCACGCCGAGTGCCATCCATGATGGGCAACTGATGCCGCACGAGATTGCCGATGTTACGCTTTCGGATGCGCTCGTATTTCTTTCGGCATGCCAGACGGGTTTGGGGCGTCCCACCGCCGACGGCGTGATCGGCCTCGGGCGTGCCTTTCTGCAGGCGGGCGCGACCGCGGTCGTGGTGTCGCTGTGGCGCGTCGTTGATGTAGCTGCACTGGCGATGGCAAGATATTTTTACCGCTCGATGCTCGGACTCGACGCCGAACCCACGGATGCCGCAACGGCGTTGCAGCGCGCCATGCTTGCTACGCGTGGTGCGTTACGCGCCGGCCAAATTCGCACCGAGACCGGCGCAGTACTGGACGAGCACCCTGCGCATTGGGCGCCATTCATCTTGACGGGTGATGGGGCATCGCGACTGCATCGTCCAGCCGAGGCGAAAGTCGCATGAGCGCCATTCCTTTCGCTCCGGTCCTCGAACTCGAGATGTTGCCAGCCGACGAGGGCGACTGCCTGTTGCTCACCTGTCACGGCGCGACCGGCCCGCACTATGTGCTGGTCGACGGCGGCACCGCGCGTACCGCGCCGCTGATACTTGCACGTCTGTG
Source organism: uncultured Steroidobacteraceae bacterium (assembly GCA_964658805.1). GTDB lineage: Bacteria > Pseudomonadota > Gammaproteobacteria > Steroidobacterales > Steroidobacteraceae > Bog-1198. Next base: position 4,979 of record CAZZZU010000036.1, read on the forward strand.
CGAGTTGGGCGTCAAGCGGCTCGAGTTGCTGGTGGTGTCACACATCGATGCCGACCATATCGCCGGCATGGTTCGTCTCGTGCGCGATTCCCAATTTACGATGGAGGTCGGCGACGCCTGGTTCAACGGCCATCACCACCTGCCGCAACCGGCCGGACTGAAGGGCGCCGCGGATGGCGTGCGCCTCACCGATCTGTTGACGGGCAAGGGCGGTGGGCGCGCCCTGCCGTGGAATGCCGCCTTCACGGGCGCGGCGGTCGTGCGTGCGAATGACGATCCGCAAAGCGGCGAGACGACCGCCGATCTGCCGGTGATCGACTTCCCCTGGGGTCTGCGCATCACGTTGTTGTCGCCGACGCCGCGACGCCTTGCGGCGCTGCTGCCCGGTTGGGACAAATATCTCCTGCAGTTGCGGCAGGAGCAGCCCAGCGAACAAACCGAATCGCCGCAGCTGAAAGCGGGACCCGAGTCGCTGGAGACGTTGGCGGCGGAGCCCACGAAGAACGACGCGGCAGCGCCGAACGGATCCAGCATCGCTTTCCTGGCTGAGTTTGCCGGTCGCTCGCTGCTGCTGTGTGCTGACGCGTTTCCGACGGTGCTGTATCCGGCGCTGTTGCGCCTCGCGCGTGCACGAGCCGGACTGCCGGCCGATGCTGCTCCCGGTACCGTGCCGCGACTGCATGTCGACGTTTTCAAGTTGCCGCATCACGGCAGCCGAGCTAACGTCGCGCTGAGCCTGTTCGACATCGTCTGCGCCGATCACTACGTGATCTCGACCAACGGCAACAAGTTCGGCCATCCTGATGCGGAGGCCATGGCGCGCGTCATCACGCGCGGTCGGCCCGCGCCAGATCGTCCGCACACGCTATGGTTCAACTATGTGTCGGACACGACGCGGCGCTGGCGGGAGCCAGAGCTTGCCGCAAAGTATGGGTATCTTGTTGCCGGTGCAGTTGAAACGGATAAGCCGGGGGCCGTGCTCAAGCTGTGAGAGGCGAGACCCCGGCCTAAGTTGGCACGATGCATGGTTGGGAGTATCAATACCGCGATATCTACCGCGGGTAATCACGTATAAAAACTTGCCGGAGGTCCAGATGCGCAGGCTTTTGATGAACGTAGCGGCGTTGATTTTTGTGTCCCTGGCCAGTGCGCTGACATTGGGCGCTCCCGCCGCCGCGCCCAGGAGCCATGCCGCACCCGCGGTCGAATTCGAGAAGATGACCTGGGTGGAAGTGAAAGCGGCGTTGGCGGCTGGCAGAACCACGGCTCTCATATACACCGGCGGCGTGGAGGAGCGGGGTCCGCAGAACGCCAACGGCGGGCACAACCTGATGGCGCACGCGACGGTAGATGCGATCGCCAGAAAGCTCGGCAACGCCATCTATCTGCCGGTACTGCCGTTCACCCCTAACGAGGCCGATCCGCAATTGCCCGGCACCATCGGCATCACTGATGATTTGCTTCAGGCATTGCTGCTGCGGCTGTCCAAACAGGCGATCGCCAACGGCTTCAAGAATGTGATCCTGATGGGCGATCATGGCGGCGGACAGCCCACGGTGTATCAGGAAGCGGCGAAGACGCTTGACGAACAATATGCCGCGCAGGGCGTTCATGTGTACTACTGCGATCAGGTGTACAAGGAGGGCAACGCTGTGTTCGCCCAGTACCTGGCGGCGCACGGCTATCCAGCCAGCTTGCACGGCGGCATTCCGGACACTGCGGAGATGATGTATTTGGATACTGACCACACCTGGGTGCGCAATGCTTTGGTGGCCACGGCGCTAGGGTCTCCGGTCATCGATGGTAAAGCGAATATAGGACCAGAAGGACCCAAGAACGGCATCATTGGCGATGCACGGCGCTCGACGGTGGCACTGGGCAGGATGTCTTTCGACATGAAAGTGGAGTATGCGGTGAAGCAGATTCGCGGTTTTCTCGCCGGTGGCCGGGACCAGGAGCGTAAATTACGCTAGCGCAACGAGCCCAAGGCGTGTTTTCTGAGTGAGGCCACCACGGCGAGGTGGTGCTGTTCAAGGCTGTAAAGCCGATGGATCGGCACGCCACGCGATTTCTAGACGGCGTGCGGCGTGCTGTGCGAGATGACGGAAACCTTGCTTGGTGTCGCGCATGTTGCCTTTGCCTGCTTCATCAGGCTGATCAACGCGCTTCGAACCAAAGGTCGCGCAGCCTCATTGTTGAGCCTATCGAGAGTCGTCAACTTTTTCCCGGTCTCTGCCGCAATTCGATAACCGATGTAATAGCCAAATCTGTCCGGCAAGCCGGCGGGAGGACTGCCGTTTCCCATCAACGCCTGGGCGCTCGCCGTCTCGCCGGTAGCGTCGAAATGCTCAGCCACGAAGCACAGCGCTGCGACCCAGTGTTCGTCTGTTGCAGCGCGTATGGGCACGGGAGTGTCGAGAAGCAACTGATGGTCGGTCGCCCCCGGAGTCATGGAGGCCGCAGCGAAAACCGCCAGGCCTTCTTGCCAGAGTCCACACCAAAACTGGTCGCAATCAGGGAAAGATCTCCCGTGTTCGAGATGGAAAAGTTCATGGTCAAGGAAAGGTTCGAGCGAGTCGTCCAGATGTAGCCGGGCAATCATGTCGGCGCCGAATAACATGACCTTCCGCTGGCCGGGTTCCAGGTAGTCGGCACCGCCGTCGCGTGTGCCGAGCGAATGGTATAAATAAATCGGCAACGGCGACGCAAACCCCGGAAAGACGGCCCGAAAGCGCGACGTCGCGCCCTGCAGGGCGGCTGGGAAAGCTTCGATCGTTTCGGCATATCGGGCGCGGTCCGCGGGGAACGCCGCCAGTGCTTTGGCCAATCGCGAATCTACGCGCGCACTTTCCGGGTAGATCCCTGGCAACAACGCATTGACCGTATGGCGGACTTGCGCGATCCGGATCTGCTCCGGTTGGTCGGCGGTCGCCACCACAATTTGCTCGAACGGGGAGGCGAGATCTACATAGCCGGCGGAGATCGCGGCTCCGTTCGAGGCAGGAGAGGCCAGCAGGAGCAGAAAATTCAGTTTCAGAATGGTCCGTTCGAACTTTTTCATGTGTCAGTGCTGAAGGTGCTTGCGTCGCTCAGTCACCAGGGAGTTTATCGAATGGAAGCTATCCATTATTGGCAGTGACTGCACCGCGATCATTTCGACGTATTGTCGTCCAGGAGAAGGCACTCCTTAAGGGGCCGCCGTACGCCGACAGAAGGCGGACGCCTACAGCCGCGCTGTCGGCAAACAGCGACACTCGACTGATGCGTAATTCTCACCGGCAGAAAGATGTACATCGTCGGCGGTGTGGTCCCGCAACATGAGTCGCGCTACTGAACGGTTCGTATCCGGTGATTCCGCCTGCTTTGATTCGCGCTACGAAGCCGCCGATTTCGAATTCGGTCATACGCTGGCAGCGCATCCAGCATTCGAGTGGGACGCCCTGCGGCAGCTGCTGGCTCGACACTTGGGGCAATCCGAAAACTGCTATTGGTCTTCCGGCGCCGTGGGCATCAAGGATCCCTGGACGGCCGGGACGCAAGCCCGGCAGGCCCTGCTCGAAACATTTTCATCGATCGCGACCGGCGATTCCCTGATCATTCTCAAGTGTATCGAAACGGATCCCGTGCTCGGTCCGTTTGTCCGGCTGATCATGGACGAGCTCATCGAGCGCGTCGGCGGGAGGCTTCGAGACGATATCCTCAAGGCTCGTGCGACACTGCTCATTGCGTCGCCCTATCGCACGACTTCTTACCACATCGACGGCGACACCAACTTCTTGTTCCAAATCAGGGGTCGTAAGTTCCTTCACGTTCATTCGAAGTTCGACCGTCGGGCCGTTCCGGAAACGGAGCTGGAAAATTACTTTGCCGGCAATGCCAATGGTGCTGTCTTCAAAGAGGCTTACCTACACACGGCTCGGCAGTATCCGCTGGATCCCGGTATTGGGATTCATATACCCAGTGGCGCGCCCCACTGGGCCCAGACATTGGACAGTGTGTCCGTCGCCTTGAGCGTGAATTTCGATCTGTGCTCAATTGATCGGCAAGCACGGCTATACCGCATGAACGCCCGGCTGCGACACATTGGCTTGAATCCTACGGCGCCAGGACAATCCGCCGGTCTCGACGCCATCAAACTGACACTGCATGGCTTGATGCGTGCGGCGCGTCGCGCCGCCATGCCTCGAACGACACTGGTGAGCCCGCCGAGGGTATGAGTCGGTCGGTGTTTGCTCGCTAGTGCAACGCTCGTTGCCTGGCAATCCAACTATCGATACGCGATTCCATGATGGGCAGCGGCAGGGTCCCGTCGCCCACGATCACATCGTGGAAACTGGCATAGCTAAAACGCGCGCCTAACGCCTGCTGCGCGCGGGTACGCAATTCCAGGATCTTCAGCGCGCCGATCTTGTAGGCCAGCGCTTGGGCGGGCGTAGCGATGTATCGTTCGATCTGATTCTTCGCGGCCGCCTCGGAATAACCGAGGTTTTCCATGGCATAGGTGATCGCTCGTTCCCGGCTCCAGCCTTGTGCATGCATGCCGGTGTCGACCACCAGCCGCACGGCCCGCAGCATCTCGTTGTTGAGATACCCAAAGTACGCTTCGGGTTGGCGGTACAGTTCGAATTCCGTGCCGAGGCTCTCGCAGTACAGTGCCCACCCTTCGGTGTAAGCGGCCGTATCCAGATTCTCCGTGTTGAACTTACGGAAGTCGGGCAGTGGAATTTCCTTGAGCAGGGCTGCATGCAGATGGTGGCCTGGCACGCCTTCGTGCATGAACAGCGTGACCATGCCCACGGTGCTGTAATCTTTTGGATCGTTGACCACCGGCCAGAACACGCCCGGATGCGAACCGTCGGCCGCCAGGGGCGTGTAGTGATCGGAGGCAGTGGCGCGGGTCAGTTCTGGTTCCAGCAAAATGGATAACCTGGCTTTCGGCAAGATGTCGAAAAAACTCGGCAGTTGTTCAGACACCTGCGCATAGATGCGTTGATAGGCCTCCACCACCTGCTCGGCAGAGGTGAACGGCTTGAATTTTTTCTGTTCGAGCATCCACTGCGGGAGTTTGTCCGGGGGGCCGTCGTATCCTAATTTCGGTGCGAGCTCTTTAAACTGCTCTTTGATTCGCGCTACCTCGCGGAGGCCGAGATCGTGAACCGCGGCGGGGGTCAGGGGCAGATTGGTGCTGTTCTTGATGCGCGCCAGGTACCACGCAGGCCCGTTTGGTAATTCGCCGAGTCCGGTGCTGGATCGACTTGCGGCCAAATACTCGTTTTTGAGGAATTGATTGAGCCGCTCGAGCGCCGGCAACAATCGAGTTTTGATCAACTCGGTGTAAGCCGCGGTCAGTCGCGTGCGTTCGTCTGCGGTGAACGACGCGGGGAAACGTTGAACAGGCGCGTAGAAAATGTTGGATTCGGGCGTTGCGCTCAACATGTTCTCGAATTGGGGAATCATCGCGGTCGTGACCGCTTTGGGATGAACGATCCCCTTGCGCATGCCCTCACGCATGTTTTGAATGGCCTGATCAATCCAGGCCGGCAGTTGGTTCAGGCGGCTGAGGTAGGCGTCATACTGGAGCGGTGTCGTCAGCGGCTGCGAGCCGTTGCCGCTCGCATAATTGGCGAGGACGCTGGGGACGTTGTCCATCTGGCTGATGGGCAGCAGGTGCTCAGGATAGGGTTCGAGCCCGAGCGAACTGCTGATCTCGAAAACCAGAATATCCTTGTTGAGTCGTTCGCCCTCGTTCAGGGCTGTCGAGGGCAAAGCCGCGATCTGCTTTTGCAGGCCATGCATATGCGCGAAGTAGGCCGCCCGCACCTTCGGCGCGATGCCAAATCCAATTTTGTCGTCATAGCGGCTGTCGCCGTTGGCCGTCGCATAATTCAGCGGGTCGAACTCGGCACGGGCGACATAGAACTCATCTGCCAGGGCCGAAACTCGAGTGGCTGGGGCAGAAGTAGCTGCTCGAGTGATGCCCACAGTCATCAACGCGATGCCGGTCAGCGCAAGACCCGTGCGGAAAAGTCGTGTGAATCCTTCGTTGTCCATCGACTTATTCATGCGTATAGCTTGCTGCCAAGGCTTGGAGCGATGCTTTTTCCTATGTGCCGCAAAACGTCTCGAGCACCCGCTGTTCAGGGCGGGGGGCATCGGCATAGCCGATGGCTTCAGGTTGCTCATCGAAGGGACGCGTGATGACGTTCAACAATGCCTCGAACGGCGCGAAGTTGCCGTCCGTGGTCGCGGCTGTAATGACTTCCTCGATGCGGTGGTTACGCGGTATGTACTTCGGATTGGTCAAGCGCATCATGTCGGCCCGCGTTGTCGCGGAGGCGTGCTCGACCGCTGAGCGCTTCTGCCATCGCGCCAGCCAGGCACGGAAATCCTCATCCCCATGGATCAACTCCAAACCAGGTGGTGGCTGATCCGATTCACAATAGTCGCATAGACCGCGAAACGTGATGGTGTAGTCGGCCTGCACACGGTGCATGACGCCAAGCAAGTCGCCGATCAGTTGGGCGTCCTGATCATCGGCACTCTGCAAACCAAGCTTTGAGCGCATCACCCGCAGCCACGCATGCTGAAATTCAGGCAGGAATTTTTCCACGGAGTGTGTCGCCACCTCGATGGCACGATTCTGGTCCGCATCGATGAGCGGCAGCAACGTCTCGGCCAGCCGTTCCATGTTCCATTGCGCGATCGAGGGTTGATTGGAAAAGGAATATCGGCCGCCCTGATCGATGGAACTGAACACGGCCTGCGGCTCATAAACGTCCAGGAATGCGCAGGGTCCGAAATCGATGGTCTCGCCTACGAGGCTCGTGTTGTCGGTATTCATGACGCCGTGGATGAAGCCCACCTGCATCCATCGGGCGATGAGAGATGCCTGCCTCTGGACGACGAGATCGAGCAGCTGCAGATAGGGCGCTGCCGAATTTCGTGCTACCGGGTAATGTCGATCGATCAGGTAGTCGGCAAGACGTTGCACCGTCGGCACGTCGCCGCGCGCGGCAAGGTACTGGAAGGTTCCAACTCTGACGTGGCTGCTTGCCACCCGTGTCAAGATTGCGCCGGGCAGAGACGACATCCCGCGTGCCACCGTTTCACCGCTGAGCACGGCGGCCAGGGAGCGCGTCGTGGGAATACCCATCGCCGCCATGGCTTCGCTGACGAGATATTCTCGCAATACCGGTCCGAGCGCGGCCCTGCCATCGCCACTGCGCGAGTACGTCGTCCGTCCGGATCCTTTCAGCTGTATATCCTTCAGCGCGCCGCTGCGATCCCGCGCCTCGCCCAACAGAATCGCGCGCCCATCGCCCAGTCGCGGGACGAAATTGCCGAATTGATGACCCGCGTAGGCCAAAGCGATGGGAAGGCTGCCTGCCAGCATTTCATTGCCGCTGAATATTCTCGCCAAGCGAGCGGTATCCGCCGGGTCGACTTCGAGCTGCAATTCGTCAGCCAGAAGCGTGTTGAATTTGATCAGCCGTGGGGCGGCCACCGGTGTGGGGTCGATGCGCGTGAACAGTGTTGCCGGCAGTTGGGCGTAGTCGTTTTCCAGGTTCATGCCGACACTGTATACAAACGGCGCGCAGGGCACCGGTCGTCCGGAATCCACGACGACTGCCCCGCGCTTAAGCGCAGTCGTCAGGGGTGAGCGGCGCAGGCAGGTTCGACAACAACGGGAGCCTGTCGGTCAGCGTGGCCATTCTGCGGACATACATATCCGTGAACAGTCGGGCACATGCTTTGGTCGTATGCGAATAGTCCGGCATGGGAAGATGCGCGGCTCCTGCGAGGCCATCCGCGTAGACACCTTGTACCTGCGCCGTTGCAAGCAGTGCATCCCAGCCGCGGCTGCGCGGCAGTCGCTTGTCCTCGTTGATGTGCAGTTCCGGTGCCGACGGCGGCCGCACGAAGATCACCTCGCCGCCGCGCGACCGAATTTTGGCCACTGCGCGGCGGGTGATGTCCTCTGTCTGGGCAATCACTTCGGGTTTGATGGGCGGTCCTGCAAAGCCTTTCCAGGTATAGCGCGCATGGGCGAGCAATTGCCCGTCGTGCTCCAGCCGTTGCCAAAGCTGCGCCTGGCGGTCCGGCCCGAAGCTGGCCATTTTCCAGACATCGTCGGATGCACGGTCGCCACCGCGCCTTCCAACGTGCGCTGCCGCAGATACCAATGTGCGCACAACAGCCCTAAGATGATCACTGCCACGCAGAGCAGATGCGCGCCGGGAAGGATGGGCGGCGCGCTGCCATTCAGGCCACCCATCCCCTTTGAGGACGGCCCCCGCCTGCCCGAAGGTCTTGGCGCGAAAGAACACCCACCGTAATATTATTTTATTCTGTGATTCTCCAAAGTTCGGAAACGATTCAGGTCGCTTGCCACAGAACCACGCCCGCATCATCCGGTGTGCCGGTGGCTTTACCCAACGCTTTCAAATAATTCAGATGAGCGACGGCTTCGCCGGTCGCCATGTGCAAAGTGTCGCGTGCCACCTTCCTGAACAACACCGGAAACACGTCCACGACCCGGCAAGGATTGTGCAGATGCTCGAGAAGTCTCGCGAGCCCCTCTTCGTGGTGACTGTAGAGGTGATCGAGGCGCTCATGTATCCCGAGGAACGGACTGTTGTGGGCAGGCAGCACCAGCGTGTCGTCAGCGATTCGTTCACGCAGATGGCGCAATGAATTCATCCAGTCGCGCAGCGGGTTGGCATCCGGTTCGGTCGGATACACCGACACGTTCGAGGAGATTCTGGGCAAAACCTGATCGCCGGAAATCAGCAGTTTGCGCTCAGGACAGTACAGGCACGCGTGCTCGGGCGAGTGTCCGTTTCCCATGGTCACAATCCACCGGTTTTCACCAATCGGAATCGTTTCGCCATCCAGCAAGCGGCGATAGCCGGACGGCAACGGGTAAATCTGCCGGCCGAAATAGCCGAATCGTGTGCGGTAATGATCGAGGGCCTCGTCGTCCCAACCTGCGGCTCGATAGAAAGCCACGCCCTCGGGGGGCACGGCTGTCTGGACGTCCGCCGCCATCACGCGACAGGTCAGATATTCGAGACGACTCATCCACAAACGAGCAGCGAACCGCTCGGTAAGCCAGCCGGCCATCCCGCAATGGTCGGGATGCAAGTGCGTGGCGATCACCCGATGAACGCGTTGGCCCTGCATGAGATGGGCGAGCGCGAGATCCCAGCTCGATTCAGTCTCGACCGACCATACGCCGGTATCGACGATGGTCCAGCCATCGCCGTCCCGCAGTGCCCACACGTTGATCCAGCGCAGCGGCGGCTGTAGCGGCATTCTCAGCCAGTGAACGCCCGGTGCAATCTGCACCGACGAGCCATCCCCCGGGGTCGGTTCCTCGGTCAAAGGGTACCGTACGCCGCCGTCACTCAATTCATTTGTCCTCGCGCATACCGATTCTACGCATGCGCCGATCTTTTCAACAATAGTGTTGACAAAACTCCGCAAAGTTGCGAATTTCTCCGCCGGGGGCAGAGCGGCAACGACCGGCTCGATCATCGTGACTTCTTAAAAAAGGAAGGGCTTCGGTAATGGCGGCTGGCAGTTCGCAAGATCCGATCAAATACGCGGTGGAAGACCTCTGGCGCCCGCGTCCGGATGATCTTGTGAATTCCAACGTCGTGAAGTTGACGCGCTTTCTCGGCGTCCCCGATTACGATGCGCTGTACCAGTTCTCGATCGAGTCGCCGGCCGATTACTGGAAAGCGGTCAGCAAATTCTGCGGCCTCGTTTGGTCCAGGGATTACGTCGGTTTCGTCGATCTGTCGCGCGGCAAGGAATTTCCGCGCTGGTTCGTCGGTGGCGAGTTCAACTGGGTCGACACCATATTCGCTCGCGCTCAGGAGCCGGACTGCGCATCCCGTGCTGCGGTGATAGCGGAGACTGAAAACGGCGACGTGAGGATGCTCACCTATGCGGAACTGTGTGAGCGCGTGCGAGCCTTTGCGGCGGGACTCGCTGCAAACGGCTTGCGCAAGGGCGACCGGATCGGGATGCTGATGGAGCCCGGCATCGAAGCGACCGTCTCGCTGCTGGCCATCGTCTACATTGGGGCGGTATTCGTGCCCCTTTACAGTGGTTTCGGTGTGGATCCCATTCTCGCGCGCCTCGCCTCGAGCGGGGCGCGGGCGCTGATTGCCACCTCGGGATTCAGTCGTCGCTCGCGTCGTGTCGCCACGACCGAGATCGCGCTGGAAGTAAAGCGGCGTCTGGCGCTCGATCTTCTGATTCTGAAACGAGGTGATCAGGAATCTTTGCAGGCGGGAACGATCGACTGGCTCGACGTGGCGACGACGGTCCCGGCTGCGTCGCTACGCTCAGCACGCACGGAACCGCATGATCCCTTCATGGTCATCCATACCTCCGGCACCACCGGGCTGCCGAAGGGAACCGTGCACACGCACGGCGGCTTCCCCTTGAAAATTGCCCACGATGCGCTGCTGCACTTCGAGGTGAAGGCGGGCGATGTCCTGTTCTGGCCGGCTGACATGGGTTGGATTGCCGGCGCCTTGGTCGTCGCATCCGCGCTCCTGCATCGCGCCACGATGGTGTGCTACGACGGTGCCCCGGATTTTCCAGATTGGTCGCGCATGTCGAGAATCATCGCTCGCCATGGCGTGACTCACTTCGCCTGCGGCCCGACCATGATCCGGGGGTTTGCAGCGCACGAGACGCTTGCGTTAGCCGGAGACACGTCGAGTATCCGTGTGCTCATCACCGGCGGCGAGCCCATCGACCCGGAGCATTTCGTCTGGCACTGGCGCCATTTCGGCGATGGGACGGCACCATTGATCAACTACTCAGGCGGCAGCGAGGTGTCAGGCTCGATCGTCTCTAGTGTCGTCGTCAAACCGATTCCGCCGGCCGGCTTCAACACGGCGTCGCCCGGCATGGCCGCTGACGTCGTCGACGCGAATGGCAATTCAGTGGTCGGCGAGATCGGCGAACTGGCCATCCTTCAACCGTTCGTCGGAATGACCCAGTCTTTCTGGGAAGACGACGAGCGCTATCTCGATGCGTACTGGCGCAGGTGGCCCGGCAAGTGGATACACGGCGATCTGGCCATCAAGACCGAAGCCGGCGGATTTTTGCTTCGCGGGCGTTCGGACGACACCATCAAGGTAGCCGGCAAACGACTGGGGCCTGCGGAGATCGAAGAGGTTTTGCTCGAGCTGGAGGGAATTCGCGAGGCTGCCGCCATCGGCGTCGATGACGCGGCGAAGGGACAGATGCTCGTGGTGTTCGTCGTCACCTCAGTCGAGGGCGCCCCGATTTCACCGGCAGGTATTGGCGCGCATGTCGAGGCGCGGCTCGGCAAGCTGTATCGCCCGGGCAGGATTCATTTTGTTCAACAGCTGCCGAAGACCCGTAATGGCAAGGTCATGCGTCGGGCGATTCGCAGTGCGTATTGCGGAACGCCTGCGGGCGATCTGTCGTCACTCGAGAGCCGCTCGAGCCTGGAGGGGATTGCGCAGCTGCGCGAGTCGGCCGCCGGCGCGCAGGGTGAACCTTGATGGCCGGCTGGAACCTGGCCGATATCCTGGAGGTGGTGGCGACGGAAATTCCCGCGGCGCCCGCCATCATACAAGGAGCGAAGACGGTCGCCTTTGGCGCCTTGAACGAACGCGCCAAGCGCGTGGCCGACTATCTGACCGCAAAGGGCTTGCCGCGCCAGGCCAAGGTCGCGCAGTACCTGCGCAACTGTCCGGAGTACCTCGAGTCGATACTCGGCTGCTTCAGGGGCGCTTTCGTGCCCATCAACACCAACTATCGTTACGGTGCGAGCGAGCTTGCCTACCTGTGGGAAAACGGCGATGCAGTTGCCGTTGTCTTTCATGGGTCATTCGCGAGCATTATTGAATCGTTGCGGGAGAACACGCCGCGCGTACGCCTGTGGTTGTGGGTGGACGACGGCAGCGGGCCGTGCCCCGGTTGGGCGGCACCTTACGAGGATGTCGCGGCGGGACGCTTGCGCGCCGAAGGTGCCGCGGCTCGACACGTCTGCAGCGGCGATGATCTGATCCTGCTCTATACGGGCGGTACCACGGGCATGCCCAAGGGCGTCATGTGGCGCCAGGATGATCTCTTCGTGCGTCTCAACACGGAGCGGGGCGACTTCTATCCGCCGGAAGCAGACCCGCAGATCATCCGAGATCACATCGTCCTGCCGGGTCGGCCGCACTTGCCCGCAGGTCCCCTGATGCACGGCGCGGGTCTCCTGACCTGTTTTCTCGTGTTGTCGCGCGGCAGTCCGATTTCGCTGCTGCAAAAAGCGTCGTTTGATCCCGTAGATCTCTTCGATACGGTACAGCGTGACAGAGTGGCGACCCTGATGTGGGTGGGCGATGCGTTCGCGCGGCCGGCCCTGGCGGCGCTCGATGCGCAGCCGAACCGATGGGACTTGAGTTCGCTGCGCACCATCATGTCCAGCGGTGTGATTTTCAGCGCGGAGGTTAAGCAAGCGCTGCTGCGCCATCTGCCGCGGGTGGCGATCGCGGACGTCTTCGGCTCCTCGGAAACCATGTCGCTCGGCCGTTCGGTCACCTCGGCACGCGAGGCGCCACAGGAGACGGGAGCCTTCGATGCCAAGGCGACGACGCGCGTGATCGACGAGCATGGCAAAGATCTGCCGCGAGGATCTGGTGAAGCTGGGCTGTTGGCCATCGGCGGCCGCCAGCCGGTTGGCTATTACAAGGACGAGGCGAAAACCGCCGCCACCTTTCGAATGCTGGACGGCGAGCGCTACGTCGTGCCCGGCGACTGGGCGACAGTGGATGCCGATGGACGCATCCGGTTGCTCGGTCGTGGCTCGGAGTGCATCAACACCGGCGGCGAAAAAGTATTCCCCGAGGAGATCGAAGCGGTCTTGAAATCACACGAGTCGGTCTACGATGCAGTGGTGGTCGGCATCCCGGATGCCCGGTTTGGTCAGTCCATTGCCGCAGCGATCGAGCCCAAGCCGGGCGCGTCCATCGATGCAGACGAGGTCATCGGATTCGTGAAATCGAGGCTGGCCGGATACAAGGCGCCGCGGCGGATCGTGGCCGTTGCCTCCATCGATCGCGGGCCGAATGGCAAGGCCGACCTCAAAGCGATCCGCGCCTTGTGCGTCGCGGCCAATATTTAGGAGATGCATCGATGTCCGTGCTGGATAGTATTGAACGACCGGCGGTGTACGTCGAGGGGATCGCCATCGACATCAGCTGGCGGGACGCCTCGCGCAGTCTCACCGAAATGATTTTCTCCACCACGCGGCGTGCCATCGACGATGGCCAAAAGCCGCTCGCGTCCATCGACTCGGTGGTACTCGCCGCGCACGATGTGGTCGATGGGCGCTCTCTGACCAGCATGGTCACGGGGCCTGCCGCGGGTTGCTACCTGCGTGACGAGACACGCTACAGCGACGATGGCGCGGTTGCCTTCGCGTCGGCGGTGATGCGCATCGAGGCCGGTGAATCCAGGCGCTCCATCGTGGCCGCCTGGGGGCGGGCGAGTGAGCACGATGTTGCGGCTTTTTCGCGTTCCACCTTCGATCCGTTCTTTGCGGCGCCCTTCGGTATCGATGAGTTGCAGGCGGCGGCGCTGCGCGCACAGGCCTGGGGACAGCTCGATGCGGACCCGCGGCTGCGGGGGCGGGCGCAGCAGCGTCGTGCTGCCATGGCCGGCGCGAACCCGCGTGCACTGAAGACAGGCGGGTGGCGAACCACACCGAGCTACCCGTTGCAGGACGATGACCTGCCCGTGTGGGCGGACATCGCGGTTGCCGTGACCCTCTCCGCTGAGCCCGCGCAGGTGCGAGTCGCCGGGCTCGGCCAGGCGTCCGAGCCGTACTGGCTCGGCGACCGGCGCATGCAGGCGCTCGGCGCGCTCGCGCTGGCGTCGCAGCGCGCGTTGCACGATGCGCGCTTCACGGTGCAGCAGGTCGATCTCGCCGAAATCGACGGCTTGACCCTGGTAGACGAAGCCATGGGCATGGAAGCGGTGGGCCTTGCGGCGCAGGGCACAGGCTTGAGTTTTCTCGCGAACGACGCCAGGGCCAATCCTTCGGGCGGCGGCGCCGCCGGATATTGCGCGCCGGCCATGGGACTGCTGCGCATCGCGGAAGCCATCCTGCAGTTACAGGGTCGGGCCGGTGCCGTGCAACAGCCGAACGTGCGGCGCGCGCTCGCCAGCGGTAGCGCGGTACTGGCGGCGCAGACGCATACCGTCGTTGCACTGGAGGCCCTATGAGTCAGGTTGCCATCATCGGCGTCGGTCAGACGCCGTATCGCCGTGCCCATCCCGACAAAAGTTCCCGTGAGCTGATCTGGTGGGCTGCAAGAGAAGCCTTGCAAGATGCGGGCTTGGGGATCGACGCCATCGACGTGATCGTGGCGGGGGTTGCTCCGGACGCGCTGTCGGGCGAAGTTTCAGTGGACCGCAGCGGCATCATGGGCGTCGGCAAGCCGTTCGTGCGTATCAACACGGGCGGCGTCACCGGCTCGTCTGCGGTCTTTGCGGGCGTTTCCTATATCAGGGCGCGACGCGCAAAAGCAGTGCTCGTCTTTGCGCTGGAACGCATGGGGCAGGCCACCTCTTCGCAACAGGTCTTCAACACGATCTTCGATCCGGTGTACGAGAAAGATTTTCCGCTGACGACGATCACCATGGCGGCGCTGCGGGCCTCGATGCTGATGCGACTGTACGGCTACACACCGCTGCACTGGGCGCAAATCGCGGCGCGCAATGCGCAAGCCGCCCGGCGCAACCCGTTGGCACATCTGCACAACGACATCACCGCCGCGGATGTGCTGGCATCGCCGTTGCTGGCCTGGCCCATCCATCGATACGAAGCCTGCCCCATGTCGGAAGGGGCCTGCGCCCTCGTGCTGGTGGACAAGAGTCTGGTGGGGGATCGCAGGCCCGCATGGATTCAGGGTGTGGCGTCGACCTCCGACAGCTATGCCATGGGTGACCGCATTCGACGCGAGGGGGCGACCTTGGTCGATCTGCTCTCGCTCAGCACGTCGGCCAAGCGTGCCTACGCGGACGCCGGCATCACCAAGCCGCGCCAACAGATTCGCGTTGCAGAACTGTACTCGGCATTTTCCAGCGCTGAGGCGATGGCCTATCCGGCGCTGGGCTTCTGCGAGTCGGCGGACGGGCCGGCCTTCGTCGAGGCGCAGCTCACCGATCCTTCTTTGCCGGTATTCAATCCGTCCGGCGGTCCGCAGGGTGCGAACCCGGTCTCTGCAACCGCCATGGTGCGCATAGCCGAGTGCGCACTGCAGGTGCGGCAGATGGCAGGCGCCCGGCAGGTGGATGGCGTCGAGCGGGCGGTGGCCACGGGCCAGGGCGGTGCCACGCAATTTTCAACCGTTTGCGTGCTCGGCACGAATCCGGCTTCTTAGGAGAATCCATGAGCGATGTAGAGCTGATCACGATCCCCGGTCTGTGGGCCTTCAACTACAACTATTTTGCAGGCGCGAGCGCCAGCCGGTTCTTCAAGGAGCTCAAGGAGAACCAATGCATCATGGGCACGCGCTGCCCGAGCTGCAAGAAGGTGCTGGTGCCGGCGCGCGGCTTCTGCGATGCGTGCATGGAGTACACGACCGAATGGAAGCCGGTCGGTCCCGAAGGGACGCTCGAAACTTTCACGATCGTCGCCACGCAATTTCCGGGGCTGCCTAAGCCACCGTTGGTGATGGCGTACGTCACGCTCGATGGGGCTGACACGGCTCTCATCAACCTGGTCTATGGCATGGACCTGAGCGACATCGATGCCGCCGCACAGAAACTCAACCAGCTGCCCCGGGTACGCACGCGCTTCATTGCCGAGCCAAAGGGCCGCATCACGGATTTTTCGTTCGAGCTCATTCAATGAGTTTGGGCAGCTTGTCCGGCAGGGCAGCGATCGTGGGCGTCGCGGAGACGGATTATCTACGCGGTGCGGAGCAGTCCATTCTGCAGATGATCCTGACGGCCAGCATGGGCGCGCTGCGTGATGCGGGCCTCAAGCCGACTGATGTCGACGCGATTCTGCCACCGCCGGGTTTTGTCGCCTGGGATGAGATCGCGGCGCACCTCGGTGTTCCGAACGTACGCTATACGGCATGCCCGCAGATGGGCGGCGCGAGCGCCACGGCGTCGCTGCTGACCGCAGCGATGGCCATATCCGCCGGCGTCGCTGATGTGGTGCTGATGACCGTGGGCTGGAATGGCTACTCGGCCATCCGGCCACGACCGGACGCGCGGCCCAACAAGCGTCGCTTCAACGCAGCGTTCTTCGATACGGTCAAAAATTACTATGCGCCGTACGGACTGCGCTCTGCGCCTTGGTGGTATTCACTCTATCTCGAGCGCTACGCGAAGCATTACAACGTGCCGCCGGAAGCCGCCGGCGCCGTCGCCCTGGCCTGCCGCAAGCACGCGCAACTGAATCCCAAGGCGCTGATGCGCGACCGGCCGCTCACAATGGAGGAATATATGGCCTCGCCCTTCATCACCGAGCCGCTGCGCAAGCTCGACTGCTGCGTGGAAACGGATTGTGCCGCTGCCGTGGTGATGACATCGGTCGAGCGGGCCCGAGACCTGCCGCATGTGCCGGTGACGTTTCTCGGCGGTGCCGAAGGTCATCCGAATCGTCCGGACGAACTGATCAATCGCAAGGATGTGCTTGACCTGGGCCTGGACCTCGCTGCGCCGCGCGCCTTCCAAATGGCGGGCGTCACCCGCGACGATATGGATTTTCTGCAGATCTATGATTGTTTCACCTACGTGGCGTTGCTTGAGATCGAAGCACTCGGCTATGCCGAGCGCGGTGGTGCCGCCGACTTCGTCAAGAACGGCAACATCGAACTCGGTGGGAAATTTCCGATGAATACCCATGGCGGCCTGATGTCGCAGGGCCACTGCTGGGGAATGAACCACATCGTCGAAGCGACCCGTCAGCTGCGTCACGAGGCGGGCCGGGCACAGGTGCACGACTGCGAGCTGGGACTGGTCACGGGCTACGGCGACCTGGGCGATGGCAGCATCGCGATACTGGGGAGGGATGCGCGATGAAGATGCCGGAGAAGGCGGTGGTGCCGCAGCCTGAGGAACTGGATCGCGAATTCTATCGGGCGACCGTTGCGGCCGGCGCACTCTGCATCCAGCACTGCAGCCAATGTGGCCTGTGGACCCATCCGGCCCGCTACTTCTGCCCGCGATGCGCCTCGGGCGATTTCAGTTTCGACCGGGTGAGCGGCAAAGCCTGTGTTTACTCCTTTACGGTCAGTCACGTCACTGCCGAACCGGCCTGGAAGGACCGCGTGCCTTATCTCACCGTGGTCGCTGAACTCGAGGAGGGGCCACGCATCGTGGCAGCGGCCGATGGAATCGACCTTCATTCCGTGGCGATCGGCCAGGCGCTGCAAATCGTCACTGAAAACCGCACCGAGGACTTTGCCTTCTTTCTCGCACAGCCTGCGCAGGGGTCAACATGAGCAGCGATGTGATTCTGTTTGCGGTGGAGCAGGGCGTTGCCCGCATCACACTCAACCGTCCCGAGAAGATGAACGCGCTCAGTCCGGAGATGATCGTGCGCCTGGCGCGGGCCTGGGATGCAATCGCTGCAGATACGTCGGTGCGCGTCGTGATATTGACCGGTGCAGGCGAACGCACCTTTTGTGCCGGAGCCGACCTGGGCCGGTTGACGCCGTTGCTGATGCGCGCGCGCGGCGCCGAGGACGAGTGGGACGAAGCACTGTTGGCGGAGCCAAAGCTCCTCAACCGCGCGCTCTTGCGGCATGGCGACTTTCATACGCCGGTTATCGGTGCGTTACGCGGCACGGTGGTCGCCGGCGGCATGGAACTCGCACTCGCCTGTGACCTGCGCATCGTTGCAGAAGACAGTCAGCTCGGCTTGGTGGAAGTCACGCGCGGGCTGATTCCCGCGGCCGGTGGCATCGCGCGCCTCTCGCGTCAGGTTGCCTCGGCCGCGGCGGCAGAGTTGCTGCTGATCGGCGATCGAATTTCTGCGGCCGAAGCGTTGCGCATCGGCCTCGTCAACCGGGTCGTGCCGTCGGCCGAGGTCATGGCGACCGCGGAACAGATGGCGCAACGCATGGCGAAGAATTCGCCGTTGGCGATGCGCAAGGCCAAGGAAGCGATGCTCGCGTCATCCGGCCGCACGCTGCAGGAAGCGTTCGACGTCGAGGATGCGTGCATCAAGGTGGTATTGAGATCTGCGGATGCGAAGGAAGGCTCGCGCGCCTTCATGGAAAAGCGCGCCGCGAAATTTACCGGACAATGAGCGGGGAGTCGCCAACACACATGTCAAAACTCAATGAATTTCAGTGGAGCGATCCATTTCTGCTCGACGATCAGCTGACCGACGATGAGCGCATGATGCGAGACTCGGCGGCCACCTTCGCGACACGCGAATTGCTGCCGAGGATCGAGGCGGCGTATGCAAAAGAGATAATCGCACCCGAGCTATTTCCTTTGATGGGCCAGGCGGGTTTGCTCGGCGTCACGGCGCCCGAGCAATATGGTGGCGCCGGCGCGTCATATGTGGCCTACGGCCTCATCGCGCGTGAGATCGAACGGGTGGATTCAGGCTATCGCTCGATGATGAGCGTGCAGTCTTCGCTCGTCATCCATCCCATTCTGACGTACGGCTCCGAGGAACAGAAAGCGCGCTATCTGCCGAAGCTCGTGAGTGGTGAGGCGATCGGTTGCTTCGGGCTGACTGAACCCAATGCAGGTTCCGACCCAAACGGGATGAAGACGCGCGCGGAGAAGACCGAATCCGGCTATGTATTAAATGGCGCGAAGACCTGGATCTCGAATGCACCGATCGCAGACGTCTTCGTGGTGTGGGCGAAATCGGTGGCGCACGACGGACGAATCCGCGGTTTTATCCTGGACAAGGGCGCACCCGGATTGACGGCGCCGATCATCGACGGCAAGCTGAGCCTGCGCGCTTCGGTCACGGGTCAGATCTTCATGGACAACGTGGAAGTGCGCAACGATGCGCTGCTGCCGCACGTGGCGGGGCTCGCGGGCCCGTTCGGCTGCCTGAATCGCGCGCGCTACGGCATATCGTGGGGCGTCATGGGCGCAGCCGAGGACTGCTGGTATCGCGCCCGTCAGTACGGTCTCGACCGGCGTCAGTTTGGCAGGCCGCTCGCGGCCACCCAGCTGTACCAAAAAAAGCTGGCTGACATGCAGACGGAAATCGCGCTCGGCTTGCAGGGTTCGATGCGGGTTGGCCGTTTGATGGATGCGGACAAGCTCGCGCCGGAGATGATCTCGATCATGAAGCGCAACAATTGCGGCAAGGCGCTCGACATCGCACGCGCGGCGCGCGACATGCACGGGGGCAATGGCATTCAGATCGGGTACCACGTCATGCGACACGCGCAGAATCTCGAGACCGTCAATACCTATGAGGGCACGCACGACGTACATGCCCTCATTTTGGGGCGCGCCCAGACGCAGCTGCAGGCGTTTTTTTAAGCTATCGCGCGTCGGCGAGGATCACTTCGGAAGCGCGCCACGCGGCCGCCATCGCCGGTCCATTGGTGTTGCCCGACACCAGCGTCGGGAAGACGGAGATGTCAGCCACCCGCAACCCCGAGACGCCGCGTACTTTGAGTTTCTCATCGACCACGCTGTTCGCATCCGTGCCCATCCGGCAGGTGCCGACGGCGTGGTACCCGGGACCGCTGACCTTGTCGTAGGCAGCCAGGATCTCGTCGTCCGTCTGCACCTTTGCGCCCGGCAATAGTTCCGATTTCACGTACGGCTTCATCATCGGATGATCGAACAAGGCGCGCATGAAATGCACGGTGCCGATCGCCGTCGCCACGTCGCGCGGGTCGCTCAGGTAATTCGCAATCACAGCAGGTGCGACACCAGGATCTTTCGACGTGAGCATAACGCTGCCTTTGCTCTCGGGCAGCATGTTGTAGCCGATGATCGAAGCACCGGGTTCGTCCTCCAATTTCACGTCGACGCTGAAACCTTCCTCGGCGATGGACATGGACATGTTACCGATGACGATCTGCGCGTCCGGCCGGCTCAGCTCCTTGCGCGTCTTCACGAAAGCGGTAACGTCGTAGGGTGGGTGCGACATCAGGCCGCCGTGCGTGAGCATGTACCGCAGACCGTGCCACATCACCCGCCAGCCGCTGTGCTCCTTGTTCTGGCTGTAGTCGCCGCTCAGTCGGTACTGGATGCGAAATACCAGATGCTCGCGCAGGTTGGCGCCGACTTCCGGGCTGTCGGCCAGCACCGGAATCCCGAGATTCTGCAGGAACGCGCCCGGGCCGATTCCTGACAGCTGCAGCATCTTGGGTGAGTGCATGGTTCCGGTGGCCAGAATGACCTCCCGGCCGGCGCGGTAGGTCACGGTAGTGCCGTCGGCCTTGCGGCACTCGACACCCGTGGCGCGGGTGCCTTCGAATACGACTCGCAGCGCTTCGGTTTCCGTCATGACGGTCAGGTTGCTGCGTGCACGCACCGGCTCGAGAAATGCTTTGTTGGCGCTCCAGCGCCGTCCACGGCGGATGGTGCTGTTGATATAACCGATGCCTTCCTGCGTCGGCATGCTGGCATCCTGAAAATGCGGCAAGCCCAAGCCAACGCCTGCCGCAATGAGCTTGTCCATGAGCTCGGTATGATTCTTGGTGATGGAAACGGCTACAGGGCCGCCAGCGCCGCGATGTTCGTTGGCCCCGAGCTCGTGATCTTCCATTTCCCGAAATATCCGGCCAAAAGAATTCCAGCCCCAGCCGGTAAGGCCAAACTCACGTTCCCAACGATCGTAGTCCTCCTGATGACCACGCTGGTACATCAATCCGTTCAGCGAACTCGAACCGCCCAGCATGCGTCCGCGCAGCCAGCTCTCGGTGCCAGCCTTGCCAGCCTTGCGCTGCACATCGTAGAAGTAGGTAGTCGCGCCGACGGTATAGAGTTTTCCGAGGCCGCGCGGCATGTGCACGAGCGGGTTGTTGTCGCTCGGCCCTGCTTCGATCAGCAAGACGCTGTTCTTCGGGTCCGCGGTAAGCTTGTTTGCCAGCACGCAGCCACAGGAGCCTGCACCGACAATCACATAGTCATAGACGTCCGGCATGGTCGTGATCCTTTTAGAGGGGTCTTTCTGTTGCGGAGCTCCCCGCTCCGTTCAACGATGCTGCGAACGGCATCCTATCAACAAAATTGTTGACACGCATCCATACCCTCCGGCATCGTCGCTGCCATCATGATCGACACCCCTGCCAACCAGCTGCGCGGCGCAGCTGGTATCGAACCTATCCCGGTGCAGCGGTGGCTCACAGATTTGTCGACTGCCCTGGCCGAAGGCAACGAGGCAGCCGTCCGCGGGCTTTTCCTGGACGACGGTTATTGGCGTGATCATCTGGCACTGACCTGGGACTACCGGACGTTTGCGGGTGGCAAGCAGATCGCAGCGGGGTTCCTCAGGTCCGGTTCGAGGGCGATGCAGGGTCTTCGGGCAGAGGAGAGCGGGTGCAAGATATTCGAGCACCGCACGCGCGGCATGACGGCCGAGAGCACGTTCTCCTTCGAGACCGATATCGCATGGTGTCGCGGGCACGTTCGACTGATTCTCGATACGCAAGCCGGCCGCTGGCGTGCTTGGACCTTCTTCACCAGCATGGAGGAATTGCGCGGACACGAGGAGCATGCCGGTGCGCGCCGGCCGCGGCTGAACAAGGCGCATGCGCCTGCTTCGATAGCCCCCTCCGGGGCATCGTCCGATCTCGCTGTCCTGGTGGTCGGCGCGGGCCATGCGGGCTTGACCATCGCAGCGCGCCTCGGCGCACTGGGGGTCGACACCTTGGTGATCGATCGCGAGAAACGCGTGGGGGATAACTGGCGTAACCGCTATCAGTCGCTCATCTTGCACAACGAGACGGCCGCAAATCACCTGCCCTATCTGCCCTTTCCGGCAACTTGGCCCAATTATCTGTCGAAAGAGCACATGGCCGAGTGGCTGGGCATTTATGCGACGGCTTTGGGCATCAGGGTTGAAACATCGACGAATCTGCTAAGCGCCAGCTACAACGAGAGCGCGGCGCGCTGGTCCGTGACGCTGCGTCAGTCGGATGGCTCGCTAAGGCAAATCGAGCCTCGGCACATCGTGCAGGCGACGGGCGTATTCGGCAAGGAGCGCCGCCCTGCGTTGCGGGGATCGGAGCGCTTCACGGGCAAGCTGATTTATGCAGCCGACTATGCTGGCGGCCTCGCGGCCGCGGCTGAGCGGGTACTGGTGGTGGGCACCGGCAGCAGTGGACACGACGTGGCGCAGGATCTGTGCAACGCCGGCGCCAAGGTCACGATGCTGCAACGCTCGTCCACCTGCGTTGTGAGTGTCGAGCCCGGTGCAGCCCGCGCGTACGCACTGTACGCCGATGATGGCGCGCCCATCGGGGATGCGGATCTTTCTGGAAATTCTTTTCCGTTCCCCGTCGTCACCGAATTGCACAAAGAGATGACCAAGCGCATCGCAGAGATGGATCGCGAGTTGCTCGATGGGCTGCGTGCTGCCGGCTTTGCGCTGGATTTCGGCGAAGACAATTCCGGATTTTTGATGAAGTATCACCGCTACGGAGGTGGCTATTACATCAACGTGGGCTGTTCGGAGCTGATCGTCGAGGGCAAGATCAAGGTCAAGCAAGGCACACAGATCGAGTTTCTGGAAGGCCAGACTGTGCATTTCTCGGACGGCTCGTCTATGGACGTCGATGCCATCGTGGTTGCCGCCGGTTATTCCAATATGTCTGACTCGGTGCGTGGGTTACTGGGCGATGAAGTCGCTGACCGGGTAGGCCCCGTCTGGGGGCTGAACGCGGAAGGCGAAGTGCGCGCGATGTGGCGTCGCACCGGACAGCCCGGCTTCTGGTTGATGGGCGGCAGTCTGCAGCAATGCCGTCCTTACTCGAAATATCTGGGCCTGCAGATCAAGGCCTGTGAGGTTGGGCTGCTTTAACCGCCCTTCGGCATCAGTCCGCGCAGGATCAGATCCGAGAACGACGCTGCGACCTTCGCGCCAGGGTAGCCCTTGCCCGGATCGAACCAGCGATGACTCCAATTGCACATACCGATCACGCCATTGGCGGTCAACCTTGCATCGCCTGCCGTGCTGAACGAGCCGTCATCGATGCCCGTCTGAATGATCTTGATCACCGCGTCGTCAAAGCGCTTGTCCAGCCGCCGCATCGTTGAACTCCAGGCCGACTTGTCCTTGGTGAGGCGCGTCATCTCCTCCTGAACGAATACGAACAGGTACGGAAAATGCCGCACGTATGACGAAAAAAGGCCTTCGATCAGGCGTCGCAGCTTGGCGCCCGGTGCGTCGCGCGAAGCCGCAATTTCCTCCGCCATCAACACGTTGTCGGTGACCGCTTCGCCGACCATTTCGCGAAAGATCTCCTGCTTGCCCGCGTAGTAGTAATAGAGCGAGGCGCGGTCCATTTTCGCTTTCTTGGCGATGTCGTCGCCGTTCGAGGCCGCAAACCCCTTTTCCCTGAAGATCGAGGCGGCTGCTGCCACGATAGCCTTGCGCTTCTTCTCGTATTCTTCACCGCCCGTGCTGCGGGCGCTGGAGCGCCGGCTGGACAATTCTCGCGCCATTCATTGACCTCGCTGTCATTTCCATATCACTCGCCCCCGATGATATCGCGTGCGCGATATCAACAGATGTGTTGATTGCAATCGACCGCGATCGAGGTTAACGTGGCCTGCATGAACTCACCGATATGTAGCATGTTGGGTATCGAATTCCCGTTGCTGGCGTTCTCGCATTGCCGGGACGTCGTCGTCGAGGTGTCGAAAGCCGGCGGCATGGGTGTACTGGGCGCCGTCGACGTATCGTCGCCCGAGCAACTCGAAGTCGAGCTCAAGTGGATCGACGAGCATATCGACGGCAAGCCGTACGGGGTCGACTTCATCGTGCCGTCGAAATTCGAGGGCAAGGCGCAGCAGGTCTCCATGGCCAGCGCCGCTGCCTCGGTGCCGCAGCGACACAAGGATTTCGCCCGGGATCTCCTCAGCCGTTATGACATCGACGTATCCGATCTCACCGATGAGCGCTTCGAGCGCGGTTCCAAAATCGGTCGGAACATCCGCGATTCGGTCGCGCAGGAAATGCTGGAGGTGGCGTTCGCCCATCCCATTCGCCTGATTGCAAATGCCCTCGGGACGCCGCCGCTGTACATGCTCGAACGCAGCAAGCAAGCCGGTGTGCCGGTGGCGGCGCTGGTGGGCGCACCCGAGCATGCCGTCAAGCAAGCCGAGGTCGGTGTCGACATCATCATTGCCGCGGGCACCGAGTCGGGCGGTCATTGTGGCGAGATCGGCACCATGGTGCTGGTGCCGGAGGTGCTCGAAGCGCTCCGGTTGATCGGATCGACGACGCCGGTGCTGGCGGCCGGTGGGATCGTCACCGGCAAGCAGATGGCCGCCTGCATGGCCATGGGCGCCGCGGGCGCCTGGACGGGCTCCGTATGGCTCACGACACCCGAAGCGGAGACCTCGCCTGTCGTGAAAGAGAAGATGCTCGCCGCGGGATCCCGCGGAACCATCCGCTCGAAATCGCGTACCGGTAAGTTCTGCCGGCAGTTGCGTTCTGATTGGACCGAGGCCTGGGAGGCGGACGATGCCCCACAGCCCTTGCCCATGCCGTTGCAATCGATCGTCTCGGACACCTGCATGAAAAAAGTGCTCAAGCTCGCCAACGGCGGGCACACCGGTGCCACCAAGCTCGCCAGTTATTTTGTGGGGCAGGGCGTCGGCCTGATGAAAACCAGCCAGAGCACACGCAGTGTGGTCGAAGACTTCATGCGTGATTACCTCGACGCCGTCGAGCGTCTGAACGGCACGCTGTAGACAGCCCAGCTAGTTGAGCCAGTGCAGGCGCAGTCCCGGACGTGGCCAACGAGCACTGACGAGCTGGCCGGTGGACGACAGCGTCACGTAGGCGCGTGTCAGGTCGGCACCCCCGAAGCAAATATTGGTGGTGAACGCATCGTGTGTCGGATGCTGCTCCAGTATCGCGCCCTCGGGTGAGATCACGGTGATATTTCCGGCGGGTATGTCGGCGACGCAAATGTTGCCATTCGCTTCGACCGCGAGCGAGTCGAGGACGGAGTAGTGCGGCATCGCCAACAACATGTTACCGCGCAGCCAGGGCACACTGCCCGGCGTGCGTTTGATCTCGCCGGGGGCTGCGAGGTCGTAGGCCCAGAGACGTCCCGTGGTCGACTCCGATACATAGAGCTGATGGCCGTCGGGCGCAATTCCGATCCCGTTGGCGCCCTCGACCGGAAAGACGACGCGCCGGATGGAGGTGCCGTCGATGCTCGCGTAAAACACCGCGCCCCGATCGCGGTCGCGCGCGCGCACCTTGCCGCTGTCGGTGAAGTAAAAACCACCGAGACTGTCAAACACGATATCGTTCGGACCGAACAGGGGCACGCCGTGACACTCGCGATACAGCACTTCGCATCGCCCACTGGCGAGATCCACCGCTTCGATCCAGCCGCCGGCGTAGTCGTTTGGCACGAGATTGGGTATCAATTTTCCTGCCGTTGCCGTGAACGTCAGTCCGCCGTTGTTGCAAACATAGCAGCGCCCATCAGGGCCAATCGCGGCACCGTTGGGTCCGCCGCCCAACTCGGCGACGATCCGTACGCTGCCGTCGCGCGCGACGCGTGTCAGTGTTTTGCGATGCATCTCGACGACGAGAATGCTGCCGTCAGGCAACGCGACCGGGCCTTCGGGAAATTCGAGGCCAGCGGTGACGACCTCCCATTCGAGCATTGCTAGATCGGTGAGTTGGGATCGAATTTGGGCGGGCGCTTTTCCATGAGCGACGCCAGGCCTTCGCGCGGCTCATCGCCGTGGAAGCCGAGCATCTCCAGCCCCAGGCTGGCCTCGAAGATCGGCCATGCCATGCGCAACCAGCCGCGCAACGCATGCTTGGTGAAGCGGATCGCAGTCGGTGCGCCCGCCGCGAGTCGTCCTGCGATCTCGAGCGATTTGGCCTCGAGCGCGGCGTCGTCGACACACAGGGCAACCAGACCGATGCGCTCTGCTTCCTCTGCCGGCACCGCGTCGCAGGTCAGCAGATAGTAATGCGCCTTGGCCAGGCCACAGAGCATCGGCCAGAGCCATGCGCCATGATCTCCCGCCGCGACGCCCAGTCGGGTGTGGCCGTCCACCAGTTTCGCCGAGCGACCCATGATGGCGACGTCGGCCATCAGGGCGGCCGCCAGGCCCGCGCCGGCTGCCGACCCGTTGATGGCTGAGATGAGAGGCTTGGAAAAATTCAGCAGGTTCATCACCAGGAGCCGCGCATCCTTCCACATGGCGGTGCGGAAGCGCCAGTCGTCGAGCATCTTTTGCTCGACGCCAAATTCGCCGCCGGCGGAGAACAATGTTCCCTGCCCCGTGAGGATCACGGCACTCGTAGCCGGATCCTCTTCGATCAAGGGCCAGATGGACGTCAGATCATGATGCATCTGGTAGTCCATGGCGTTGGCCTTGCCGCGGGCGAGCGTGATGCGCAACACGCGCTCGTGCGGGCGATCGAGTTTCAAACCTTCATAGTCGGGGTAGGGGTGCATGCTCGGCTCGTTCAGTCATCACTCTGGAGTGGATTCTCGACGCGGTAAGCATTGGTGAGATCGTGGGTAAGTGTATCGCCAAACTCGCCCAACGCCTCCATGCTCCAGCCGCCTTCGCGGAATATCGATGCCTGAAATTGCGGCGGCGAAATGAGGGCAATCTCCTCGCCGCCGACGAAGAAGTCCTGACCGTTGACGTGGTCTGCCGCCGCCGTGCACAACCAGGTCACGAACGCGCCGATCGAATCCGGCGTGGCTGGCCGATCCCAGCGGGCATTGCCCCGATTGCCGATCCAGTTGTGTCCCAATGCCTTGAGCAACGGCTGCCACTCGCCCTGCAGCTTCTGCTGAAACCACTCCCCGCCGCCGGTTTGGCCCGCTGTCGCGCGCGGGCGAATCAGATTGCAGCGGATGTTGAAGCGGCCCTGCTCACGCGCGACGCTGCGGGTGAGGCCGGCCAGGCCCTCCTTGGCGGCCGAGTACGCGGAGTTGAACGGCATGCCGAGGCCTGCTTCGGAGCCGGTATTGATGATCACGCCGCCGCCGCGGGCGCGCATGGGCAGGATGCTTTCTTTGATCAGCAGGAAAGACGCCTTGAGATGGCTGTCGAGCACGCTGTCCCACTGCTCCTCCGTCAGCTTGTGGATGGGATTGCCACCCCGCAGTCCCGCATTGTTGACGAGGATGTCAACGCCACCCAACTGACTCATGGCGACGCTGATCACACGGGCGGCGCCCGCAGGCTGCCGCAAATCTTCGTTGCACGATGCCGCCATCACGCCGAGTGCGCGGATCTCTGCGGCGACCCCGTCTGCGCTGGGCGCACCTTGCGCATCCGTTCCGAAATCACTCACCAGAATGCTGGCGCCGGCCCGCGCCAGACTGAGTGCTTCGATGCGGCCGATGCCTCGACCTGCACCGGTGATGATGGCAACCTTGCCGGCCAACGGCTTTGCAATCGAAGTTGATGCGCTTTGATTTTCCGTCATGGGTCCCCCTTGCCGTGAGCCATGCGGGCTCTCAGATATGTGTCATTCGCCGACGCTTTACATCTTGAGCGCGCGCAAAACTTCATGCAACACTGCTGTTGACGCAATAATTGTCAGAGAACATACTGCGGCCAAATCGGCACCGCTCGTCAACGCTACTGTAGACGAATGAAGCGAGTGGGCCGAGGAAAAAAGGGTCGACGGCAGGCGGCCTTCACAGAGTCCAGAAGGGGGAACGACGATGGCAAAAGGCTCACCTTATCGAGGCAGCAGTGCCTCTGTTCGTATAACTTCGATGACCGCGTTCCGCGTTGCTTCCGGCGCGACCCTGGTGGGGCTGCTGGCGGCAGGCAGTGTGCACGCAGAGGTCGACGCGGATGCGGTTGACTCCACCGCGATACACACCCGCACCAGCAGTGACCTGGACGAAATCACGGTGACCGCGACGCGTCGCTCCGAAGCGCAGTCCAAGGTGCCTTTGGCCATCAAGGCATTCGACGCCGAGTCGCTCACCGAGCGTGGCATCAGCACCGAGACCGATCTGCAACAGTCGGTACCGGGACTCACGGTCAAGACCACGGCATCCAATAACCAGATTAATTACACCATCCGCGGGCAGACGCTCGATGCATTTTCGGGCTCCAGCCCCGGCGTGCTGCCTTACTTCAACGATGTGGCCGTTTCATCGCAGACCGCCACCGCGTTTTATGACCTGGCGTCTGTCCAGGTGCTCAAGGGGCCGCAAGGCACGCTCTTCGGCCGCAATGCGACGGGCGGTGCCGTGCTGTTCAACACGACGGAGCCGCAGGATAAGTTTGGCGGATACCTCACCGTCAAGAACGGCAACTACAACCTGCGTGAGTATCAGGGCGCGGTGGATCTGCCGGTGGTCCCCGGCATCGTGGACCTGCGCATCGCTGCAGATTTCAAGAAAGAGTCGGGCTACGTCAAGAACATCGTGGCAGGCACGTCCTTGGGGGATACAGACGCCAAGTCGGGGCGCGCCACCCTGAAGATCACGCCGAATGACAAGCTCACCAGCACGACGGTATTCCAATACGGTTACTACGGCGGCACGGAATTGAACGGCGGCATCTATTCCTACTATCCCCTGGGAGCGACCAATCGCGGCTATTCGTTGAATACCACTGCTGCGTTTCTTTATACGCCGGGTGGGCCTCTCTGGTCACCGGCGCTGGCAGCGCTCGTGCCGGGCGGCATCGCACAGGAACTGGCGGACCAGCAGGCGTCGGGCCCCTACAAGGTGAGCTTGCCGTATACGCCGCAGCATCGCTCAGAGGATGTCTATGCCGAGAACACGACCAGCTGGGACGTGTTGCCGAGCCTGACGCTGAAGAACATCGCCTCGGTACAACACCACGTCGTCCGCTCCGACGCGGCATTGTCGGGCGCGCGACTCGGTGTACTCGACCTTGCGGATTATCCGTCCACGAACGGCGTGCGTTACAACATCGACCAATGGTCGGAAGAATTGCAGGCGCAAGGCCACATCCTCGACGACAAGTTCCGCTACATCGTAGGATTTTATGCGGCTTCCGAGGTCGACGATGTCGATATTCCGACCGTGGTGGGAATCAGTCTGCCCACGCCGCTGACGTTCTTTCACCATGCCTGGAACAGCCATGACCACACGCAAGCGGTATTTGCGCAGGGTACGTATGACCTGTCGAACGTGCTGACGGGCCTGAGCTTTACGGCCGGCGGGCGTCAGACCTGGGAACAGATCAGCCTCACACAAGCCGCCGACTCGAATTTTGCGGGCTATCCGACCCAGTCCATGCGCGAGGCGGATCCGAGCTGGCAGATCGGCCTGAACTATCAGATCACGCCGGAATTCCTGGCGTACGTGGTCACGCGTGGCAGCTGGCGCGCCGGCAACTTCAACGGTACGACCACCCCGGTCGACAACGTCAACCAGTACGGACCTGAGCGCACGCATGACGTCGAAGTTGGTGCGAAGTATTCGGGACGGATATTCGACAAAGCGGCGCAGTTGAACCTGGCGCTGTACCGGCAGATCGTCAACGGCGTGCAACGCGACGTGTACTTCACCATCGATGGCGCCCCCTCCTCGTTGACCCTGAATGTCCCGCAGGGACGGGTGCAGGGCATTGAAGCCGATGGCCAGGTGCGCGTGTCGCAGTGGCTGACGTTGGGTGCTTCGGGCGCCTATACGAACGCCGTCTATCCGCAGGGCGTCGTCTCGGTCGCCGGCCAACCCACCATCTTCTCGAACTATCAGGACACGCCAAAATGGACCGGCTCCGTCTTCGGCACCGTCTACCTGCCCGTGCCGGACCCCTGGGGGGTGATGTCCGTACGAACCGATCTCTATTATCAGACCTCGCAGGCATTCACGAGCCTCCTGGACAGCGTCGCGCCCGGCACTGAGCTGCCGCCGTATGCGCTGGTCAACATGCGGGCGGACTGGAGCGACATCCTCGGCTCCCGCTTCACGGTATCGGCCTATGTCAGGAATCTGGCCAATCGGACCAATTACGTGGGAGGCTTTGGCCTGGGACCGGACGTGGGCTTCAACGTCGCTATCCCCGGTGCGCCTCGCAAGTACGGTGCTGAGCTGACGTTCAAATTCTGAAGGAGTTCACACATGCTGAATTCGCGTACCACGCAGCGATCGCCGCCTTTCGCGAACGCCGAACAGCTGTTCATCGATGGCAAGTGGGTCGCGCCGAGCAGCTCGGCTCGCATCGAGGTGATCGCACCGGCGACTGAAGAGCGTTTCGCGAGCGTTGCAGCCGCGCAAGAAGCGGACGTCGCGCGCGCGGTGGATGCCGCGCGGCGGGCGTTCGACCATGGGCCCTGGCCGCGCATGAGTCACAAGGAACGGGCGGGATATCTCCGCAAGATAGGTCAGTTGATCAGCGAGCGTGCCGATGACGTCGCTGAGATTTGGCCTAACGAGATGGGCGTGCTGCATTCGATTGCACGCCATGTCGCGGGCGGCATCGGGCATACCTACGACTACTATGCGGATCTCGCGGAGACCTATCCTTTTGAGGAGCGGCATAAGCCGGCCGACGGTGGTGCGATCGGTCTGCTCACGCGCGAGCCGGTTGGTGTGGTGGCGGCCATCATTCCGTGGAACGCGCCGGTCATCACCATCGCCGACAAGATTGCCCCAGCGCTGCTCGCCGGCTGCTGCATCGTGTTGAAGGCCTCTCCTGAAGCCCCGGGGGTTGCCTATATCGTCGCGGAAGTCGCGGCTCAGGCCGGCCTGCCACCGGGTGTGTTGAACGTGCTCACGGCGGATCGCATCGTTTCGGAGGCGCTGGTTCGCAATCCAGGCATCGACATGGTGAGCTTTACGGGCTCGACCGCGGTTGGCAAGCGCATTGCCGCGTTGTGCAGTGAGCGCGTGGCCCGTTACCAGCTCGAGCTGGGCGGGAAGTCGGCTGCCGTGATCCTGGATGACTACGACATCGATACCGCAGCCGATTCTTTGGTAGGACCGGCGTGCTTCCTGTCGGGTCAGGTCTGCGCGTCGCTCACGCGTATCATCGTGAGCAAGCAGCGTCACGATCAGATGGTCGAAGCGTTGAGCGCCAGGTTTGGTGCGGTGCGCGTCGGCGACCCGTTCAAGCCTGACACACAATTGGGCCCGCTTGCCATGCGCAGGCAACGCGATCGCATCGAGGAACTGATCACCAAGGGTGTCGCCGAGGGAGCGACGCTCGCCGCTGGCGGCAAGCGGCCGCGACACTTGTCGCGCGGCTTCTTCATAGAGCCCACGGTGTTCGGCAATGTCGACA
The DNA here is from genome assembly GCA_964658805.1 of uncultured Steroidobacteraceae bacterium. Lineage (GTDB taxonomy): Bacteria > Pseudomonadota > Gammaproteobacteria > Steroidobacterales > Steroidobacteraceae > Bog-1198. Next base: position 36,413 of record CAZZZU010000036.1, read on the forward strand.
ATCGCTCGACGATTGCGAAGGAAGAGTTCTTTGGACCCGTACTAAGCGTCATCGCCGCCCAGAGCGAGGATCATGCGATCGATCTCGCGAACGACACGATTTATGGTCTCAACAATTCAGTGTTCACGAATGACGTTGACCGGGCTTATCAGGTGGCGCGGCAGCTAAGGTCGGGCATGGTAGGTCACAATACCTTTCGTGCCGACCTCAGCATCGCGTTCGGCGGCTTCAAGCAGTCCGGTGTCGGCCGTGAAGGCGGCCGTGAAGGGCTGCTGCCGTTCCTCGAATCGAAGACCATCATTTTGAATGCGAAACCGTCGCATGTGAGCTGAGCATCATGAGCAGACTCGCTGGAAAAGTGGCGCTCATCACGGGCGCGGCACAGGGCATGGGAGCAGCTCATGCCCGCGCGTTCATCGCGAACGGCGCCAAGGTTGTGATGACCGACGTCAACGACGTCGGCGGTCAGAAGTTGGCGGACGAACTCGGAGCGGATGCATTTTTTATCCATCACGATGTTGCGCGCAAGGAAGACTGGACCAAGATCGTCCAGCTTGGCGCGGAGCGCTTCGGGCCGATCAACGTGCTGATCAACAATGCCGGGATCATCGGGGCGCTCGCTTCGACCGTGGATCTGTCCGAGCCGGAATACAACCGTGTTTGCGGGATCAATCAGACCGCGGTATTCCTGGGCATGCAGGCTGTAATCCCGGGCATGCTCAAGAGCGGTGGCGGCTCCATCGTGAATATCTCGTCGGTCGCCGGTATGGTCGCGATTTATGGGTCGCCCAATCTTGCGTATGTGGCGAGCAAATTTGCGGTCCGCGGCATGAGCAAACAGGTTGCGGTCGAATACGGCGATCGAAACATCCGGGTGAACTCGGTCCACCCGGGATATATCAAGACGCCGATGATGGTTGCCGCAACCGACGAACAGGGCGGCGAAGCGCTGCAACAGATTCCACTGAAGCGCATGGCGGAGGCGGGTGAAGTTTCGAATCTGGTGGTTTTCTTAGCATCGGACGAATCGAGTTTCATTACCGGCACGGAGCACGTCATCGACGGCGGAATGACGGCACTCTGATGCTCAAACTTAAATTTATTGAAAACGACGGCGTCGAACGAATTGTCGAGACCTATGCCGGACCGACATTGATGGAGGCCGCTTCTGCCGTAGGCGTGGAGGGCATCGAAGCGATCTGCGGCGGCTCCTGCATCTGCGGCACCTGTCAAGTCTATGTCCAGGGCGGGTACGACGTGGTGGGCGCTCCGGGGCCGGACGAGGCCGACGTCCTCGAGGAAACGGGCGTGATGCACTCGAACTCACGATTGTCTTGCCAGATTCGAATCTCGGAACACTTCGATGGCATGACTTTCACCGTCGCGCCCCCGCGAAAAGACTGATCCAGGAGAGATGTATGTTGTGTCAAGCAAACGCTCCGTCCCACCCGGTGAATGTGCCGTCTGATCGAATCGTCGATTTCGACATTTACCAACCCATGTTGAAAGGTCTGGACCTGCATGAATCCTGGCGAGCGCTGCAGGAGTCAGGGGCGCCTGACGTCGTATGGACGCCGAAGAACGGCGGCCACTGGATGGTTCTGCGCGGCAAGCTGATAACCAAAGTCCTTCAGGATTACCAGACTTTCTCGAGCCGGGTCATCTTCGTGCCCAAGGAACCAGCGGGCGAGGCATACCGGGCGATCCCGATCACGCTGGATCCTCCTGCGC
>CAZZZU010000037.1:0-9398 GCA_964658805.1 uncultured Steroidobacteraceae bacterium
GCAGGAAGCGTTCGACCTGCACCCGCTCGCCATCGAGGATGCACACCTAGGGCACCAACGCCCCAAGATCGAAGAGTACGGCGACGCGATGTTCGCCGTGCTGCACGTGGTCGAGCGCGGCGCAGAAGAATTGAACGTGGGCGAACTTGCCATCTTTGCCGGACCGAATTACGTGCTCAGCATGCGCAAGCGGGTGACCAGAGGCTTCTCCGAAGTGCGCGCCCGCGCGGAGCGGGAGCCGGAGCTGCTGGCGCAGGGGTCAGGCTACATCTTTTACGCGTTGATGGATGCGGTGGTGGACCGCTACTTCCCGGTGATCGATGTGCTCGAACAGGAGCTCGAACTGATCGAAGAACGGATCTTCGATCGCCAGACGACACCGCGCACCAACATTGAGCTGCTGTATGAGATCAAGCAACGCACACTGGTGATGAAACACGCCGTGGCACCGTTGCTGGAAAGCGTATCCAATCTCACCGGTGGCCGGGTCCCGGCTCTCTGCGCGCGAATTACCGAGTATTACCGCGACATCTACGATCATTTGATGCGCCTGGATCAAACCATCGACTCGTTGCGAGAAACCATCAGTACCGCCATATCGGTCAATCTTGTGATGATCACGCTGCAGGACGGCGAGACCATGAAGCGCCTCGCGGCCTATGCTTCTTTGTTGGCGGTTCCGACCATGATCGCCGGCATTTACGGCATGAATTTCGAGCACATGCCGGAGCTCAAATGGACCTACGGATACCCCATGGTGATGGCTGTGATGGCAGGCATAGACGTCGTACTGTGGCTAAAACTGCGTAAGGCACGCTGGCTGTAAGGCGTGTAACTAAATACAAATTTAACTATTTTTCAGATTATATTTGTTTTATAAGTGTCTGATAGTCTTAGAGAATAAAAATACCTAATGTAATTGCTTAAGTTAACCATATAATCGTTTTGTCAGTGTTGTTCTGTCAGGCCTGCCCCGAGTCGCAAAATCCCGACAGAACAATGAGAACCAGCGCAGGGAACTGGTACGCGGGTGCATCATAGGATCGATGCACCTCTGGACTAACGATAGAAAATTACGGCAGGGTGGTTCGAGCAATGTCATTTAAAGCGTTCCTCTTCTCGATCGGATGCGTACTCGCCTGGGTGGTCCTTTTGCCCTTGGTGTTCGTGGGTGGCTGCGTGGCGCTATTCGCCTATGCGATGTTCGCGGAGGTCGGAACCTTGGTCACGGGCAAGAGCGCCTCGATGGATCCGCGCGCTGCCCGGGAAATGGCCCGTCGCGTGTGCGTGGACGCTATCGCCTGAATGGCACATTGACGTTGCGGCCTTAAACCTCTCGCGCGTGCGTCCATCGCCGCGTCCGGCGACCCTGTTGACGCTGGCCGCTTTTGATCTGCTCGCAGCCGCGGTCGCGCTGCACTTCGGTTACTCCCTACCCTTTGCGTTAGCCGCTGCCTGCCTCGCTACCGCAGCCTTCGGTGCGGTCTTTTTTTCTGCCAACTGGCTCACCGTGGCCATTGCCCTGATCTTCCAGGGCGCTTTCGCAGGTCTTCTCCAACAACACCTTGGCGCGAGCCCCTTGCTCGCCGCAACGGGCGGTGTCGTCCTGTCGTGGCTCACCATTGTGTGCTTGCCGCCGCTTTCCCGATGGTCTGCGTCGGACCCTGCTCCCTGGCCGGGGCTCGCCATCAGCCTGCTGGTCTGCGCCTCGCTGTGGCGTGCGTTGTATGCCGGGAGCATCGAGTTGCTGCCCGAAGAAACCTACTACTGGAGTTACTCACAGCACCTGGACTTGAGCTACCTCGACCATCCCCCCATGATCGCCTGGCTGATTGCAATTGGCACCAGCGTGTTCGGCAATACGGAGTTCGGCGTGCGAGTGGGTGGACTTCTTTGTGGAGCACTCACGACCTTTTTTGCATACCGCCTGGCGCGTAATGTGTTCGGCCGCGAGGTCGCCATCGCGGCATGCGCCGCGACCCAGGTGCTGCCCTTCTTTTTTTTGGCCGGCATGCTGGTGACCCCGGATGCGCCGCTCACGGCCGCGTGGGCGGCAAGCCTGTTTTTTCTGGAACGTGCGCTCATTGCCGGCCAGGCGCGCGCCTGGCTTGGGTTTGGCGTGAGTCTGGGCATCGGGCTGCTGTCGAAGTATTCAATCTTGTTGTTGGGCCCGGCGGTGTTTGCATTCATGTGCTGGGACCGCGACGCGCGCCAGTGGTGGCGGCGGCCGCAGCCTTACCTTGCGGTAATCATCGCGGCGCTGTTGTTTTCGCCGGTCATTATCTGGAACGCGCAGCATCAATGGGCCTCATTTGCGTTTCAAACTGCCCGGCGTATTGCGGACGTTCCACACTTCACGCTGCATCGCCTGATTCTCTCGGCGCTCCTGCTCATCACGCCCATAGGAGTGCTCGCAGTGGCCAGCATGATGCCGCGTGCAGCCTGGCCGCGGGGGGCGGATACGCAGCAAACCGGCCGCCAACGGCATCTGCTGTTGCTGGCCGTGTTGTGTCCCCTGGCGGTGTTCGCGCTTTTCAGCTTGCGTCGAGAGGTCAAGCTCGATTGGACCGGGGCGCCGTGGACCGCCGCCTTGCCGCTCTTGGCCGCGAGCATGCTGCGTCCGGCCGCGGCAGGGGTCGGCGGTTGGGTACGTTCTGCCTGGCCGAGAACCTTGATCGCGGTCCTGATCCTGCTCGGTGCGGGCTTCATGTACCTGTCGATTGGCTGGCCCGGCACGCCCTACTCCGCACGCATCGAACTGTTGCCGGTGGGCTGGCGTGATGCGGGCCGGCGAGTGATGCGGGAGGCGCAGTCTTATCGCGAACGAACCGGCAGCGAGCCTGTCATCGTCGGCATGGACCGCTACGCAGTCGCGAGTGAGATCGCCTTCTACGGCCGCACGCCCGGCGGGTCGCCGCCGGCCCCCACGAGTGTGCATCTCTTCGAGGGGGTCGGACTCATGTACGAGCGCTGGGCGCCGGCCGAGCGCTTCGCGGGACGCGCCTTGCTGCTGGTCGGACTCGACCCGCGCGACCTGGACACGCCCTACGTCAAGGCGCATGTGGGAAGCCTCGATCCCATTCAACAACAGGACCTTGAACGTTTCGGGGTCAGAGTGCGGCCCATCTACTTCCGCTTCGCTTATGATTACCGTCGATGACCCGCTCGATACACCTTCACGTTCTGCTGCTGACTCTCCTTGCCAGTTGGCCCCTCGGGGCACAGACACCGGAGGAGACGCAAGCCTGGCAGGCGCAACACAAGCTCGATCTGGCAGACGCCAGAGCCAAGGCCGATGCCTTGCAACGGCAACGCGATGCGCGCAAAGCCGACCCGATGGCCTGGGTGCGCAGCATCGATCCTCTGACATCCGGCGGCTGGCAGTTTCGCGGCGTGGCCAATGACGGGACCTGGGCGGCGTTCAGCACCGAACACCAGATGAAGCGCTCCGGCAATCAGGTGACGGTTTGGCTGCGCCAGGAATATCCCGAGTCGCAGAATAGTCCGGGCGGCGATTTGTACTCGAGCAATGTCGAGAAAGTGCAGTACGACTGCAAGAAAGAGCGTGCCCGCGCCTTGCTGATCATTTACTACACGGGCAACAACTTGAGCGGCGGCCAGAGCGAGGAAGGCGACGGGAAGCAGGCCGTTTGGGAAGCGATCGTGCCCGGCACCCAGACCGAAGCGCTCTATCAGTGGGCCTGCGCCTTGCCGAAGAATTAGCGCAGCAGTCTGCGGAGCACCAGCACCGTGGTAATGGACGTGACGCAGGCAATCAGCACGGTGATACCGGCGCCGACGATGCCATCGCGATGTTCGCGGTACCAAAGATCCAGACGGCCACGGCGGGTATGCAGGCGTACGGCGCGGTCGGCCCCGGCAAAAGTCACCGCAACCGTGTAATTGTTTTCACCCCGCTTCACCATCGTGATGAGGCGTCGATACTGCAAGTATCGCAACGGCAATTCGAGCTTGGCCGTCGAGAGCTTGGTCAGTATGTCGTCGCCGAAGCTCGAGACGTCCAGGCTTTGCGGCACGCCATTTCTGAACCACGCCTCACCCTCGCGCAGCGGATGCATCGCGAGCCAGAGTATTTGTTCAGCGGTGAGCTGCATCTCGTCATCGATGCGCTCGCGGCAATAATACAGGCCATGCAGGATGCGGTCTTCGTCGTCTCGCTTCACATGAGAAGTATAACGTCCTGCAAGGCTTCGTAGACACCCCACGCCAAGGGCACCAGCACGACTGCCCAGCTGATTAACAATTTGACCCAGGCGCCACGCGCGATGGGTTTGCTCTGGGTTACCGCAACGCGGTCGCCGCTGATCGCATGTTCCATAAGATTAAGCCTCCTATGGATAGAAAACGGAATCCGCCATCGAATCCCGCCACTGCCGGCAAAATTAGCGCACTTGCACGGTGGCCGCGTCCGGCAGCGTCGCCGCCCAGGCTGTCAGCAAGGGCGGAATGATGAAGCACCATTCTGCCAGCTTCGCGAAGAACAGCGCCCCGGCCGCGCAGCCGACGGCAAATGCGGCCACCATCACGCTCAGACGCCGCAGCCGCAGTCGGATCGCCGCGCGCGTCTCAGCGGGCATGCGGCGTAACAGGTCAGCCAGATCGATCATGACTTGCGCCGTGGTACCGGTCATGACGGTGGTGGGCGGCGCGGCGCTCATGTGGATGCGGTGTACGGCGTTTTGAATCGCCATCGCAGCGACTAGCGTCATGCCGGTCAGCAGCGCTTGCCAGCCGTCGCCGTCGACAAAAGGACCCAAGCGTATGGCAAGTATCGCCCCCGCGGTCAGCAACAGCCCCTGTAACGTCAGGATGATTCGCAACGGTGGCATGCGCGTCGCCGGCAAAGCGACACTCAGGAAACGTGTGACAGCAACCACGACGCAAAACACCGGCAGCGCCAGGAGCTTGGCAACGACGCCACCGCTGCCGTTGACCAACGCGGCGCCGAGCGTCACGAAGTTGCCCGTCACATGCGTGGTGAACAAACCATGCAAGGACAGAAATCCGGCCGTATCGACGTAGCCACCGCCGACCCCAAGAAGCACTGGCAGAGAAGGTCTGCGCACCGAATAGCCCGGTCGCGGGCTACTTGGTCGGTACGACGGCGATACCCCAGGGGCTCGCGCCCGCCTTCACCCGCATGAGTTCCCGATTCGTCGCCAGATCCACCACCGACACGTCGTTCGACGGACCATTCGCGGAGAACAGGTATTTACCATCCGGTGAAATCTCGATCCCCCAAGGCCGGTCACCAACCTTGATGGTTTCGAGCAACTCATAGGACCGGGTGTCGACGACGGCAATCGTGCTACCGCGCCCATTGCTCATGTAAAGCTTCTTGCCGTCGGCTGCGACGCGAACGCGCATCGGCCGCGAACCGGTCGGCAAGGTGATCGTCTTGATGACGGCAGCCTTGTCGGTGTCTATCACGTTGAGTTCCCCGACTGACTCCGACGGAATGAACGCGATCGGCGCAGTGCGCAGAAAGTCGACGCTGCGCGGTCGCCCATTGACGTTGAAATGCGCGGTTTCCGCGTAGGTCTTGGTGTTGATCACATAGACGTCGCCGGCGGCTTCGCAAGTGACGTAGAACTGCGCGCCGTCCGGCGTGACGGTCACGCCCTCGGGCTCGGGACCCACGTGCACGGTATGCTCGATCTTGTCGGCGGCAATGCTCACCACGCTCACGGTCTTGGCATCTTCGTTCGAGATATAGATGTACTTGCCGTCCTTGCTGACCGCAAATTCTTCGGGATCGGAACCGGCATGTATTTTCTTGACGATCTTGCCAGAGGCGAGGTCGAGCACGCCCACCCCGTCCGCGCTCCTGTCGGCGACGTTGTCGTCAGCGCCGCTTTTTGCCTTCTTGTCTGCTGACGGCGGCCCCTCGCTGACCGTACCGCTCAGCGCAATCAATACGGACTTGCCATCCGGGCTCAAGTGAATACCACGCGGGCGTTTGCCGACTGACAATGTCGCAGCCACCGTGAAATCGCCCCCGTTGATGACGGTCACATCGTCTGATTTTTCGTTGGTGACGTAGATCTTGTAGCTCGGCGCCGCCTGCGCCGTCAGACTTACAAAAAACACCAACGGCGCAACGATTGCGCTCAGACTGCCGACCGTACGACTCGCCACCATGCTGACTCTCCTGCTGTGATCTTTAGCAAAAAAGATTATAGGCTTGCAGGACGCCAGATACGCGGCTTAGGGCAACTTCGCGGGACTCGCGAGGTACTGACTGCTGAGCGACTGATACTGACTGCCGTCGGTTGCAATCGTGGTCTGATGCCCCTCGCCGGTGCTGAACACCACGGCCAACCCGCCCACCGCCGTCAATTCGGACGGATGCGTGAGGAAGTAGTGCACCCGATTGTCGCGGAAATGCGCCGGCGATCCGCCCGGCGTGCCCGATGGCGCGCCCTCCGGCGTTTGCCACCAGATGACGGGCAGATTGCCGATGCCCGTGTGATAGCTCCGCACCGAATTGAAGTGGTCGGTGAAGTTGGGGTGCGTCTTGTTCGATTCATCCCAATACGCGCCCGCCGAAATACTCGGACAGTACGACAGGCCTGCTTCATAGCAGCCGGCATCCCGGTCCGAGGTCTGCTGCACGATGAAGTCCGCGCGTTGCGCGCCGAGCGCATTCATGAAGGCAATGACGGATGCATCGTTCGCGCCACCCCAGGCAGATGGCGGCAAGCCGACGTAGGCCTTCGGTGCGTACTTACGCGCCATCGCGATCATGCACTGCGCAACGCCCGTCACGGTATTCGGCTGGCTGCTGCAATCCGCATTGATGCTGACCTTCGCCGCGAGCTTGCTCGGATCACCATTGGAAGCGCGTTGCATATAGCCCCAGAAATCAGGCTCGAGATTGACCAGCGCAGGTTTTCCGTACTTGCCGAGATCCTGATACAGCAGTCTCAATCGCTGCCAGTAGATGGTCATGAACGCTTGATCGTTGATCACCGACGTATTGCCATCGCCGCTGTTGGCCATTTGATACTGCGTGTACATCGGAATGGCACCGATGGAATCGGCCGCCTGGTAGATGACGCAGACGTAGTCACAAGGCGGCGCGTCCCAGGCGGTCCAGTCACCCGAGCCCAGGTAGCGCGAGTAGATGTCCGGCTTGACGTTGAGTGAATGGACCAGACTGATGGGATCCGACGCACCCTGTTCGCCTAATCCCAACAGCAACCGCGACGCTGTCCCGAGCTTGGCGGCGAGCGTTGCTGCCGGGCCAGTGCCACCGCCCGGCGCACTGCTGCCGGTGATGGCCACGCTTTCAGTGCTGGGCGAGCCCAGCGCTGCACCGCTGCCGGCGCTGAGCTGGACAGTGAAGTTCTTCGAGCCGGTGAAGCTCGCCTTCAAGATCGGCACGCTGATGGATTTGGTGCTCGTGTCGCCGGCGCTCCAGCTCAATGAGCCGGTCTTCGCCGTGTAATTCGAACCCGCAATCGCGGTCCCATCATGCGTCGCATAGCTGACGGTGGACGCGGCTGTCGTCTTGCCGGAGCGTTGTGCGGTGATGGTCACGGCGGTCGCCGTCGACGCAATCGTCACAGCGCTCGAGCTCAGGGCGACGCTGGCGGTGCCATTGGAATTGGCACTGCCGATGATGGACACGGAGGTCGTCGCAGGTGAGGTTAAGCTTGCGCCCGTGGGGCTGGTCAGGCTCACTGAAAAACTGCGTGTTCCTGAATAGGCGGACGGCGCCAGAATGCGCACCGCAAAGGTCTTGGTTGCGGCGTCGCCGCTGCTCCAGTTAAGGATACCCGACGTCTGACCGTAGCTCACGCCATGCGAAGCGGTCCCGTTGGCAGTCGCGTAGTGCACACTGGCCGCACCGCCCGATCCGCCGGTGCGGGTCACCGCGATGCTGAGGGATCCCGCGTTTTCGGAGACCGAGTAGGCTGAGGAGGCAAATTGCAAATTGCCTGCTGATAGCGCGCGAGCGGTGCCGGCGTGCCACAATCCGAAAACCGCAAACGCGGCGCAGGACATGAGTGTATTAACGCGTACGTGCATCAAAATACCTATCTGGGGGGGTGTGTGTTGGACCAGCTCGCGCGACGGGCGGCAAGCGGCGGCCAGCGATCGAGAACAAAAGCGACGCGCGTATTTACGCGGATAGAGTCGCTCGGCGCAAAATGTCTCAAGATTGCGACTCGCATCACAATGACCGTCTGTCATTGGCGACAACGCGATGAACGCCACGGCAATTGAACCCAGTGCCGGCGACAGCCGCCTGCTGTCGGAGCCTTGGTATCTGCCACTCGGCGATGAGGTGCAGATGTTCGAGGCTGCTTACAAAGCCCGCCTGCCGGTGCTCCTGAAAGGCCCGACGGGTTGCGGCAAGACACGCTTCGTCGAATACATGGCGTGGCGCATTTTTCGCGGCGGCAGCACCGCAGGCCTGGCTGCGCCCCGCCCGGTCGAATATCCGTTGGTCACGGTGGCATGCCACGAGGATCTGAGCGCCGGCGATCTCGTCGGGCGCTATCTGCTCACGGGTGATAACACCGTCTGGATGGACGGTCCGTTGACGCGCGCGGTCCGCAACGGCGTCATTTGCTATCTCGACGAAATCGTGGAGGCGCGCAAAGATACGACAGTGGTGGTGCACTCGTTGACCGATCATCGCCGCGTGCTACCGCTCGAGAAAACCGGGGAGATGCTGGACGCGCATGCGGATTTTCTGCTGGTGATCTCTTACAACCCGGGCTACCAGAGCGTGCTCAAGGATCTGAAACCTTCCACACGGCAACGCTTCGTGAGCCTGGAATTCGACTACCCCATTGCCGCTGTCGAGGCACGTATCATCGCGCACGAAAGCGGCATCGCCGCGCCGCTGGCAATGCAACTCGCGCTGTTGGGCGGCAAGGTGCGCAATCTGCGCGAGCATGGCTTCGAGGACGGCGTGAGCACGCGGCTTCTCATCTATGCAGGTCAACTGATGGCAGGCGGCATCAGTGCGCGTCGCGCCTGCGACGTGGCGATCGCGCGAGCCGTGAGCGACGATCCCGACGTGCAACGCGCGATCGGCGCCATCGCCGACGTGCTGCTGCCTTGAGTGCGGTTCTCTTCGCCGACATCCAGCGGTTTCTTGCACTTTTTTCTCAAGGCCTGAGCGGACGCGCTTTGCATCTGCAGCCCGTCAAGACCTCGGCGGCGGCGGCGCGTACCCGACTACCCTTGCATGACTGCCTGGATCTGCCGCAAAGCGTGGCTTACTTCCCCGACGTGGCAACCAATCTGATCGCGTATCGCCTCATGGTCATTCGCGCGCTCCAAGCCTGCGCACCGGCGCCCCGGGCACATTACGAACGGTGGTTCGACGCCGCACCGCGGCCGCGGCTGACGCGCGCGTT
>CAZZZU010000037.1:9408-37868 GCA_964658805.1 uncultured Steroidobacteraceae bacterium
ACGAATTCGACATGGGGGCTGCGGGAATGCTCGGCATCGATGCGCTCGCCCAGCGACGCTATCCCGGGACGCGCGCGGATCTGGCACGCCTGCAGACGCGTGAACGCGAGCAGTTGCAACCGCTGCGGAATCGCGCGAGTGCCGCCGCGCACGTCACAGCCCTTGCACACCTGACCAAAGGCCTGTCGGCGCCCATGGTCCTGGCGCAGCTGCGAAGTGCTGTGCTACGCGACCTCGTGGCGGTCGCCGCGCCGCTGGCAGGTGCGGGCAAACGACCGCGCCACTGCGCCCTGGCTGCCCTGCGAATGGCGGGCATGCTTGAAGCCGCCTTCGGACGCGCTGCACGCGCGCCCTCATGGCGTGCAGTCCTGGCTGCCGCGCCTGCGCCGGACGGCGCCGATGCCTGGCACGATATGCCCGCCGAACCCGGTAGCGCATCGCCCGAAGCGACGCAGCTCAATTCCGACGACGCCGCAGTGAGCGCGTCAGGCAAGATCGCTTCTGCCGATATTGCTGCGGCAGCCGAGGAGTCCATGCTGGATCTGCAAGGTGGCCACGGCTTGCCACGAAATGCTGTCGCAGATGCGGCGCGCGCAACCGTCGCAGGTCCGCGCAGCTACCTGTACGATGAATGGGACTGCCATGCAGCGGCTTACCTGCGCTCATGGTGCCGCGTCTTCGAGCATCGCCTGACGAGCGATCGCACGGACTTCCTGGATGCCGTCATACGGCGTCACGCCGCATTGTTTCTCGAGGTACGGCGGCAATTCGGGTTGCTTCGGCCCGATGCCCGGCAACGCATGCGCCATGCCATCGACGGCGACGAACTGGACCTCGATAGCGTCATCGAGACCATCATCGATCGTCGCGCCGGCTTGTCGCCTGATGCACGACCTTACGTTCATATGGAGCGCCGACGGCGCGACGTTGCGGCAGCATTCCTCATCGACATGAGCGCATCGACGGCGGTACCGCTGTCCACGCCGGATAGCGGGCGGCGCGTGCTTGATGCAGAGAAAGACGCGCTCGCGCTGATGTGCAGCGCACTGCACACACTCGGTGACCGCTTCGCGGTGTACGGCTTTTCCGGGGACGGCCGCCACAACGTCGAATTCCAGATCGCAAAGGAATTTCGCGAGCGAATGGACGCACGCGCCTGGTGCGCACTCGCCGCGATCGAACCGCGCCACGCAACGCGAATGGGTGCCGCTATCCGCCACGCCGCCGCCAAGCTGGCACGCGAACCCGCCGGTGTGCGGGTGCTGATCATGCTGTCGGATGGTCTTCCGGAAGATCGCGACTATGGTCCCGCTCGCCATGATCCGGAGTACGGTCTGCAGGATACGGCGCGGGCGCTCGAAGAAGCGCGGCGCCTCGGCGTCCAGCCCTTTTGCGTCACGATCGATCCGGCTGGTCGTGATTATTTACGGCGCATGTGTCCTGCGAGCAGCTACCTGGTGATCGACGATATCGAGTCACTGCCGCGCGAACTCAGCAAGCTGTATCGCACGTTGACTGCCTGAACGGTATGATCGTGCCGATGCCGAGGAACCCCCGGATTGCAGGCCGCGCCGTACTGCTGTGCATCATGCTCGCCTGCCTGCAGACGGCAGGCGCACAGGCGCCGGCTGCGGTAGTGGCGCTGCGCGCCGGTAAATTGATCGACGTTGAAAATGGCCGTGTTCTCCACGATCAAATCGTCCTGATCCGCGGCGCCCGCATCGAAGCGGTCGGTACGGATTTGCGGGTGCCCGCAGACGCCAGGGTCATCGATCTGAGCAACATGACGGTGCTGCCGGGATTGATCGACTGCCACACGCACCTGGCCGACATCGGCTCCGGCGAGCCGATGGACGTTCTGAAAAAAACCGCGGTGGAGCTTGCCTATGCCGCCATCCCCAATGCGCGCCTGACGCTGCTGTCCGGATTCACGACTGTCCGGGATGTGGGTGTTTATCGGGCGTTCAACGACGTGGCGATGCGTGATGCGATCGCCGCCGGCATCATCATCGGCCCGCGCATGTACGTCGCGGGAGCCTATATCACCATCAGCGAGGGCGCCGGTGCCATGACCGGCCTGGCGATGGATATTCAATTGCCGCTGGACCTGCGCTACGGCGAGGCCAACAGTCCGTGGGAAGTGCGGCAACGCATCCGCGAACTCGCACACCGCGGCGCCGACCATATCAAGGTGCTGTCGACAGGTGCGGTGTTGACCCACGGCAGTAATCCTAAGTCGATCGAGTTCACGCCGGAGGAGCTGCGCGCCGCCGTCGAGGAGGCCGCAGCATTCGGCCTGCGGGTGGCGGCGCATGCGCACGCGGCCGACGGCATCAAAAATGCCATCCGCGCCGGCGTCGCCAGCATCGAACACGCGACCCTCATCGATGCGGAGGGCCTGGCGCTGGCCAAACAGCACGGCACCTATCTCGACATGGATATTTACGATGAGGAATGCATCGAATCTTCGCCGACCACGCCGGCGGATTTTTTGCTGCATGATCATGATCTGGGGGAGATTCAGCGGCGTAATTTCACCAAAGCCGTCAAAGCGGGCATCAAGATGACCTTCGGTACCGACGCCGGCGTATGTCCTTTTGATGCTGCGCCCCGCCAGTTCGCCTTCATGGTCAAGTACGGCATGACCCCCATGCAAGCCATCCAAGCCGCGACCGTAAATGCCGCCGACCTCATCGGCCATTCGGAGTTGTTCGGGTCGATCAAGGCCGGTAAATCAGCCGACATCATCGCCGTCCCGGGTGACCCGATCGCGGACATACGGATGCTCGAGCACGTCGGCTTCGTGATGAAAGAGGGTGTGGTCTACAAGCAGGACTGAGACATGGCAATGACGTTTTCCGCGCTGGCCGCTGCCGTCCTGGCGTGCGCCTCGGCGGCGGCTTCAGGTACCCCGCTCGAGCATGCAACCGGGCTGCCTGCCTATCCCAATATGCAGACTGCGAAAATGGATAGCCGTTTACGCACCGAGACATTGGGGCGGCAGTGTGTGCGATTCGTCGCCACCTCCGAGGACCCGCTCGCCGTCGTCGAGGCGTGGTATCGCAAGACGCTGCTGCATGCCAGCGAAACGGATTTGCAGAACGATGCAGCGTACGCGGCGCTCGGTCCCCTGCAGGGCATCAAGCTGGCGCAGGACCTGAATTACGTCAGCGTCTATCGTCTGGCCAATCTGCCGACCACGATTGAACTGCACCGCTGCAACTGGAACCGGCCCTGATTTTTAGAGCAGTCCCACGCTGGCATCCTCGGCCTCGTCGTCCGAGTCATCGAAATCATGCGGCAAGTTTTGCAGGTTCTTCGGAGCGATCGCCCGGCCGTTCTGATCGCGATCGAAGCGCCGCAGCTCGCATGGGCGGTTATAGGCTTTCTGATAAGCCGCACCGTAAGTCAGGCTGGAATCGATGGGGAACGGCTTGTCATGTACCTGCGCCTTCATGATGGCGACCCGGATTCGTTCGCGCCGATCCTCCGGCGAAAGCTGCGGGCCGGACAAGATAAAGCCGCTGTGTGCCAGGCTGCGAATAAAGCCCAACTCGATGTCCAATCGCGATAACGTCATATGCGCATTCCATTAGCTGCCAACGCCTATCTCCCTCACATCCTTTATCGGTCGCGTCCGGGTGAACTTAAAGTGGCGAGGGCCTGCGCATTACCCCGCTTCGACGCTAGTGGCTACCCCCAGATTGGTGCTGCGCACCATGAAAGCACCGGACATCTCGGACTCTACACCTCCGCGCGCCCGCAAAATGTGGACGCTTTCACTCATCAGTAGAACCGCGGGATTGGACCATCCTGTGGCGTGGTATCGCGCCCTAAATCGACGACGACCTCATCGATGTAGCACCAGCCCCATCCTTCCGGGGGGTCGTAGCCCTCAATGATCGGATGACCTGAGGTGTGAAAATGCTGGGTGGCATGCCGGTTGGGCGAATCGTCGCAACAACCGACGTGACCACATTGCCTGCACAGTCTGAGATGCAGCCAGCGGCTGCCGGACTTGAGGCATTCCTCGCAGCCGCGCGCGCTCGGAGTGACGTGATGGATCGACTTCAAATGCGTGCAGACGTCAGCCATTTCGGAACCTCATCCTGTATGCCATCCAGCTCATCGGAGCATCGGCTACTGTATGAGATTTCCACAGGTAATCAACAAGGTGCCTGCGCTAAGGTCGCGCTCGTGGAACACGCCAAGCTGGAATCCGAAACCCTCCGACACGTCGATGACCGCTATTACTACGGCGCGTTCTGCCGCAAGTGCAGACATCGGGCACGGCTCTCGCTCGAGAAGCTTCGCGCCCATTTGGGGCCAAACTTTCGGCTGCGTGACATTCAGGCGCGGCTCTGTTGCGACCGCTGCGGTTCCAAACTCATTTCCGTCACATTTCTGGCACCCGACGAGATGGGTAAGGACGTCACGCCGCTGAGGTGATTGCCGCACCCTATGTACGGGTGCGTACAGAGGATTTTCGGTAAAGCGCTTAACCTTTGCTGCAATCACGTCATCACCCACGGTCGTCGGCGCCTTGAACTATTTGCACGCGCAGAACCCGACCGGAGCACTCGATAATCAGGGCGTCGTTGTTGCCGTCAGGGGCAGTGTCGTCGATGTCCGCTTTGCGCACGGCTTGCCCGATATCTATTCCGTACTGCATGCCGGACCGGATGCGAAGGTCGTAGTGGAGGTCATGAGTCAGCTCGACGCGCAACGAGTGCGGACGATTGCCATGACCCCCACTCAGGGTCTGGCCCGAGGAATGAGCGTGACGAACAGTGGTGCACCACTGCTGGCGCCGGTCGGACCCAAGATCATATCGCGCATGTTCAATGTCTTTGGCAGTGCCATCGATCTGCAGGCAGAACCGGCAGGCTGTCACTGGCGCAGCATCCACCGTGCGCCGCCACCGTTGTCGGAGCGCTCGACGCAATCGGAAGTATTTGAGACAGGCATCAAAGCCATCGACGTGTTGGTGCCTCTGGAGCGTGGCGGTAAGGCGGGTCTGTTCGGTGGCGCAGGCGTCGGCAAAACCGTGCTGTTGACCGAGATGATCCACAACATGATAGGTCATCAGCGCGGTGTGAGCATTTTCTGTGGGATCGGCGAGCGCTGTCGCGAAGGCGAAGAGCTGTATCGCGAGATGAAAGCCGCCGACGTCCTCAAAAGTATGGTGATGATTTTCGGTCAGATGAACGAGCCCCCGGGCAGTCGGGCACGGGTCGCGCACGCAGCGCTCACCATGGCGGAATATTTTCGCGACGATGAGCACCGCGACGTGCTGCTCCTGATTGACAACATTTTTCGTTTCATCCAGGCGGGTATGGAAGTCTCGGGACTCATGGGCCAGATGCCCTCACGACTCGGCTATCAGCCCACCATGAGTACCGAGTTGGCCGGGTTGGAAGAACGCATCGCCAACACCCGAGCGGGCGCCATCACCTCGATTCAGGCGGTCTACGTGCCGGCCGATGATCTGACGGATCCCGCCGCCGTGCATGTTTTCTCGCATCTGTCCGCATCCATCGTTCTTTCCCGCAAGCGCGCCGGCGAAGGCCTCTATCCCGCCATCGACCTGCTGCAATCGAACTCGAAGATGGCGACGCCCGGCATCGTCGGGCAGCGCCACTACGAACTGGCGCAGCAGATCCGACATACCCTCGCGCAATACGAGGATCTCAAGGACGTCATCGCGATGCTGGGGCTCGAACAGCTTTCACCGGACGACCGTAAAACGGTGGCACGCGCACGGCGCTTGGAACGCTTTTTCACGCAACCCTTCTTTGCGACCGAAAAGTTCAGCGGCATGCCAGGCAAGCAGGTCAGCCTGAAAGACTCTCTCGACGGCTGCGAGCGCATCCTGAGCGACGAGTTCAAGGATTACCCTGAGGCGTCGCTTTACATGATTGGTGCCGTCGGCGATGCGCACAAACCGGCATGAACCTCAAGATTCTGCTGCCCTTTCGGATCTTCCTGCAGGCGCGCGACGTCGCCCACATCGTCGCCGAAACGGGCGCCGGTGCGCTGGGAATATTGCCGCAGCGCCTCGACTGCGTTGCCGCCCTTGCATCCGGTATTTTCACCTATGGGACGTCAGCGGCCGGCACGGCTTACGTAGCGGTCGCCGCTGGCATACTCATAAAAAAAGGCGATGAGGTCATCGTCTCCGTCCGTCAGGCTTTCGCCGGCGTCGATCTTCAAGAACTGCATGCGTTCGTCAAGCGCCAACTCACGACATCAGATGCGAATGACCGTGAAGCCCGGGTGGCCGTCAGCAAAATGGAAAGCGCTTTCGTCGGACGCTTGGCGGAGTTTGCAGATGGCCGATGAGGACGTGATAGGACTCCGTCAGTTGCAGGCGAAAGCGAACCGCAAGCTCGCGGCGCCGCGTAGCGGCGCCCAGACCGTGTGGTTAGGCCTTGGCATGGTGGGGCTGATCGGGTGGTCGGTGGCGGTACCCACCTTGCTCGGGGTCATGCTCGGCGTCTGGCTCGATAAGCGTCATCCCGGGGCGCACTCGTGGACCCTCGCGCTGCTGGTGGCAGGGCTGGTCGTCGGCTGTTTCAATGCCTGGACCTGGGTTGCGCGCGAACAACAAGCGATTCACGACCAATCAGGCGGCGGCGATGACTGACATGTCACGCGCATTGCTGGCGGCATTTGCAGGCTTCGGGCTCGGACTGTGTTTCTACGGCGGCCTCTGGTGGACGATTCAGCGCAGTGTTCGGTCCGACACCGCGAAGCTCTGGCCGCTGGGCAGTTTCCTGTCCCGTGCATGTCTGGCGGTGGCTGGCTTCTATGTCGTCGCCCAGGGCGACTGGCGCCGTTGGCTGGCCTGCCTGAGTGGCTTTCTCGTCGCCCGCATCGTATTGACGCGAGTGACACACCTGGCCGCATCGCCATGAATCTCAGTTCCGACCAGCAGATATTCTGGCAGAGCGGCTTCGTGAAGCTGAACGGCACCATCGTGACCACCTGGGCACTGATGCTGTTCCTGGTGCTGGCGGCAAAGCTGATCACTCGGCGTCTGACGACCGGCGGCCCGATCTCGCGCTGGCAGGCCATCCTTGAAATCATCGTGCTGGCGATTCGCAAGCAGATAGACGACATCGGCATTCGTCAGCCGGACAGATACATGCCATTTCTCGGCACCATCTTCCTGTTTCTGGCGACCGCCAATATCTGCACCGTCATCCCAGGCTACGCCCCGCCAACCGGTTCGCTGTCGACCACGGCCGCTCTGGCCCTCACGGTATTCGTCGCCGTGCCCGTCTTTGGCATACGCGAACAGGGCTTGTTGGGTTACCTCAGGACCTATTTGTCACCCACCATTCTGATGCTGCCGTTCAATATCATCGGGGAACTCTCGCGCACGCTTGCCCTCGCGGTTCGTCTCTTCGGCAATATGATGAGCGGCACGATGATCGCCGGCATATTGCTGACCATCACGCCTTACCTGTTTCCCATTCTGATGACGGCACTCGGCCTTCTGACGGGCATGGTGCAGGCTTACATTTTCAGCATTCTCGCCGCTGTCTACATTGCGGCTGCGACCCGTATTTCATCACCCGCCGGCCGGAAGGTACCCTCGAATGGATAGCACGACTCTCATCGCTCTCGCCTCAATCGTCACGGCCGGCCTCACCATTGCGATCGGCTGCATCGGACCGGCGCTTGGCGAGGGCCGCGCGGTAGCCACCGCCCTCTCGTCCCTGGCCCAGCAGCCCGATGCTTCAGGCACGATTACGCGTACCTTATTCGTGGGATTGGCGATGATCGAATCGCTCGCGATTTACTGTTTCGTCGTTTCCATGATTCTGATCTTCGCCAATCCGTTCTGGAATCATGTGCTCGCCAAGGTCGGCGGCTCCTGAGCGTGCTCATAGACTGGTTCACCGTCGGGGCGCAGGCCTTGAACTTCATCATATTGGTCTGGCTGCTGCGGCGCTTCCTCTACCAGCCCGTGTTGCAGGCGCTGGCCGCACGCGAACAAACCGTGGCCGCTCAATTGCTGGACGCCGTGACGAAGAGAACTGCCGCTGATCACGACGGAGCTGAATATCGGCAGAAGAGCAAGGCCTTGGACGACGCGCGCGAAGCCGAGCTCGACAAGACGCGGACGGCTGGAAGCGCTGAGCGCGCGCAGCTGATGGCGGCAGCGCGCTCAGAGGCCGAAGCTCTGCGCAAACAGCTTACCGCCGCCATGCGCGATGCTCAGCTGCAGCTGAGCACTCAGATCTCCGTGCTGGCCCGGCATGAGGTTTTCGCGATTGCCCGCAAGGCGCTCGCCGATCTTGCGGCCACCAGCCTCGAAGAACGCATGAGCGACGTCCTCGCGCGTCGCCTGCAAAATCTGGACGGAGCCGCGAAAAAATCGCTCGCAACCGCCCTCGAGTCCGATCGCACCGCGGTGGTTCGGAGTACGTTCGAGATGTCCCCGGCAGAGCGGGCGACGTTGCAGGATGCCTTGAATCGAACCTTGTCCGCGGACATTCCCCTGCATTTCGAAGCCGCTGCCAGCTCCATTTGCGGAATCGAACTCGACGCTAACGGCTACAAGTTGTCGTGGAGCATCGCGGAATATCTGACGACACTCGAGCAAAACGTCGCAGCCCGCGCGCTGGCCGGCGCGACCGCCTCATGAGCCTGACCGCCACCTTACGTTCCGGACTCGACGCTGCCTTCGAGCAGATGCGACTCGGCCGCGAAGCGTACCGGCCAGAGCTCGTGACCCGCGAAGTCGGCGTGGTGGCGAATGTGACCACCGGCATTGCCACAGTGACGGGCCTGCCTGGCGTGGGGTTTGAAGAACTGTTGCAGTTCCCGGACGATCTGCTCGGTATCGCGTTCAATCTCGACGCAGCAGAGATCGGTGTCATTTTGCTCGGTGACCATCAGCACCTGCATGCGGGCGATGTGGTGACACGCACCGGCAGAGTGATGGATGTGGCCGTCGGCGAGACGCTGCTCGGTCGCGTCATCGATCCGCTCGGCAGATCGCTCGACGGCAAAGGTCCGGTCGTCACCACCGCGCGCAGGCCGGTGGAATCTCCGGCACCCGCGATTCTGGACCGGGCACCGGTCAGGTCGCCCTTACAGACCGGACTCAAAGTCGTCGATGCCATGATTCCGATCGGCCGCGGTCAGCGCGAACTGATCCTGGGCGACCGGCAGACCGGCAAGACCGCCATCGCCGTTGACACCATCCTCAACCAGCACGGTCAAGACGTGCTGTGCGTGTACTGCGCCATTGGTCAACGCGCTTCCGCGGTGGCCAAGGTCGTCGCCAAACTTCAGGCCCACGGTGCGATGGCGTATTGCGTGGTCGTCGTCGTCGAAGGCAATGACGCGCCGGGACTCGCTTATATCACGCCATACGCTGCCACCGCGATCGCCGAATTTTTCATGGAACTCGGGCGCGATGTGCTGATCGTTTATGACGATCTCACCCACCACGCGCGCAGCTATCGAGAGCTGTCGCTGTTGCTGCGTCGTCCCCCGGGCCGCGAAGCATTTCCCGGCGACATCTTCTACATCCATTCGCGACTGCTCGAAAGATCGACCCATCTGTCCCAAGAACGCGGCGGCGGTTCACTGACGGCGCTTCCCATCATCGAGACGGAAGCTCAGGACATTTCCGCCTACATCCCGACCAACCTTATCTCCATCACGGACGGGCAGATTTATCTGTCGCCGACGTTGTTCGAACTTGGGGTACTGCCTGCGGTCGACGTGGGTAAATCGGTTTCGCGCGTCGGCGGAGTGGCGCAGTGCCCGGCCTATCGAGCGGTCGCCGGCACGCTCAAGCTGGCCTTTTCGCAGTTCGAAGAACTGGAAGCGTTCGCCCGTTTCGGCACGCGCCTGGATGATGCCACCCGCCGAATCCTCGAGCATGGCATGCGCATCCGCGGTTGCCTTAAACAGGCTGAATCTCAACCGGTGACGCTGCCCGAGCAAATCGTCCTGCTGCTGGCGCTGGCCGCCGGGCTGTTCGATCAGGTGCCGCTCGAGAAACTGCTCCTGGCAGAGCAAACCCTGCGCACCGCCTGCGCGCAGCTTCCCAAGGAGCTGACGACGCGGTTTGCCGGCGCCGACACACTCAGCGACCCCGATCGCGAAGCGACTTTGCGGATGGCAACCGGTGCGCTGGCGCCCTTCCGCGTCACGCCGCCACCGTGAGCGGCGCTACAGAGAGTCTGGGTCACAAGCTCTCCGGCGCAGCTGATTTGCGCGCCGTCGTGCGGTCCATGAAAGCCATGGCTGCGAGCAGTATCGGCCAATACGAGAAGGCAATCGAGTCTCTGGACGAGTACCGTCGCAGCGTAGAGCTCGGCTTATCGGCCTGCTTGCGTTGGAGCGCAGTCGTCGCGCCGCCGGTAGCTCGCTCAAAACCGTGCGCCGGCGCTGTGATATTCGGCTCGGATCAGGGATTGGTCGGTCGGTTCAACGAGACACTGATGGACTGTGTCGTGCAAGCCCTCGGCCGCTCACCCGCGACGACGCGACGGATCTGGGCAGTGGGTGAACGCGTTCGTGACCTTATAACCGATTCGGCCTTCGTTGCGCCCCAGGTATCATCGGTACCAAGCTCCGTCGAGGCCATCACGAGCCTGGTCAATCAGATACTCGTCGAGGTGGAGGCAGCGCTCGAAATGGGGGACGTCGGGGAGATCCACCTGTTCCACAATCGCCCGACAGCATTCGGTTCCTATGAGCCCGTGTGTACGCAGTTGCTGCCGCTCGATCGTGCCTGGCAACAGAAACTGGCCGGACTCAAATGGCCGACACAAAATCTGCCCGAAGTCGTCGAAACGGCACAACCCGCCATCGCGGCCTTTATCCGCGAATACTTGTTCGTCCTGTTGTTTCAAGCGTGTGCCGAATCCCTTGCCAGCGAAAACGCCAGCCGCTTGGCGGCCATGCAGCGGGCGGAGAAGAACATCGAGCAGATCCTGGCTGACCTGCGGCGCCGTTTTCAGCGCACTCGCCAGGAGTCCATCGACGAGGAACTCTTCGAAGTCGTCGCAGGCTACGAGGCTCTCGAAAGCAGAACCTGATCCAGCGCATAATGGCGACCAGACGCCTGACCCGGGATGACGTTCGGTTTGGTCTACTTAGCAGCCGCATTGCTCTCGACGTTGATGCTTCTCGCAGAATCGGTGGCTGCACAGAACGTTTCAACGCCGGCCGGCGACGCCCGCGTCGAGCGCCTGCTCCATGCCATGACGCTCACTGAGAAGCTCACCCTGATACACGACGGACGCGAGGCGCCGCGCGCCTATCAGGGTCAGGCGGGCTACATCGCCGGCATACCGCGCCTCAAGATTCCCGGGTTGCGGCTTGCTGACGGACCGCCCGGCGTACTCACGCGCACGCCCTCGCAGGCAGAGACTGCGACGATGGGCGTCGCGGCCAGTTTCGACGTCGAACTCGCGCGACTCAACGGCGTCGTCATCGGGCGCGAAGCACGTGCCCTCGGCATCGACGTCTCCCTGCAACCTTTCATCAATATCGATCGCGATCTCGCCATGCGCCGGCTGTACAACACGTTCGGCGAAGATCCTTATCTCACGAGCGTGATCGGAGCAGCCACCATTCGCGGCATTCAGTCCCAGCATGTCATGGCGATGGCCAAGCACTTCATCGGCTTCGATACTGCAGCGACCGATGTGTGGGTGGATGAGCAAACGCTGCACGAGGTCTACGCAGCGCCCTTCGAAGCGGCCGTCCGGGCCGGCGTCGCAGCGATCATGTGTGCCTATAATCACGTCAATGGTCCGTACGCGTGCGGCAACTCCACGACATTGACGCAGCTGCTGCGCGGGCAGCTCGGCTTTCGCGGCTTCGTGACGTCTGACTGGGGCGCAACCCACTCCGCTGATTTCATGAATGCCGGACTCGACGTCGAGATGATCGATGGCCCGGACAGCGCAGGTCATCAGGAACCCGCCTTCCTCGGTGCAGTAGCCGCTGCACTGCCACCGCCCGCAGCGGGTAATGGAGAAGACGCCGGCGACATCTACGGCGGCGCCATTCCCGAAGAGCCGGCGATGGCCGCGCCCGATGACACCGATAGCGGTGCAAAGGTGCCACCACGTACGATCACCGAAGGCCTTGCACAGGGTGCGCTATCCGAAGCCACCGTCACGCAAGCGGCCCGACGCGTGCTGCGGCAGATGCAGCGCTTCGGCTTTCTCGACGGCGCTTCGAAGCACGTGGTAACCGCCCAAGCCATTGCCGCCAACGCCACCATCATCGAGCGCACGGGCGAAGAAGCCGCCGTTTTATTGAAAAACGAGGACCACGCATTACCGTTAGCGCGGTCCGATCTGGATTCGGTCGTCCTGATCGGTCCGACGGCAGGCCAGGTGGATGCCATCGGGATCAGCGGCGAACGCTCGTTAGGATTGCCCGAACGTCAAGTCGGCCCCCTCGAGGCGCTGCGCAGGCTCGCCGGCAATCGGAATATCCGTTACGCCGTCAACGACGACATGACCGCCCGGCCCATTCCTCCCGAGGCTTTCAGTCATGACGGTCATCCCGGACTGGAGCGCCAGGGTCCGGCGGGCACCGCCGTCGATGCAACGCTCGATTTCACCCTCCGCGGTGGCAACGCGCTGGCACCGGACACGCAGGCGAAGTGGACCGGCCAGCTACAGGTCGAGCACGGCGGCCGCTACTGGCTTTACCTGCAAGCGCTCGGCACCAACGCACGCTTGTATATCGACGGCCAGCGTGTTGCGATCACGGGTGTCTTTCAGGGGGACGTCCACGGCGACATCCTGCAGGCGAATCAGGACAACGTCGTGCCGACCACCGATGGACTCGACAACGTCCGTCACGAGGTGGAACTCGCTACCGGCGCGCACGCCATCAGGATTGAGATCAATGCCGATACGTCGCGCGCGCCGGCACAGCTGCGACTGAATTGGTATCCGCCCGAGCAGCGACAGGCGGATCACCAGGCAGCCATCGATGCCGCGCGACACGCCAAGGTTGCCGTGGTCTTCGTCTGGGCGCGGCGTGCGCCTGCCTTCGCATTGGTGGGCGAGCAGGACCGTCTCGTCGAGGAGGTCGCTGCGGCGAACCCCAACACCATCGTCGTCCTCAACACGAGTCAGCCAGTGGCACTGCCGTGGGCCCAGCACGTCAAAGCGATTTTGCAAATGTGGTGGCCAGGTGACGAAGGCGGTTGGGCCACGGCAAAACTCCTGCTCGGCAAGACCAGTCCCGCCGGTCGGCTGCCAGTGACGTGGGGACATCGTCTGCAAGACTACCCCGCCACAGACCCGCGCTTTCCCGAACGTTCTGGGGAGGGCGTCGACCACAGGACGACCTACACGGAAGGCGTCAACGTGGGCTACCGCTGGTTCGATCATGAAGGCATCGCGCCGCGGTTTCCCTTCGGTCACGGACTGAGTTACACGCGATTCGCGTACTCTCGACTCCATGTCGAACGATCTGCCGGCGGCGGCCTGCGCGTTACGTTTGCGATCAAAAACGTGGGGTCGCACGCTGGCGATGAGGTCCCGCAGGTCTATCTCGGCGCGCCGCAGCTGCAGTCACACGGCGCGGCGTTTCCGGTTCGCAAGCTGATCGGATTCGATCGCCGGCGCATCGCCGTCGGAAAAACCATCACCGTCAAGCTCACGGTGCCGCTGCGTCAGCTCCAATACTGGTCGATGGGTGAAAAACGCTGGCAGCTCGCCGACGGCGAGCGAACCTTGAGCGTCGGCGCCTCGTCACGCGACTTGCGCCTGAATCAAACGATTCGGATCGCACCGTGACGTCATTTCCCATGATCCGCGGCGGCGGGGTCTTCATAGGCATCTTAGGGTTGAGCGTTGTGCTCGGCGCAGTGGTACCGAACAGGCGACGGGCGCTCCTGATCCTCGGCGCCGTGTGTGCGTCCGTGGCCATCGCTTTGCTCGCTGCGCCCCTTGCCGCGCCTTTCGGCGCCCCGAGCAGGCTGCAGATTATTTTTCTCATCGGCTCAATCGGCCTTGAAGCCATCCTTATCCGGGTCGCAGTGGCGTTATATAGGACGGCCGGTGAACGCTCGCTGCTCCTGGCCATCCTATTTGCCGTCGGTCTGCATTTCTTGCCGATGGCCGTCGCCTTTGGCCCACTGTGCGCGGCGCTCGCGGTACCCCTGTGCTTGAATGCGGGCATCGGTTTGTGGATGCAGCCCACCCTCCCGCTCAATCGGTTATGGGCACTGGACGGTCTCATCAAAATCGCATTTGGCGCGGCTATGTTCCTTTTGGGTTAAGCGCTCAAGGCCAGAGCGATCCCACTCACGATCACCAACACGCTGCCAATCACAGTTTGTAGCGTCGGTAGCTCAGCGAAGATCAGAAAGCCAAACAAACAGGCCCACGCTACGCTCGAATACTCGATCGGCCCGACGAGCGAAGCCGGCGCAAAGCGACAGGCTTCAAAGAACAGCAGCTGCGCCAGATAAATCTGTAAACCGATGCTGAGCAAGAGGCCCCATTGAAACAGGCTGGACGGAGCCGTCCAATGCATCACTCCGACGCTCAAGACCAGAAATACGATGCCGGTGTTGAGCATCTGCACGTCGGAACTTTCCCGCGCACCGCTCTTGCGGGTGAACACGACGGTCAGCGCCCAGAAGAGACCCGATCCCAGCGCCACCAGTGACGGCCATAATTCGGCGCCGCGTGCAGGGTTTGCGGCAATCAGTGTTCCCACGAGTCCGACGATGATCGCCAGCCAATGGAACGCCCGGATGCGCTCACCCAGCAGCACGGTCGACAGCAGCACGATGATCAGGGGTGCGGTTGAATACAAGGTCGTCACATTGGCGAGCGGCATGCCGCTGGCAGCGACGTAGAAGCCAGCGCTGACAGAAACTGCAGCACACCCCGCCATGCCGTTGCCCATTTGTAGGGACTGGCAACAAGAGCCTTGATCGTGGCCGACCGACCGAAAATGAGCGTGACGCAGAGCATCACAACGCTGCGGGCAAAAATGAGCTGCCAGAGCGGGAAGCTCCCGCCCAGCCATTTCATCGTCGCGTAGTGCAGCGAGAAGATCGCGTAACTGGCGAGCGCCAGGGTCATGCCCAGTGCCCGCTTGCTCGCAAAACGACCCACCTACTGTCGCAGCATGCTGCCTGCACCGCACTCGGTGCCGGCGTATGTCGGGATTTTAGAAAACTCCACTAGACTACCGGGCGCACTGTCGTTGCAAACAGCGACGCCGATCCGCTCAACCTGCCAAACGCGTTGATAATATTGCAGATTTCCCGTGATAGATAGTCGCGCCTGCGGGCGCAGGAACCTGATGACCGATCCCTCGAACCAGTTTCCATTCACCACGCGCGAGCAGCGGCGCCTCGACGCACTCGATAGCTACAAAATACTGGATACGGCGCCGGAAGCGGCATTCGACGACATCGTCACCATTGCGTCCGAAATTTGCGACGTACCCATGGCGCTCATCAGCCTGGTGGACAGCAAACGGCAATGGTTCAAGGCGGCCGTGGGTCTCGAAGTATCCGAGACACCGCGAGAGGTCGCCTTTTGTGCACACGCAATCCAGCAGGAATCGACATTCATCGTGTCGGACGCCGCGGCGGACGAGCGCTTTTCAGCCAATCCCCTGGTGACCGGCAATCCCAATTTGCGGTTCTACGCGGGCACCCCGTTACAGACACCCGACGGCGAGGCCTTGGGCACCTTGTGCGTCCTCGACACCCGACCCAGGAATCTGACGCCGCATCAGGATTCTGCCCTGCAAGCACTCGGACGCCTCGTGATGCAACAGCTGGAATTTCGCAAGAGCCTGTTCAAACAGCGGGAAAATGAACAGCGCAATCAGCTGGTGCTGGATACAGCGATCGATTACGCGATCATCACCCTGGATTTGACGGGACGCGTAACCAGTTGGAATGAGGGAGCACGGCAAATTTTCGGTTGGAATAGCGACGAGATGTGCGGGCAGCCTTGCACGGTATTCTTTACGCCCGAAGATCGTGGCGCTCAAATGGAGTTCATCGAGTTGCAGCGGGCTCTGAGTCGAGGCAGAGAGGCCAACGAACGGTGGCATATACGCAAAGACGGCAGCCGCTTTTTTGCCAGCGGCGAAGTGATGACCCTCAGAGCGGCGAACGGTCAGCCGATGGGTTTCTTGAAAATGCTGCGGGATCGAACCACGCAGCGATTGGCGTCGGTGACCGAACCTGCGCTTTTGAAATTGAGCGACCGATTACGTGACCTGACGGACGTCGCCGAGATGTCGTTCGTTGCGGCAGAACTGATCGGGCGAACCCTCAACGTCAGCCGCGCCGGTTACGGGACGGTCACGGAAGACGTTGACAGAGTCGTCGTGGATCGGGACTGGACACAAAAAGACATCGCCAGCATTGCCGGCAATCATGTCCTCAGCGACTTCGGCGAATACATCGCCGACCTGATGAGCGGCGCGGTAGTCACGATCACGAATGCCGAGTCAGATGCACGTGTAATCAAGACTTCGCTGACCAGACTGAGCATCCTGGCACAGATCAATGTTCCGGTCGTTGAACACGGCCGGACTGTCGCCATTTTCTTTGCTCATTGCTCGGTTCCGCGTGACTGGGAGCCTGCTGAGGTTGAGTTCATTCGTGACGTGGCCGAGCGCACCCGCCTGGCCGTCCAGCGCCGTCAGGCCGAGCAGCAAGTCCGACAACTCGCGCAGTCTCTACGTGATCAAGTAGAGGATCGGACCCGGGAGCGCGACCGACTGTGGCTATTGTCTCGCGACCCCTTTTTGATCGCAGACAGCGGCGGGGTCTGGCAACGGGTCAACCCCGCATGGACGCAGCTACTCGGTTGGTCTGAGCACGAGCTGTTGGGTCGAACGGCTGAGTGGATCGAGCACCCGGAGGATCTGGCCAAGACCCGTACAGAGTTGGCGAAATTAGCCTCTGGTGCCGTGACGGCTGCATTTGAGAATCGACTGCGCGCCAAGGACGGGCTCTATCACTGGTTTTCGTGGACGGCAACGCGAGAAGAGGGCTTGCTGTATTGCGTCGCTCGAGACGTTTCCGAAGACAAGGCGAATGCGCTCGTCATGCAGGAGTCTGCCGAGCAACTGCGACAAAGTCAGAAAATGGAAGCCGTCGGCCAATTGACGGGCGGTCTTGCTCACGATTTCAACAATCTGCTCACCGGCGTGACCGGCAGCCTGGAAATGCTACACACGCGGGTGCGTCAAGGCCGCATCAGTGAGATCGATCGCTACGTGCTTGCAGCGCAAGGAGCCGCCAAACGGGCTGCCGCGCTAACGCACCGGCTGCTCGCTTTTTCACGCAGGCAGACGCTCGATCCGAAGCCCACGGATTTGAATCGATTGGTTGCGGGAATGAGCGAGTTGATTCAACGGACTATCGGCCCCGAGATCGCACTCGAGAGCGTTGCAGCGGTAGGCTTGTGGAATACGCTGATCGATCCAGGCCAGCTGGAGAATGCGCTGCTCAATCTCTGCATCAACGCCCGTGACGCCATGCCGAAGGGCGGCAAACTCACCATCGAAACCGGCAACAAATGGCTGGATGAACGCGCAGCGCGTGAGCGCGATCTGACGCCCGGACAATACGCGACGCTGTGCGTGAGCGATACGGGAACCGGCATGTCGGCCGACGTGGTCGCGCGCGCCTTCGACCCGTTCTTCACCACCAAGCCGATTGGAATGGGTACGGGTTTGGGACTCTCCATGGTGTACGGCTTTGCGCGCCAGTCAGGCGGCCAGGTACGAATCTATTCAGAAGTGAGTCAAGGCACGTTGGTGTGCCTGTATCTCCCACGACATGCGGGATTGGGAGAAACGCACGTCGAAACGGCCGCCAGTACGAATGACGGAACGGCATCACTGACCGAGACCGTGCTCGTTGTCGACGATGAACCCACCGTGCGCATGTTGGTGGCAGATATTCTTCAAGACCTCGGTTGCACCGTCCTCGAGGCGCAGGACGGAGCCAGTGGGTTGAAGGAGATCAACTCCGGTGTACGCATTGATCTGCTAATCACGGACGTGGGTCTGCCGGGCGGGATCAACGGGCGACAGCTTGCCGATGCTGCACGAGTAGCGCGGCCTTCGCTCAAGATCCTTTTCATTACAGGGTACGCAGAGAATGCTGTTTTGAGCCACGGGCATCTGGATTCTGGAATGCACGTTCTCACCAAGCCGTTCACCATGGATGATCTGGCACGCCGTATCAGGGAGCTCATTGCAGATCCCGGCGCGTGAGCTAAAAGCGCTGCACGCTCGAATCTTTCTTCCAGTCTCGAATCGGTTCGTGACGGGGAACCGCTATTTGACCGTGCTCGACCACGACGAAGCCGCCTCGAATCACCATATCCACCTTCTCGAGGTCATCAAGATCCCGATCCGGCGAACCTGCGACGACCAGCACATCCGCCAGCTTTCCCGGTTCGAGAGTGCCCAGTCGATCGTCCATGTCGAGGATCTGAGCATTCGTGTGCGTGGCGGCAATCAATGCCTCCGGGAGGCTCCATCCGGCCGCCACGAACTGCTTCAACTCATTGATGTAGGCCACCGGTAGATAGCGATACCAGTTCGCAACGAGATCGGTGCCCACACCACACCTGACGCCGGCTCGTTTGAGGCGTTTCAGCATCTCAAAGTTCGCGTCCTTGGAAAAACTGAAGCGGCGCGAGGTCGTGTCGTAGTAGCCGCCAAACTTGTCGAAAATGATCATGTACGGCGTCAACGTAGGATCTGCAGCGATGCCCTTTTTGGCCATCAGCCGTATCGTCGCATCGCTGCGAGGCAACGGATGTTCGATCGTGTCCGCGCCCGCCTCCACCGCTCGCTGAATATAGAAAGTTTCCGCATCGACCGTGACCTTGAGACCCAGATCGTGGGCCTCAGAGACTGCCGCATGCACCTCCTCGGAGGTGAAATGACTGCCGAGCTTGATCAGGTCCGCGCCGTTGTGAAACTGCTCGCGCACCGCCTGTCGCCAGTCGTCCGGACCTGAAGCGATCCGCACGCCCCCCTCTGCGCGCAACATCTCGTCGGGTGTGGACTCGGTCGCGTGGCCACCCTCCGCCGTGATGAATTGCCCAGCAGAAAAAATTCGGGGGCCGGGAAACCGATTTTTTGCGATCCAATCCTTTAATCGGAAAGGTGTGTCGCGAGACGAGCCCACGTCGCGGATGCTGGTGATGCCACTCTCAATGTAAAACCTCAGCTTGTCGACAGCAACGAGCGTCGAGGCGGAACCGCTGATGGCTTCGACGTGTTCCTCATTCTCCGAGGTGGTCAGATGCGTATGCAGGTCAATCAGACCTGGCAACACAGTCTTGCCGCTGACATCGAGCACCCTTGCCTCACTCGGCCAGTCGGTCGATTGGGGAGGGAGTATTTTCAGGATCTTGTTGTCCTGAATGACGACCGTGCCGTCGTGAACGCCAGCGCCCGTCGCATCGAATAATCGCCCGCCCCGTAACACCAAAATGCCGGACGGCTTGACGATGGACGCGACGGGAGTCCTGCGCGGATCCTCAGATACCACGGTTTCAGGTCCCAGAAACTCGCGGCGGTCACGCGCTGTCCGGTCCTGAGCGCCTGCCATGCCCGACAAAAGCACGAGCGCAGGCACCATCCAACTAATGCCACTGGTCATAGAGAAATCCCCTGATCATTCTGGTTGGATCAGGAAAAATATCATGGATGTTTGCAGCAAGCGGGGCCGACTGCACGGCCTGTTGCGCCAGTAATCGTGCTGCTCGGTTACCTGGCTGAGTTTTGCAAGGCCTTCACCACCAAGGCTGAAGCAGGCGAAGAACGACGCGTCGCGTAGTAAAGGTGATATCCCGGGTACGTGATGGACCACTCGCTCAATACCATGACCAGCCGTCCAGCCGCTACGTGTTTGCCCACCAGGTCTTCCGGCACCCAGGCCAATCCATATCCGGCAAGTGCGGCCGCCACGATCAAATCGCTGTGGTTGAAAACGAGACGGCCTTTCACGTGTGCCTTCAGCGCGCGGTTTCCCAGCTTGAACTCCCAGGGATGCAGACCTCCATTCGTAGGTAATCGAAGCCCGATACAGTCATGCTCGGTTAGCGCCTGCGGCTTTTTCGGTGCCGGATGACGCTGAAAGTATTTTGGGCCACCGACGACGACCATGCGCATATCCGGCGCGATGCGGACGGCGATCATATCCTTGGCCACGTCGTCTCCCAACCGGATGCCGATTTCGAAGCGCTCGGCTACGATATCGGTGAAGCGGTTGTCACTGCTCACTTCGATCCTGATATCCGGATACTCTGGGAGCCAAGGCAAGAGCCTCGGCCAAATGATGGTGCGCACGGCGTGCTCGGTGGCCGTGATCCGAACGGTGCCTATAGGCTTGCCGCGCCTTTCGCTCAAAGTTGCCAGCTCAGCTTCGATCTCGCTCAGACGGGGCTCCAGCGTCCGATAGAGTTGCTCGCCTGCTTCAGTCGGAGCGACGCTCCGCGTCGTGCGATGCAGAAGCTGCAGATCGAGCCGTCGCTCCAGTGACCGGACGGTCTGACTCAACGCGGACTGGGTGACACCCATCTGGGCGGCAGCTTTAGTGAAGCTTGCAGCCCTGACGACGGCCACAAAAGCTGCCAAATCATCGAAACGCGGCATTCATTAGCTCCCCTACTGACCGCATGTTCATTCAACAGTCTAGTCTTGAAGTAAGCGAAGGACTAGCTTGCAGGCATGCATATGACGAGCAACGAAAGCCGCAACGTGACCAAGGTCATCGTCGTTATCGGCGCTGGATCCATCGGTCAAGCCATTACCCGCCGTGTCAGCGCAGGCAAACACGTCCTGCTGGCGGACGTATCCATCGAAAACGCGGACGCCGCAGCGAGAGTATTGGCCGATGCGGGTTTCGAGACGTCGACGGCGCGCGTCGATGTCTCATCGCGAGCATCCGTGCATGCGTTGGTGGAGATAGCCGTGGCGCTCGGCCCAATTACAGGCGTCATTCATGCCGCCGGAGTTTCACCGTCCCAGGCGTCACCGGTAACAATTTTGAAGGTGGATTTGTACGGCACCGCGCTGGTGCTCGAGGAGTTTGGCAGCGTCATTGCGGAAGATGGTGCTGGCATCGTGATCGCTTCCCAATCTGGCCACCGCTTAGCTGCATTATCGAGGGAGCAGAACACAGCGCTTGCAACGACGCCGACAGAGCAATTGCTGGCCTTGCGCATGCTGCAACCGGATCACATCAAAGACTCCCTGCACGCCTATCAGGTTTCAAAGCGGGGAAACTCGCTGCGCGTCATGGCGGAGGCCGTCCGTTGGGGCAAGCGGGGAGCGCGTGTGAATACCATCAGCCCCGGCATCATCTTCACCCCACTCGCGCGAGATGAATTGAACGGTCCCCGCGGCGCAGCATATAGACAGATGATTGAAAGTTCAGCGGCTCAACGCGGCGGCACACCGGATGAGGTCGCAGCGGTCGGGGCCTTGTTAATGGGTCCGGACGGTGGATTTATCACCGGCAGTGATTTTCTCATGGACGGAGGCGTCACAGCGGCCTTCTGGTACGGCGATCTCGCACCCAAGCCGTAGGCTGCCAGAATATCGCCCCCGCTTCTGCGCGGGCATCCTGCGCCAGCGTCAGTTCGCACCCGGGGCGCGGTCTGCCCGGCATGCGCGTCCGCTAGCCGACCTTTCAAGCCTGGTGCAAAGACAGCCCCGTCCAAGATAGAGTTGAATTAAGCATGGGAGCAGCCCGGACCGTCGCAGCCGATCGCGTTCCGCGTGACGCGCAAGCGCATGCAAAGGTGCAGCGTGACCATCGGGAAGTCGTCTAGCTTCGCTAAACTCAGGCCGCTCTCGCAAGCTAAGTGGTCAAAAAGATCCGCTTCGATGGCGTATCGGACTCTGGCGGTTTTTTCCTCCCTACCCGGTTAATAAATACATAGCCGGTTTAACTACATGTAAGACGCGACGGTTCCGCGGCGCTGTATACACATCGCCCGGAAAGACGGCACTTCGTGAGTCGGCATGCAATTTTGAAGGATCAGTTTTTTATAAGGAGATTGGAAATGAAGATAACCTGTATCCCGTTCGGCACGCTATTGCTATCCCTGGCTGCGATGACAGCTCAAGCTGCGTTGATTCCGGTCGAAGGTGGCAAGCTAATAGATGACACCGCGAACAACACGCTGTGGGTCTCGGACGCTAATTTGTTCAAGACCCTGGCTAATGCCGATGGGGACCCAACTGCGTTCGTGAACAAGGTCATTGCGGCCGTGGACGGTGTCATAAACGACACGCCGTCTCAATGGGACACGCCGGCGTATTCCGGCCATTACACCTTGACCGCGCGAGACTTCGCGACCAGCGACGGTCATACCAATTGGTATGGGGCTCAGGCGTTCATCGCCTACCTGAACTCAATTCACTACTTGGGCTACTCGGACTGGCGCCAACCAGTGACAATTACTTCATTCAGCGATTTCCTGCCAGTCGGCAACGCGCCAGGTGATGTTGATCCTAAAAGCGGTGAACTAGCGGAGTTGTTCTACACGGAACTCGGTGCCCGAGTTTCGTCGAATGAGTACCTTCGTTCAGTCAACGGTAATGCAGTATTGTTTCACAATCTGCAAGACAGTTATTACTATGCCACCGAAGGCACCGCCGATCCGGATACTGCCGGTCTCTTTCTCTTTGGCTACAGCGTCGAGCACATCAAGATCGGCGGCAATAAGGATCCGGCGTCTGTGTGGCCGGTGCGGTCTGGCCAGGCTTCTGTGAAGGACTTGATCACCGCGGTTGCCGCGAAAATCCAAGCGACTGACAGCGAGGGGCACGCTGACCTTGTCCAAGCTGAGCAGCAGTTGCAGAACAGCTGCCCAGAGCTCGATAAGTTTTTGAACGAGTCGCGGCCCAAGGGCTCGTACGTGGATAACGACGTAGAAGCGATTCGCAGAAGGATTGGTTGCCCGTGAAGGGAGCAACCGCGCACGAGGGTTCCGACACATTGGCTGTTGACAGTGACGATGACCCGGACTGGAGTCCGATGTAATGGTCATCGTCACTGGAGAGATCTCTCCGCAGCGGCCATACCTCTCAGGCCAATTTCGGCGGCGTCCGCTATTTTCGCACGCATGCTATTTTGCGTCGTGAAATACAATCAACTTTATAGGCACTTGACGAGGAGACACCCATGCCCGACATGAACATCGCCTGCCACTGCGGCCAGACGAAAATCAAGCTCATTGGTGAGCCTGTGGCAGACATGTATTGCCACTGTCGCGACTGCCAGCGCATCGCCGGCGGCGGCTACGTGCCGTACTCCGTCTACAGGCATGCTGACGTCGAAGTGATCGAGGGCGAGACGTTCAAGTGGGCGCTCAAGGACAACCAGCGCACACGCTGCGCTACCTGCGGCACTTACCTGTTCGGCGATCCCGCCGGCATGGGCATCCATGGAATCAGCGCTTACCTGCTGCCGCCTGGTGTCTTCAAGCCTCGACTGCACGTGATGTGCAAGGATGCACTGATGCCCGTGAAGGACGATCTCCCGCATTACGCGGGCTTCCCGGCGAGTTTCGGCGGAAGCGATGACGAAGTGGCTTGGTAACAATTCTTGCAGTGAAGTTTCAGTTGCTCTAACTACGATGTATGCGCTCGCGGATTAGTTGGCACGAGGATCGCTTCGCTACCGCTCGCAGTATTCCACTGCTCGTCGGTCTTCTCATCCTCGCCTCTGCCGGAGGCAAGGCCGCAAAGGCCGACGGCTTCATCCCTCAGGATAGGCACCAGCAGCTGCCACCCTGGACAAAAGGCTACCTCTATATCCATCACATCAGCACCGGCCGCGGAAACGCTGCCTATATTGTCGCGCCGGATGGAACGACCATGCTCATCGACGCAGGTGAGGCCGATGACGGGTTCATCAAGTCCGTGTCACCGCTGAGACCGTTTCCGGCCAGGCCAAACGCTCTGCACTCCGCCGGGTACTGGATCGCGGATTACATCCGACAATTTTTGCCTCGCGGTAAGCCGATCGCGCTCGACTACGCTTTGATCACGCACTTTCATACCGATCATATTGGAACGGTTCTGCCCTCTAGCCCATTGTCGGTAACGGGCGCCTACCGGTTAGCGGGCATTGCTGAAGTCGAAGACCTTATCCCGATCAAGACCCTCGTCGATCGTGCAGCGCCAAATTACAACATTCCTGTTGATCTGCGGACATGCACAGAGCGCAATGGCGATAGATCGCTTGCCAACTATCTAGACATGGTGAAATTCCGAGAATTACACGGGATGCCGGTCGTCGGACTTCACGCAGGCGAGCTTGATCAAATTCGACTGCTCCATCCGCAACAGTTTCCGAATTACCACATCAGAAACATAGCGTCGAGCGGCGTGATTTGGACCGGTCGCGGCACGGAATCAGAGCAATACATCCCGTCCGATGCAGTTAAGGATTGTCATTTCGATGAGAATCCTTTCAGCACCGTCATCACGATCCGGTACGGGAAATTCGCATATTATTCAGGAGGAGACACCCCCGGGATACCCGATTATACGCAGCCGTTTTGGCGAGATATGGAAACGCCGGTGGCCGCCACCGTTGGACCGGTCGACGCCATGACCTTGGATCACCATGGGAATCGCGATTCAACTAACGGAGCTATCCTGCGAGCGCTCCGACCACGGGTCATCATTCAACAGAATTGGTTGTCGGCACAGCCGGGTGAAGAGGTGGTCGTGAGAATGGCGTCTCAGGAGTTCTACTCCGGATCACGGGATGTTTTTGCAACCGGAATGAGTCCTGAAACGCGTGTAGCGATCGGGCCGATCATGGACCGGATCTATCGAAGTTACGGTGGCCACGTTGTACTGCGCGTGGCTCCAGGCGGATCCACGTATGAAGTTTACATCTTGAACGATGCCGACGAGTCTCGGGATGTGATCTTGCGTTACGGACCTTATAAAGCTGAATCAACTGAGGACGACCAATCGAGAAAGTAGCTAGCTCAGCTTGTCGACCGGATCGTCCAAGTGTGATGGGCGGCCACGCAAAAATCGCAGCTAGGAATAAAACCACCGCCAGGTACCATGCAATGACCACAATTAGGACGGCATATCCGGGCGCAGCCCAGATGCTGGAAGAATGACGAGACTAAAAGCCAGAGCATGGTGGCCACGTTTGAACGTTAGGTGGCAAGTCTTGATGAGGGTAGCCTCGTACGACAACGCCGTCGAGACACTTGCCGGATATCTAACTGACCGCGGTGGAATAGGACAACCCGAAGAATTAGATCGAGGTTGGCTTATTGCGACGCTTCGTTGCTGGCCATCCAGTCCCGCCGATGCGGCAACACTGTATGAGTTATCCACGAGCGGTCCACAGCCACCGTGCGGTATGGTCGCGCATGGGCCGTAACCGCTACATTGGATACCTGGCTGAGACCGCCTGCGGTTACTTGGCATGCTTCGATTTGCACTGGAATGTTCTCGAATCGCGCCGCATCGACGCAGGCGTCGGCGCAGGCGTTGCGCTAGCGGCTTTTATCGACGAGTTCATCGAATGGGATTGGATACCGGAGGCTGAGCCCGATTTCGGGTTTTGTTTCATCCACCGCGATGACGTGCGCTTGTTGCTAATGGCGACGCCTAAAGACCCGGACGACAAGCGGTTGCAGACATTTAGTCCGTGGCTCAAACAGTCTGCAAAGCCGACCATCGAGGGGTTTTAGTTCCAAGGAGCTCTTCCGCACGGAGCGATTGCGCGTCGAGAACTGGCTCAGGGATTAGCGGCGTCGTTCGGGTACGCTACCAAGATGTTTCTTCGCGCATAGGCACACGCCATCATGAAGATCAGACCAGTGCAACAATACGACGTGCGGGCTATCTCCGGGATCATTCTCCCGGTGTTCCGCGAAGGATCGACGTATACGATCGATCCTGACATCGGCGAGGCAGACGCCCTTGCGTACTGGCTATCCCCCGACAAAGACGCCTTCGTCGCTGAAGACGATGGCGAGATCGTAGGTACGTACTACATGCGTGCTAATCAGGCTGGCGGCGGCCGGCACGTTTGCAACTGCGGCTACATCACCGACGCGAGAACGACGGGACGTGGCATAGCCCGGGCGATGTGCTTGCATTCATTGAACCATGCGCGCTCGCGGGGGTACCGCGCGATGCAGTTCAACTTCGTCGTTTCCACGAATGAGCGCGCGGTGCATCTCTGGCAGTCACTCGGCTTCGAGATCGTCGGTCGTCTGCCGGCAGCATTCCGACACCCGACCCAGGGCTTCGTGGACGCCCTGATTATGTACCAAACGTTATGACGGGCTCAGCCCATCATTTCAAAATCAAACAACATCTGAGCAGAACGTCCCGACTGCAGAAAAGCTACATCCCACCTTTCAAGTTGGCCTCGAGCCGCCGGTCCACCAATTCGACTATGGCATCGACCACCGGGTGGTGCATATCCTTTTGCCGACCGATCAGTTGCACCAGTTTGTCGGCGCGTTCGATTGCTACAACGCCGTTCTGCAGCGCACGCGCCGCCGATGACGGCCGGCTCAGGCTTTGTGCTGCCGCTGCATATTTCGCAAAGGGGACCAGATCCTCGGGCGTGGCACCGATCTTGATGCATAGCTCATTCACGAACGTGTACACCGCGCGCGCTTCGTCCGGATCGTCCAACACCGCTTCTTGCACGGTTCGCATGCCTGTCGGCATGATGCAACGATAGTTGCCGGCGAGGAGCATGGCCCACTTCGCGAGCGGGACGAAAAGGGAATCGTGCACCTTGAGCTTGACCGGCAACTCAATCGGACCATCCGGTGTGTCGAACCGCACGGCGTCGATGTCGCGTTCCAGCGTGTGCAGAATGGAGGTGCTACGCTCGTCGTCGAAACGCGCAACTTTGAAGTTCGTCGGCAGCGTGACCTGCAATACGTTGACTTTCTCATCGGGTGGTCGAATCGCCTGCGGATCGGGACTGCACAGGGTCAGCCTCGCCGCATCGAAATTATTCCACACGCTGACGTCGCTATAGGCCGGGGATAAGGGCTCCGCTTGCAAGCCGGCGATTCGCTTGATGTACGGCAGCGGCGGTATGTTCATGATCGACATGCAGGGAACCCGCGATCGACCGACCGCATCGAGCAGTTCGCGAACACCCGGCGATCGATATTGCGGTTCTTGCATGGCAAGACCGACGAGATCGAAATGCTTCGGATCGAAATCGGCCGGGCCGCCCGCGCTAACCTTTCCCGCCAGGCGGCGTGAGTCTATCTCGATGCAGTC
This sequence comes from uncultured Steroidobacteraceae bacterium, assembly GCA_964658805.1. GTDB lineage: Bacteria > Pseudomonadota > Gammaproteobacteria > Steroidobacterales > Steroidobacteraceae > Bog-1198. The sequence goes on from CAZZZU010000037.1 coordinate 36,721, forward strand.
CTTGCGTCCTTTGACCGGCATGCGCACGCGAAAACCGTCGGTGTTGATCAGATCCGCCTCCGCCGGCAGACAGACGAGGGTCACGTTGTGGCCGGCGAACGCCATCTTCGACGCAAGCAGCGACCCGTAGGATGCGCCAAGAATCAAAACATTGTGGACAGCCATTGTATTCGGACGCTCTTTTTGCGCACTGCAGTGGTGTTGTCGTGCCGCGATTATATACCACGGCGCAGCTATCGATCCGCGTCTCTACTTGATCGCGCGCCAGGGGTAAATGCACAGCTAAAGACGTCGATAGGTTAAAAAGGCACTGAAGCCGACTGCCGTGACCGGCGATTTGCACTCTGCACGGGAGTGCACGGTGCGGGCTGACGAAGCTCGCTCAGTACGAAATGCAGCAGAGCATGTCACGGCGCGGCAATCGCTGAGACGACGTGACGATGGGAAGCTTTTATCGGTATTGAAAGGCGAGCAACTTGAGCATCAGCGCTTGGCGACACACGCCGAGGCCCGAGCCGCGGTGTCCACGAACGCGGAAACCTACTAAAGCCGCGTCCGGTTGCACTCGAGCATCGGTTACCGACCGCCCAACGAGTCGGAGGCGATGCTCATGAAGGCCCCTCATCAAGTTCAGACGCCGCGCGACTACAGTTCCCGTTCGATCGGCAAGAACGAGAGCACGGTGGCCTCGAGACGGCGTCTAAACGAGTTCGACGGTTCGCGCGTGTACTCCACCGGCATTTCATTCTCCAATGTGCGCCACATCATAGCGGCCGCCTTGCCGGACTTTCCTGGCAGCAATGATACGGCATAAGCGCTGGCGGGCTGCGTCATGGCCTCGAAGCGGGCGGCGGTTTGTGCCGCGAGCTCGGGACTGTCGACGATGACACCGATCTCGGTGTTTAGGAGGCGCGAGCGCTTGTCGAAATTCATCGACCCCGCGTACATCGATTTCCGGTCGAAGACCAGGAGCTTGGCGTGCAGTCCATAGTGGCCGAGGCGCGACAGTGCCTGCTGTTGCCCCGTGCCGCGGCTGCTGGCGCCGAGCATTGACCGCACTTCGTAAAGCTCCACGCCCTCCTCCAAGAGCTGCCGGCGGTAATGCATGTAGCCGGAGTGGGCGGACAGCTCGTTGGTGGAGTTCAGCG
>CAZZZU010000038.1:0-208 GCA_964658805.1 uncultured Steroidobacteraceae bacterium
ACCGCCGGTTAACCAAGGCGGTGGTGGTCAGCCGGGTAGTAATGGCAGTGGCGGTCGGCCGCCGGGAAACGCAGGCGGCCCTCGGCCTGGCAATATGCAAGCGCGCCCCGCCGCTCGCAATCCATATGCGGGCTTCGGCCAAAACGGGGCCCGCCCGCCGACAACACGTCCCGCGCGATCTCGACCGGCGACCGGTCGTCCGTCTCGA
>CAZZZU010000038.1:218-36472 GCA_964658805.1 uncultured Steroidobacteraceae bacterium
CCCCAGCGCACTCGGCGGACGGACGCCTGCCGCTGATCAAGCTGCCAGCGCGCGCGGTAGAGCCAGCGTCGGCGCCCCCAATCGTCAGGCTCCCAGTCGTCAGGCACCGAGTCGCCCGCCGCCAGGTCGTCAAGCTTCCGGTCGTCCGGGCGGAGCGCAGCGTCCATGACGCGTCTCGCACGTCATTTCCGTCTGACGCTCGTCCTCTCCGGGGTGATGGTGAGCGGACCGTACAACGCGGTCGCGCAAGAAGCGGATCTGCAAACCTTTGCCTCGTATCGCGCGGCCGCTGACGCGCTGATCGTCGCGCTCAAGGGCAAAGACGAGGCGCAGCTCAAGCACATCCTCGGACCTGAAGCGATCGACCTGCTGTCTTCCGGCGATGCGACCCAGGACGACAACGCGCGCAGCGCTTTCCTGAAACGCTATGCCGAGTCACACGGGTTCAAACGCGAAGGCCGCGACGCCGCGATTTTGACGGTCGGCAATGCGAATTGGCCGCTGCCCTTTCCTATCGTCCGTGTTGATGAGAAGTGGCACTTCGATGCCGCTGAAGGCGCTCAGGAACTGGTCTACCGACGCATTGGCAGCAATGAATTGGATGCCATAAAAGTTTGTCGCGCGCTCGTCGCGGCGCAGAAGGCTTATGCCGCTGCCTCACACGATGGCAAGCCCAAAGGCACCTATGCGCAGCGCTTCCGCAGTGAACCTGGCACCGAAAATGGTCTTTACTGGGATGTCAAAGAGGGTGCAGCGGAAAGCCCTGCCGGTGAACTCGTTGCAGAAGCCGCGAGCGAAGGCTACGACGCGCCCGCCCCCGGCAAGCGAACGCCGTTCCATGGCTACTTCTATCGCATCTTGAAATCGCAGGGCGAGCATGCGCCCGGTGGTGCCAAGGATTACGTGCTGGATGGCACGATGCGCGGCGGCTTCGCAATCGTGGCCTACCCTGCCGAATATCGCGGCAGTGGCGTCATGACGTTCCTCGTCAGCGCAGGCGGCGTGGTCTATCAAAAGGATCTCGGCGCCGACACGGAGCAAACCGCTCAATCCTTGTCGACGTTTGATCCCGACAAGACCTGGACCTTGGCCAGGTAGAGATCCGCGCGGATTACCGCCGATGCTGCGCCTTGGCCTCATCAGCCTACTGGGAATCTTGACTGTGACCGGATTGCTGGCCTTAGGCGTTTGGCAAGTCGAACGCCGGGCTATGAAACTCGATCTCATTCAGCGCGTCACCGAGCGCCTGGCCCAGACTGCGCAGCCGCCTCCAGGACCGGACGCATGGTCAAACGTCGATCGGCAAACGGCCGAGTTCAGGCGCGTACGAGTCACGGGCAGTTACCTGCAGATGAATGACGTGCTCGTGCGGGCGGTCACCGTGCTCGGTGCTGGCTATTGGGTGCTCACACCACTGCGCAGCGAACGAGGCTTCATCGTGTTGATCAATCGCGGCTTCGTTCCGATGGACCGACGCCATCCAGACGGTGGACACGCACCGGTTGGCGTGGTGACCGTTACCGGTCTGCTGCGTTTGACCGAACCCAAAGGCGGCTTTCTGCGTCACAACGATGCGGCAGCCCGACGCTGGTACTCGAGAGATGTTCAGGCGATTGCGAGCTCGCTGGCACTTTCCAAGGTCGCACCGTACTTTGTAGATGCCGAGGATTCCGACCCGCGGCCTGCCGATGGGGTGCCTGTGCCGGGGCTGACCGTGCTGCGCTTTGCGAATAATCATTTGCAGTATGCCCTGACCTGGTTCGTGTTGGCGCTGATGACCTTGGCTGCGCTGGTGTGGTTCTGGCGTCAGGAATGGCGTCAATCGCAGGCGTCAAAAACAGCCTGACCCGGCTTTACTATTTTTTGGGACCTTCGCAGCACCCATTACAGGGGCGCATAAAAGCGGCTTTTGACCCAGGGGGTTAAATTCTCACACCTGCGAACGCAAACTTTTCACATTAAAAAATGGCGCTACTGATTTGTTTTATATGACTTTACTGTTTTCCTAAAAAAGCTTCTATCGATAGCGCTAATTGGGTGTATCGCCGCTTTGCCTGTAGATATATAATATACCAAGGCGCAATTTGGCTATTGCGCAGGCGGCACATTCCAGTTCGACCGATGGCATCAGCGCATCAGGCGACTCAACTATTTTAAAACGGAGAATGTATGGTCAAGCCATTAGACGGTATTCGAATTATTGATTTCACCCACGTCCAAGCGGGTCCGGCGTGCACCCAGCTCCTGGCGTTCTACGGCGCGGACGTCATCAAGGTCGAGCGGCCTGGTTCGGGTGACGTGACCCGAAGTCAGCTTCGGGATATTCCCGACGCCGACGCGCTCTATTTCACGATGCTAAACGGCAACAAGCGTTCCTTGACGCTCGATACCAAAACGCCGGAAGGGAAAGACGTCCTCGAGCGCATGATCAAGGTATCGGACGTCCTGGTCGAAAACTTTGGACCCGGAGCGCTCGATCGCATGGGCTTCAGCTGGGAACGCATTCAAGAGCTCAACCCGAAGATGATCATGGCCTCGGTCAAGGGGTTCAGCGAGGGTCATTCTTACGAAGACCTGAAGGTGTACGAAAACGTGGCGCAGTGTGCAGGCGGCGCCGCCTCCACCACCGGATTCTGGGATGGTCCGCCCACCGTGTCTGCTGCAGCCTTGGGCGACAGCAACACCGGTATGCACCTCGCCATCGGCATCCTGACCGCGCTGATGCAGCGCGAGAAGACCGGCAAGGGCCAGAAGGTTTCCTGCTCCATGCAAGACGCGGTTCTCAACCTGTGCCGGGTCAAGCTGCGCGACCAACAGCGCCTGGATCGCATCGGTTATCTCGAAGAGTATCCGCAGTACCCGCATGGCACTTTTTCAGATGTAGTACCCCGCGGCGGAAATGCCGGCGGTGGCGGTCAGCCAGGCTGGGTGCTCAAATGCAAAGGCTGGGAGACGGATCCGAACGCTTATATTTACTTCACCATTCAGGGTCATGCATGGGAGCCCATCACCCGTGCCATCGGCAAACCCGAATGGGCCAAGGATCCGGCTTACATGACGGCCCAGGCGCGTCAGGACAAGTTGTTCGACATCTTTGCAACCATCGAGGATTGGCTGAAAGACAAGACCAAATACGAGGCAGTCGACATATTGCGCAAGTTCGATATCCCCTGCGCGCCCGTCTTCTCGATGAAGGAACTGGCCGAGTCGAAGGATCTGCGCGATAGCGGCTCCATCGTCGAGGTGGATCACAAGCAGCGTGGCAAATATTTGACCATCGGCAGCCCGATCAAGTTTTCCGACATGGAGGTAGAGGTGAAGCCTTCGCCGATACTCGGCGAACACACCGACGAAGTATTGAAGGATTTAGGCTACGCCAAGGACGACATTGCGAGGCTTCATGCCGCTCACGCGGTGTGAACCCTACTGGACCGTTGTGGTCTTCAAGAGGCGCCCACCGGGGCGCCTTTTTTGTCTCCGGCAAATGAGGAGCACGAGATGACGAGCGCCATTGATTTCAAAGCGTTGGTCGATTCGATGGGCGATGCGATCGTCATCGCCGACGCTGACGGCAAGATCACCTATTGGAATGCCGCCGCCACGCGTATCTTCGGCCATGATGCGAGCGACGCACTGGGCCAGGACTTGCTGATGATTGTTCCTGATCGACTGCGCGGGCGTCACAATTCAGGATATGCGCATTCCATGGAGACCGGCACGACCCGCTATGGCACGACTCTGCTCAAGGTCCCCGCGACACACAAAGATGGTCGCACGCTGTCGATTGCGTTTTCTGTCTCCATGCTTTTCGACGCGAACCAGAAAGCCGTTGGCGTTGCTGCCGTGATTCGAGACGAGACAGAGCGGTTCCGGGAGGAGCGCGAACTGAGGAAGCAACTCGCTGCGAAATCTGCGTGACGGACCCGATTAACTGCCAGATCGCGGTTGGGGACACTCACGTCTCAGCACTCTGGAATATTCCCGCAGAGCCGCGTGCTTGCTTGGTCCTGGCTCATGGCGCCGGCGCCGGCATGACGCATTCCTTCCTGGCCTCGGTCGCGGCTGGATTGCACCGCCGCAACGTCGCGTGTTTACGCTACCAGTTTCCCTTCAGCGAACGCGGCTCGCGACGGCCGGATCCACCCAAAGTCTGTCACACCGCCGTCAATGCAGCGCTGACCGAAGCCGCGCGGCGCCTGCCAAGCATCCCCCTGTTTGCCGGTGGAAAATCTTTCGGCGGTCGCATGACGTCGCAGACGGTCGCGCTCGGTGCGGCGGCACACCTTCACGGGCTTGTCTTCTTTGGCTTCCCCCTGCACCCTGCCGACAAGCCATCCGATGCACGCGGCGCACATCTCAAGGACGTACCGTTTCCGATGCTGTTCATTCAAGGCACGCGCGACGCGCTGGCCGAAAATCACTTGCTGACGGCGGTCCTCGACAAACTGCCTCTTGCCACGCTATGCACCATCGACCAAGCGGACCATTCGTTTCATGTGCCCGTTAAAAGCGGCAAGACCGACCTGAAGGTGCTCGACGAGATGCTCGATGCAAGCGTCGAGTGGATGCTGCCCATGCAGCGGGCGCGTACGTGAGCCGCGTCGAACTCGGGCCCGATGCGGTGCTGCTCAAAGGCTTTGCAGCGGCACACGCGCCGGAAATTCTGGCAACGGTGGCGCAGATCGCGGCGCAGGCACCGTTTCGCCACATGACCACCCCGGGCGGATGGCCGATGTCTGTGCAGATGACCAACTGTGGCACGGCCGGGTGGATCACGGATGCGTGCGGCTATCGCTACGAAGCGCGCGACCCCGTGAGCCAGCTAGCTTGGCCGACGTTACCCGAACTGTGGATTGCAGTCGCCGCGGGCGCCGCGAGCCAGGCGGGTTTTCCGGACTTCCTTCCCGATGCTTGTCTGATCAATCGCTACGCAGCCGGCGCGCGCATGTCATTGCATCAAGACAAAGATGAACGGGATCACGCGCACCCCATCGTCTCCCTCTCGCTGGGCGTGCCCGCCGTTTTTCAGTGGGGTGGGCGCAAGCGCAGCGACAAGCCAACGGTCATCGCTCTCGAACATGGCGATGTGGTGGTGTGGGGCCGTACCGCACGCCTCAACTACCACGGCATCAAGGCGCTTGCCAAAAATCATCATCCCCAAACCGACGCCTACCGCATCAACCTCACCTTCAGGCGCGCACTGTAGCGTTTTGGCTTAGCAATGCGCTCACTCCTCGAGCGAAACCGATAGCACCACCACGTGATTGTTCTTGGGCAATTCCAGCGACGCGACCGGCTTCGACGCATCCAATGCAAACTTATATTGATAGACGTTATAGGTCCCGGCATGCGAGGTGCCATCTTTCGCCAAGCGTGATGGCATGGCAATGGCGACCGACTCGTTTGGGTAATGCTGCGGCGTGTGCCAGTCGCTGAAACTCTGCTCCAGGATGCCGCTGGTGCCGTCCTGATAGTGAACTGTCAGGGTCTGATTCGGGTGATTGCCACGCGTGCCGAGCGCCAGAAGTACCAGGGACCCGTAGTTGAACGAAGGCAAGGCTACAGTCGCATTCGCTACCCCGTTAGGCAGGTCGAATCGCGGCAAGCCGAAGATTTGATCGGCCGGCGACGACGCGTCTTGCAACTGCCTGTAGGAAATTGCATTACCCAGACCGTCTATACCGGGCCCATCGACAGGGCCATTATAATAAATCGCATCGACATTAAAAACGGGAGACAGGTCGACGATGGCCGGCACGCCGACCGGTTCGATGTTTGCGGCCAGCGCGACCACGCTACGATTATTGGGCAGTTTGATGTTGGCGACCGACTTCGTGTGATCGACCGGCAAGGTATAGGCGTACAAGTAGTAAGGCCCCGCATGCGGCGCGCCGGTGGGGCCGACCCGATCCGCATAAGTGGCAGCAATCGCTTCGCCTGTGAAGTGCTGCGGGGTTCGCCAATCACTCAAGCTTTGGCGCGCGATCGTGGTGGAGCCATCGGTGTAATGAATCGTAAAAACCTGATTCAGCTGATTGCCGCGCACCGCCGTTCCAAGAAAGGTGATCGCATGCGTATCACCTTGCGGTAACGCAATAGTGGCGGCGGCCACGGCGTTGAGCGGGTTAAAACCGATAGTGAACTGTTGTCCCGCCCACGTCAGTGGGGTGCTGATCAAACTTCTGTCATAAGCGTCACCCAGACCGTCCAGACCGCCGTTCTGAGTGGGAACGCGGCTGTCGCTGTTGCCGGTTACGTTGAATGCTGGACTCAAATCCACACTGGTGGCGCCGTCACTCACACCGGACCCCAGTATCGTCACCAGCTGCTGCTGATAGTGATCATCGACCAGCTGGATCGGAATGAAGAATTGCGCAGACTCGGGTCCCGCCGTACTCGGCTGAAATGTGATCTGAATCGTGCAGGCGCCATTGGCAGGTATGGAAGGACACGCATAGGTATCCGAAAAATCGAGGCCCACCTGGTACAGCCCGTAATAGTCGAAGTCCGTGCGCACGGGTATCGGGTTCGGATTTTTCACGACGATATTTTGCGGCGCACTCAATGTATTGAAAGGCTGGAAGCCGAAGTCGATCACGGTCGGGCTTACCAAGAAGGGGGCCGCCAAGCCCGATCCGGTCAACTGATAGTTGAACGGGCCGGCGTTGGTATTCAGAACGAGCAGTGCAAAGACATCGCTGAGCTGTTGCGGTGTGAAGTTGACGTCGACCTCGCACCGCACCGCACCCTGCAACACCAGTCCGCCTGTGCAGGTGTCGCCGACGATGGCATAGCTGGTTGAATTGGCGCCGACGACCATTGCGCCGTTCACAGCGACCGCAGGTCCCGAGCTGCTGTAGTAGAACTGGCCTGTCGTGGTAGTCCCTACCAGTTGCACATCGAAGGGTGCACTCCCGCCGACATCGACCGAAAGGGGCGGTGACCCCGGCGCGCCTTGTGCAAAGGCTCCTACGGACAGGAATCCCAAGAGGCAACCCAAAGCAAATGCTTGCATGACTCACTCCCCGGAATGCGATCTTTATTCTTTCTGTAGCCTACTCCGGTTGTTGCGCGAAAGTCGTCTTACTCAGTGCGTGCCTGCAGCATTGACGTAGATGACGCCCTCTTTCATGACGAACGTCGGCCGCTCGGTACCAGCGATATCGATTAGGGGATTGCCCGGCACTGCTACGATGTCGGCAAATTTTCCCATTTGCAGCGTGCCTGTCTTATCGGCAATCCCGAGTAGTTCAGCGCCGCCCGCCGTACCCGCAATCAGCACTTGCGCGGCGCCCATGCCATTCTTCGCCATCAACGAAAACTCCCGCGCATTTTTGCCGTGCGGTTCGACGCCCGCGTCGGTGCCCATGGCAATCGGCACGCCGATCTTGACGGCATGCTGGAACATGTTCTGCATTGCCGACGAGGCGGCACGAGCCTTGGCGGCGATAGCCGGTGGAAACGTGTCGAGATGCTCGCCAGTCCATGCACCCGCAAACAGAGTCGCAACCAGATAGACGTGCTTTTTCTTCATCTCTTGCAAGGTGTCGTCCTGCAGAAAGCTGCCGTGCTCGATGGAATCCACGCCCGCGGCGATGGCCATCTTGGCAGCGCGATCGCCGTGACAGTGTGCGGCCACCTTGCGTTTCCAGGCATGCGCCTCAGAGACGATGGCGTTCATCTCCTCCTGCGTGAGCTGTACGTTGTCGACGGGGTCGGCCAGCGATAGAACGCCTCCTGACGGCATGAACTTGATCACGTCCGCGCCGAACTTCATTTGATAGCGCACAGCCGCGCGACACTCCTCCGGCCCGTTGCAGACGCCCTGCACGGGTGTCGCGAGCGGCAGATGTTGCGGCGGGATGGGACCCTGATCGGCGTGTCCGCCAGTACTACCGATTGCATAATTGGAAACCAGCATGCGCGGCCCCGGGATCATCCCCGCCCTGATGGCATTGCGCAGCGCCAGCGCTTCATAGTCGCTCGAACCCAGATCGCGCACCGACGTGACACCCGCCTCCAACGTTGCCTTGGCGTAGTGCGCGCCATACAGCACCTGCTCGACTGGAAAACGCAGCATGCCCTCGTAGAAATCACCGTAGTAATTGAGGGTTGACTCGTTGGTAAGATGCACGTGAGCATCGATGAAGCCCGGCATCAGGGTGGCGTCGCCCAGATCAACGACTTTCGCGCCAGCGGGGACCCGGGCATCCGCCCCGACCGCTTCAATCTTGGATCCCGAGACCACGACGATGCCGTTATCCACCAGCTTCCCCGAGACCGCGTCGAACAGGTGTGCCGCTTTGAGCACGATGGGCACGTCCTGCGCATCGGTGGCAGCGAAGCTGACGGCTGAAAACAAGGCAGCGCAGACGAGGGAGGCAAGTTTGAGTGTACTTTTCATAGTCCGCATACTCGCACCGCGGCAAGCTTTGCGTCCAGCACCCGTCGATCGGTAACGCTTGGGTTACAACCAGGCTGTCGCATCCATCGCCAGCATTCCGGTCGAGCCGACGGCGCGCAACTCCACCCGATCGGCATGTGGCGTGCCATAGAAGTGGATCATTTGATTGACGAACAAGGGACTGCGGGCGCGAAACTCGAAACGCTTGAGGCTCGCCACACCGTTCATCGCCAGCAGGCGCGCAAGCACCACGGCAACCAACGGGCCGTGCACCACGCGTTCCCGGTAGCCCTCTTCACGCTGTGTATACAACTGATCGAAATGAATCAGATGTGAGTTGAAGGTGAGCGCGGAGTAGCGCATCAACATCACGGGATCCGGTTGCAGCGTCATCGACCAGGGGTCGTTGCCGTTGACCGCGGACGCGCCTGCGGTGGCGGCGGGCTGTGCAGGGGCGGGCCCTTGCAAGTACACGATGTCGCGTTCCTCGCGGATGCAGAGCGCGTCGTTCTGAAAGTATTGGTATTCGACCGTCACCATGTGAAAAGTGCCGTTGCGGCCCACCTTGTCGCGCCGATCGAGCACCCGCTCGCTCATCTGTGCCGGTTGTCCGACCCGCAGCGGATTGATGAAATCGAGCCTTGCTGCCGCGAACAGCCGCCGCCGGCGCAAGGTGGGGTTCGACCATTCCTGGTTTACCTTGTGGCCATCCGGCCCGATTTCGGAACGGCGCGCGATGGGCAGGAAATATAACCAATGCCAAAGATATGGAATCTCGTTCGACGGCCCGACACTGCCCACCGGAAGATCGAGCGTTGCGTCGAGAGCCTGTATCGGCCAGGGATCCAGCAGCGATTCCATCTTTGGCATCAGTTCCGCTCCACCGATTCGGTCGTCAAGCGCGCGCGATCTCTTAATTCGTCGACCAGCACGCGCGTGTTCTCGGAGTAGTCGATCGGACAGGAGATCACATGCACCCCGCCGGTCGTGAAAGCGTCCTCGAGCGCCGGCGCGAATTCCCGGATGTCGCTGACATGCCGCCCATGCGCACCGTAGGATTGGGCGTAGCGTGCAAAATCAGGATTATTGAACGTCATTGCGTAATCCGGAAAGTGATCGACCGCTTGTTTCCAGCGGATCATGCCGTAAGCATTGTCGATCAGGATGAGAACGACCAGATTTATTTTCAGGCGCACCGCTGTCTCGAGTTCCTGGCTGTTCATCATGAAGCCGCCATCGCCACAAACCGCCATCACGCGACGCTGCGGATAAAGCATCGAGGCCATGATGGCCGACGGCAGTCCCGCGCCCATCGTGGCCAATGCATTATCGAGCAACAATGTATTTGCCTCGCGGGTGCGGTAGTTGCGGGCAAACCAAATTTTGTACATGCCGTTGTCAAGGGAGACGACCCCGTCTGGCGGCATGACTGCACGCACGTCATGGACGATGCGTTGCGGTGTGAAACGGTCCTCGGTGGCACGCGCAGCCAGTTTTTCCAGGATAGCTTCGCGCAGTGGCAACAGGCTCCCGGCCAAAGGGAGCTTGCCTTCGATTCGATCCGCGAGCAGCGCGAGCGAGCGGCTGACGTCCCCAATGACCTCGGTTTGCGGAAAGTACACTTCCTCGACCGTGGCCGGTTGGTAGCTCACGTGAATGACTTTGGGGCCGTGCGTGCCCATGATGAAAGGCGGCTTCTCGCTGGTGTCGTGCCCCACCGTGATGATGAGATCGGCGCGATCGATCGCGTCATGCACATAGTCGCGCTCGGACAGAGCCGCAGTACCCATGTACAGCTCCGTGCCGCCGGGGACGGTGCCTTTGCCCATCTGTGTGGTGAAGTACGGGATGCGTGTGCGCAGCACGAAGTTCGCGAGACCGGACGTCGACCGTGGTCGGGACGCCGCGGCGCCCAACATGATGAGCGGCCGTTCGGCTGCAAGAATCAACGCGGCCGCGCGATCGAGTGCTTCGTTGCTCGCGACCGGCAGCTCCACCGGGTGTGGCATCACCAACGGCACGGGCGCGCAGCGTTCCGCGGCGATATCTTCGGGCAATTCCAGGTGCACAGGTCCAGGCCGCTCTTCCTGCGCCACCCGGAAGGCTTCGCGGATCAAGGTCGGGATCATGCGAGTCGAGACGATCTGGCGGGTGAACTTGGTCAAAGGCCGCATGGTCGATACGATGTCGACGATCTGGAAACGCGCCTGGCGCGACGACAAGATGCCCTTCTGACCGGTCAGCATCAACATAGGCATGCCGCCGAGCTGTGCATAGGCGGCGCCTGTGGTGAAATTCAGCGCGCCGGGACCCAAGGTCGCGATGCAAACACCGGGTCGCCCCGTCAGTCTTCCATGCGAGGCCGCCATGAAAGCCGCTGCCTGCTCGTGCCGCGTCAGCACCAACTTGATACGCGACGTGCGCAACGACTCGACGACGTCGAGATTCTCTTCGCCGGGAATGCCGAAGATGCGGTCGACGCCTTCGTTTTCGAGCGCCGCCACCAGAAGATCGGACCCTTTTATCGTCGCCACGGGGGCAGTGTAGCGGGTCTCGCATACGGCGTGCTAAATGCGTCGTGGCTGTGTAGTCTGCCAAAATGCATGACACCTTAATGCCGCCGCCGAAGTCGACCTTCGAGCCGGACGACTGGCACATCCTGGCCCGGCATTGGTATCCCATCGCGCATTCCGCGCACGTGGGTCATGCGCCTTACGCGGCGATGCTGCTGGATGAACCACTGGTTGCCTACCGGGTGGCCGAGGAGCTGGTGGTGGCACGCGACGTCTGTCCGCATCGCGGCGTGCCGTTGAGCCTGGGGACGCACGATTCAGCCGGTATCATCTGCCGTTACCATGGCCTGCGTTACGGCAGCGGTGGACGCTGCAACCGCGTGCCGGCAAGTCCCCGTGATGCAATTCCAGCGCGGCTGCGGCTCAGAACCTACCCGGCGACAGAACGCTTCGGCCTCATCTGGGTGTCGCTCGCTGCAGCGGCAGACGACATTCCTGACCTGCCAAACATGCCGCACTGGGAAGACAGTGATTTTCAACAGATCGTCTGCCCCAGCGTCGACATTGCGGCATTTGCCGGTCGGCAACTCGAAGGTTTTCTCGACGTCGCGCACTTTGGCTGGGTGCATACCAGCACTTTTGGCGACCCGGACAACGTCGAGGTGCCGGCGTATCAGCCGGTCGAGACCCCGCGCGGCTTCGTGGTGGACTATCGTAGTACCGTGGGTAATTACCCGATCGGCAAGGAAGGTCGGGCGGCGGATGGCTTCGAGTGGTTACGCCACTTCGAAGTGCATCTGCCGTTCACCGCAACTTTGACGATTTCTTTTCCGCAGGGTGGACGATTGGTCATCATGAACGCCGCCGCGCCCGTGTCAGCGCGCAAGACGCGGCTGTTCGCACCCATCGCACGCAATTTCGACAAAGATTTGCCGGTCGAGGATGTCCACGACTACAACCTCAAGGTGTTCGAAGAGGACCGCATCATCGTCGAGACGCAGCAGCCGGAACGGTTGCCGCTCGAACCCTTGTTCGAGGCGCACATCGCGGCGGATCGCAGCTCGATGGCCTATCGGCGCAGCTTGAAACGCCTTGGTCTGGGACAATTCTTCACCGTGTGAAGCCGCAGCGTCGGCATCAGAACTGTTTACGGGCAGTCAGCGTGATGGTTCTACCCATGGGGTCGAGATAGCCAGGCTGAAATCCCACCGGCGTAACGCCGCCGGCGTCGTGCACGGTTTGCCGCTCGTCGAGAAGATTGAGCACGCCGATCGATACGCGCAAGCGGTCGGCCCAACTGCCATTCAGACGCAGCGCCGGCTTCACATCAGCGAACAGGCGCAGATATACCTTGGTCAGCGCGGAAAATGACAGCCCGTTCAGGGTTGTAGCATCGGTCACGCGCGTGGCGGTCTGGTAGGTGCCATATAGATTGGCGCCCCATCCCTTGGCGAAGACACCGGCCCGGACTTCCACACGATGCCGCGGCTGTCCGCCGTTGACATCCGTTGGCGCGCCATTCAACTCATCAAGCGGCGGCAGGCCGTCGCGTATGAGTGTGGTAGCGCGCAGATACCAGGTATCGAATATGGCGAACCGCGCGTATGGCTGCGGCCCCGTACCGCCGTCCTTGGGCTTGATCAACGGCACGGTGATGCCCCAACGGACATCATCTTTGCGTTGCAGAGCAAGATTGGTCCAGCGCTGATCGACTTCGATCAAGGTCCCGTCGGCGGCTCGTAGGAAGCGGCTCGGAAACGCCGCTTGAACTGCCGCGGTCAGCGGCGGCAACGCGCCGACGGCGTTGCGAACGTGACTCTGCTCGTATTCGCCGATCAGCCGCGCGCCGCCGGGCAACGGACCAAAAGCCAGCGCCAGCTTGGCACTGCGGTTGTCGCTGGCAAGCAGGTTTGGCGCGCCGCCGCCAATGGCAGTGACGTACACGGTATCACCCGTCACGTAATCGAAGAGCTCGAGATTGGGTGTGATGATGGGGGGCGCGAGCAGCTGCTGCACCGTGGGCGCCACCTGTAAGTCGGTGAAAGCGAGGGTGACGGCGAGGCTTTTGTGCGGCGCCCACGCGAACCCGGCGCCGTAACTGCGCAAGGTCCCGAAGTCCGAGACGTTGTCGAACCCCAACATCAAGTTCGCGGAGAGTTCACCCGCTACACCCCAGACGCCGCGCGTCCGGCTCGTCAACGGCACATTGGCGTTGAACATCGCCGTACGATCGACCCGCGACAGGTCGACGCGTTCCAGCGGCGTTGCGACGCCCGGCGTGGCAGGCAACGCGCTATCGGTGTCGAAGCGTTGTTGCGCCAGCGCAAGCTTCACGTTCGCAACCGCGGGGCCCGCGGGCAGATAGAACAATGGGCCGCTCACCGAAAGATCCAGGGCCTCGGCCGCATACACCGCGCGAGTTCGCTGGCTCTGAAGGTCACCGGCCGGGTCGAGTCCCGTATTGCTCAATGACTTATCCTGCGCGCGATTATAGGTGGCCGTGCTGATCCATTCGAAGCGGCCCAAATGCCCCATGCCGTGTGCGGCCACATGCGCCGTACCCGCGTTGCTGCCGAGTTCAAGTCTGGGGGACGCGCCGTCGCCGGCAGCCGCGAGGCCTTGCAGCGAGGTCGAGTGCTTGAGCTCGAACGACGCCTCCACGGAGGTGCTGACACCCCACAGCAGCCCGGCGAGATTGGCGCCGATCACGGCGTCGGTGGTGGCTGGCAGCAGAGTCCGATAGGCGCTGTCGAATGACTCGATGTCACGTTGACTTTCACGCAGCCAGGCATCGTCCCGGTAGCTGCCCCGTATGCTGGCCTGCCAGTTATTCTCGAGTTGCACCCAACTTCCATCCGTGTAGGCATCGTGACCGCCGCCTTCCGTGGCTGCAGCGTCCGATGCGTACGCGGTCGCGGCCCGAAAATGCTCACGCAGCGTGACATTCACCACCAGTTGATCCTGGCCGAAGCCGTACTTGAGCGCTTCGACTTCCGGCAGGATCTCGTAACGCTCGATACCCTCAACCGGGATGTTGCTGAATTCCGTGGGACCGGCCAGGCGACCGTTGATCAGCACGATCGGATTGGAAGCGCTGCGGCTCGAGCGCGTCTGCGGACGCAATTCCGCCAATAGTTCGGACAACGTGCCGACGCCGTAAGATTCGATTTCATCAGGCGTGATGCCGATGAGCGGCTGCTCCAAAGGCAGTCCACGCTGAGCTTTGACCACGACGTCAGGCATGTCTCCGGCCGGTGCAATCTGCGCATGCGCCGTCAGGCTGAGGCACCACCAGCCCGTGGCTACGATGAATGCCCGCAGCGGTGCCGCCGCGTTTATTTCGGCACAGGCATCGCCAGCACCGTGAACGGCCCCGGATCCTGCCCCTTCAATTCGGGCTTGCGCACGTAATCGAACTTTCTCTCCACTGCGTAGATGGTGTCCTTCACGCGGATCGCCGAGGTTGGCGTCTGCAATCCCTCCCGCAACACCTTGATGGTGGCCGTGTCGCCCGCGACATCCATCTCATCGAGCCTGCCCGCCGAGTTTTCTGCCAGTAAAAAGCGGTTGCCCGACAGCAGACGCATGCCATCGGGGCCATGCAATGCCTGGGACGGAGTCAATTCGGTGACGGCCCCCATCTTTCCATCTTTGCCGATGACGATGCGCCAGAGCTTATTGGTGCTGACCGAATTGATATACAGGGAACCGTCGCCGCTGAAGGCGATGCCATCAATCCCCTTGAATTGCAGATCTTCGGCAAACAACTCGAGTTCGCCGGCCTTCGGACCGATGCGAAAAATTCGCCCGTTCGGCGTGTCCGAGACATACGCCTTGCCATCTTTGGCAAGCGTGATGTCATTGCAGACAGACGCGGGGCTCGGAAAAGGCAGATTCAGCTTCTGTTGCCCGTTCTTGAGATCAAATGCCATTAACGCGGTGACGCCCGGCGCCGGCGGCTCGCGAGTAGGCGCCGGAACGGAGCAGACCCACAGCACACCGCGCCGATCGTCAGCGAGCACGCCTAAAACCGACAACAAACCGTTTTGCGCCGTCGGGCTGATCCAGGCCGTCGCTTTGGTCTGCTTGGGCAGCGCGCGGTAGATCACGCCCTTCCAGCTACCCATGTAGAGAGTGCCGTCGGCAGCCGCCGTCAGGCTCTCCGGAAAGACCCCGGTGTCTTCGATGGTCACCGATGGCCGCGTCGCAGCGGGTACGGCATGCCAGATCACGCACAGAATGGGGAGCGTCAGTCGCGTCATCGATTTCATCAGGGGCACCTTGCAGTCAGAGTGGCGTGTCGTACGAAGCAGTCGACAGCACACCATTTTAAGAACTTTCACAGGAAGCCGTCGAGAGCGGCGAGCAGTGCGTCGGGCGCTTCTTCCTGCGGACTGTGGCCGCAATCGAGCGAATGGCCGCGCACATCTGTCGCTTTTTCTCGCCATAATTCAAGGACGTCGAACAGAGCACCGACCGTTCCCCGGCCACCCCACAATGCGAGCAACGGCACCTGCACCTTCCGTTGCCGATCGGCGGCATCGTGCTCGAGATCGATGCCGGCGGCAGCGCGATAATCCTCGCATGCGGCATGGCGCATGGCGGGATCTTGATAGCAGCGTCGATACTCGGCCAGCACGCGTGGATCCAGTATCCCGGCGATCCCGGTCTGGGCTTCGAGATGCTTTTCCAGAAAATAGTCCGGGTCCGCGCCGATCAGCCGTTCCGGCAGGTCAAACGGCTGAATCAGGAAGAACCACCAGAAGTAGCGCGTGGCGAAGGCCTGATTCGTCAACGCATACATCGACGCCGTAGGCGCGATGTCGAGCACTACCAACTTGTCGACAGCCTCGGCCGCATCGAGCGCCATCCGGTGCGCCACGCGTGCGCCACGGTCATGCGCCAGCACCGAGAAGCGCTCATGGCCGAGCGCTCGCATCACCGCCAACTGATCGGCCGCCATGGCACGCTTCGAGTAGTTACGATGCTCAATGCCGCCGGGCAGTTTTTCGCTGTCGCCGTAGCCGCGCAAATCGGTTGCCACCACCCGGAAACGGCGCGCCAATACCGGCGCGACCTTGTACCAGGTCAGGTGTGTTTGCGGATGACCGTGTAGCAGCAGCAACGGTGGACCGTCGCCGCCGACCGCGGTTCGAATGCGCACGCCGTCCGCGTCGATATCGTGCCAGTGAAAACCAGGTAACAGATCGGGGTGGCCTATCGTGATGGCGGCTGACTCGTGAGCATCACCATGGCTTCCAGTGTTCGCTGCCGCTGCGACGCATCGAGTATCAGGTAACGATGCAGACCGAGTGGCTGCGCCTTGAAGCGACTCAGGCCGTCGCCGAAGACGGTGATTTTCCCAGGTTTCGACAATGAGAAATAACCCCTATCGGGGCGGACCGCGTACAGCACGGCAGTCAGATCAAAGGTGGCATGGTCATGCGGCCAGCGCGTGCTGCCATTGACATAGTAGCGGTATGAATCGGCGATCGGATGGTGCGCGACGTAAGAGTAATCCGCCTCAATGCTCTTTGCTGGAAAGAACATCTGCATGCCGATCTCGAATCCGCTGGCAACGAGCGGTGTCGGCCAACGGTCGAACAGCTTTTCCGCACTGGCGACATCCATGAACAGGTTGAATTCTGCCTGACCTTTAGGATGCATTTTCCCATCATAGAAGATTGCGCCATAGTTGCCTGCCATCGTCGAGAGCAGCCTGACTTTCTTCTTTACCAGCGTAGCACCGTCCAGCGCGCTGATTGCATCCGGCGCGCTGTCCAGTAACCGCGCCAGATTGGTGCTGAAGCCAACCTGGATGATGACGACGCTGCCGTCCGGCTGCGCAGCCAGCGTCTTCCGGAGCAAGGACACGGCCTCCGGCGCTTGCGTACCATTCGCCAAGGCATGCGGGTAAAGCAGCGAACCGTCCGGATTGCGGCGTTCCGATTCTGCCTGGACGTAGGCTACCCGCTGCAGGACGGGCGCGGTCGTCCCCTGCTCCACCCGCTCGATGGTTGCGGCGGCGGTGACACCGTCCCGCACGCTCCCGACCGGGATATCTGGGTGGCCATAAAAAGTATCGACCAGATCGACGTACGAAGCACACCAGGGATCGTCGGTGCTGATGGTCACCGCCACCACATTGACCTCGTGGCGATCCTGCAAGGCATTTAACATGGCCAGTGCCAGCACGTCATCGATGTCGCTGTACATGTCGGTATCGAAGATGACATTGATAGGCGGTTCAACTTGCGCAGGCGCAGACGGGATGACAGCAAATGCCAACAGCACAATCAGAAAGCTCGAACAGCGTAGACGACCCGGCATGTGACCAGTGTAATTGAACTGCTCCCAGGCACAGCCTTTCCGGGCTACGAGGTCATTCCTGACAAACCGCGCGCCGCGTTGGTCGTGGTCCATGGTATAGCGGAACATGGAGGACGATATCGGCACGTCGCGGATGCGCTTGCGCGCCATGATATTGCCAGTTTCGTTTACGACCAGCGGGGTCACGGGCGCAACCTGCGTGCCCGCTCGCAGATTGACGACTTTGCGGGCTTTGCCCACGACCTGAACGCCGTCGCTGCGTCCTTACGCGAGCGACACGCAGCGCTGCCATTTTTCGTGTGGGGCCATAGCATGGGCTCCGTGGTCTCTATCCTGGCAGCCCTGGACGGCTTGGCGGGGATCGCGGGCGTGATCACCAGCGGTTGCGCGTTGGATGCGCTGCCGTCGCTCGGCGGCTGGCGCGGCCTGGGGTTGCGCATGGCGAACACGCTGTTGCCGCGCCTGCGTATCACGCTGCGAATCGATGCGTCGAGACTGACGCAGGTTCAAGACATTCAGCGCGCGCACATGAGCGATCCTTTGGTGCCGCGCTCGGCCAGTTTGCGGCTCTTGTACGGTTTCGCTGCGGCGTGCGAGACCTGCAAGGCCGGTTTGCCGACGATACACCTGCCGTGGCTCGCGATTCATGGCACTGCCGACGAGGTTTGCCCGGTAAGCGGCTCGGAACGACTGATCGCCGCGCTTGGCTCGTCTGACAAGCAACTCGTCTTGTATCCAAGGTTGCTGCACGAGCCACACAACGAAGACGAAGCGGCGCGTGCACAGATGTTCGAGCTGATGGCGCGCTGGATGCTGGCGCGCGTCGTCGCATCCCGGCTACACTGAATCGATGCCCCTCCGCCCGGCTTTGCTCCTGTCAATTGCGCTGTTCATCGTATCGCGTATCAGTCTGGCTCAGACGCACGAGCACGAGGCTGTTGAGACCCTGGGCACGGTCTCGTTCGAGACCTCCTGCAGTGCCAGCACGCGAGCGCCTTTCGATCGCGCCGTGGCGCTGATGCATTCTTTCCAATTCGGGCAGGCGATCGACGCGTTCCAAGCGGTGCTCGCAGGCGACCCGTCTTGCGCGATGGCCTACTGGGGCATCGCGCTCAGCCGCTGGGGCAATCCATTTGCACCTGGCGGCAAGTCTCCGGCACAACTCGCCCAGGGATTCGATGCGGTCGCACAGGCGCGTGCCGCAAGCACCAAAAATGATCGGGAACGTCTTTACATCGAGGCCGTCGCAAGCCTGTACACCGATAGTGATCGAATCGATCAGCGCACGCGGGCGCTGGCGTACGAGCATGCCATGGGGGCGGTTGCGGCCCGCTATGCCGACGACACCGAGGCACAGATTTTTTATGCGCTGTCGCTGGCTGCTGCTGCGGATCCCGCCGACAAGACATTCGCAAAGCAATTGAAAGCCGGCGCCATTCTGGAATCGTTGTTCGTGGCCTTGCCGAACCATCCAGGCCTCGCGCATTACATCATTCACGCCTATGACGTCCCCCCGCTCGCGGGCCGAGCGGCCGACGCTGCGCGCCGCTACAGTCAGATTGCACCGTCGACGCCCCATGCGTTGCACATGCCCTCGCATACGTTTACACGGCTTGGTGACTGGCCGGCCTCGATCGAGGCGAACCGGGCTTCGGCTGCTGCTGCACGGGCGGCTGGTCAGCCGGCGGACGAACTGCATGCGAGCGATTATCTCATCTATGCCTATCTGCAAACGGGGCAGGACCAGGCCGCTGCGCGGCTGCTCGACACGGCGTCTCAGGCGTTGCAGCACTTCGATCCTGCCGCCCCCACCGCCGCGAGCGGAGCGGCGCCGGCCTATTTCGCCAGCGCGGCCATTCCCGCGCGCTTTTCCCTGGAACGCCACGCCTGGACCGAGGCCGCAGCGCTGCAACCGCATCCGAGCCCGCTGCCTTATGCGGATGCGATGTCTTACTTCGCCATTGGTCTGGGCGCGGCACATCTGCGCGATGCGGCCACGGCGCGCACGGCGATCGAGGCCTTGGGCCGGATACACGACGGGCTGGCGGCCGCGCAAGAACGCTATTGGGCCGATCAGGTCGAGATACAACGTCTCGAAGTCGTGGCGTGGCTGGCCCTGACCGAGGGGCATTCCGCGGTTGCGCTCGCCGGCCTGCGCAGGGTGGCTGACATGGAAGAAGCAACCGAGAAGAACGCGGTGACCCCCGGACCGCTCGCGCCGGCGCGCGAACTCCTCGGCGACATGCTGCTGCAGCTAAAGCGTCCTGCGCCGGCGCTGCGCGAGTATGAGAATGCATTGCGCCGTGAGCCGAATCGGTTCTGGTCCCTCTACGGCGCCGCCGAGGCAGCGAAGCTTGCGGGCGATCGCGCCCGAGCCCGCCGCTATTTTCAACGCCTGCTGGCTGCCGCAGCGCTCACGGATCAGCCGGGCAGAGCGCAACTTCTCGAGGCGCGCACCGAGATCGCGCGGTGATATCGCAGCGCTCCCGACGCCTGTTCGTTCTCGGTGCGACCGGCACGATCGGCCGCGCAACGGTGGGCGCGCTGCTTCGGCACGGTCATGATGTGGTGTGTTTCGTACGGCCGCGCGCGGGCCGCGCGCCGCTCGATGCCGCACACTTACTGTCGGGAGCCACCGTGCGCTATGGGGACGTCCGCGATCCTGAATCGCTGGCTCGCGATGGCTTTTGTGGTGAGCGCTTCGACGCGCTCATCTCGTGCATGGCCTCGCGCACCGGCAGTCCGCAGGATGCGTGGGCAATCGATCATCGCGCTCACTGTAATGCGTTGACAGCGGCGAAGCACGCCGGCGTGGCCCACGTGGTGCTGCTGTCGGCAATCTGCGTGCAGAAGCCCCTGCTTGCGTTTCAACGAGCCAAGCTTGCATTTGAGCAAGTCTTGATCGAATCCGGTCTGACCTACTCGATCGTGCGTGCGACGGCTTTTTTCAAGTCTCTGTCCGGACAAATTGAACGGGTGAGAAGCGGCAAGCCATTTTTGGTTTTCGGTGATGGCATGCTGACGGCATGTAAGCCCATCAGCGACCGTGACCTCGCCGAATATCTGGCGAACTGCCTGGATGATGCGACATGCTGGAACCGAGTACTGCCCATCGGCGGGCCGGGTGACGCGATCACGCCGCTGCAACAGGGCGCTCACCTTTTTTCGCTCCTGGGCCGACCGCCGCGTTATCGCCATGTACCGGTGCGACTGCTCGACTCGATCATCGTTGGATTGGGTGCCGCCGGCCGGGTGGTCCCGCCGCTGGCGGCCAAGGCGGAGCTGGCTCGAATCGGTCGCTACTACGCCACCGAATCGATGTTGGTCATGAATCCGGCGGGACGCTACGATGCCGCCGCTACCCCCTCGACCGGCAGCGAAACCTTGTTCGATTTTTATGCTGCCCTTGTCAGGGGAGACATCGCGCCTGAACGCGGCGACCACGCCGTGTTCTGAAAGCCTTCGACACCATGGCCAAGGTCGTGACGGGTTGCGACGCGGGACTCGTTCTGCCATCGTAGCGCATGGACAAAAAACTGACAGACGCCTTGCAGCATCATGATCTCATCCTTTGGACACGCGACGGCAAGCACTACGCAGTGATCGGCCACAAGGGCCATACGCCGGGTGTCGAGCACCATGTCTCTGAGCTTGAATTTGAGGAATTGAAAGCGCTCGGAGCCAAGGTGGAACACGCGCCGCATCAGGTTAACGGATAATCGAGCGCATTCAACGCTCGGGTACCACCTTGAGCATGACCACGCCCATCGAATTGCGCCTCAATAGCGCAGCTAGATAGCCCGCCGATTCCTTTGGTATTGGGGCACCGGAAGCGCGGCTAGCCACGACTCCCGGTGTATCACCCATATTTCATATTCTGGTTTGAATTAGCGCCGGTCTTCAAAACTGCCCATGCGCAATATCCCCAGAGTTCAAACGAAAACTTTTCTGGAATCCCGCGCTGCGAGCTACGTGTGATCTGGCGCTACGTGCCTTGGCCAGTCGTACGTCACCTCATTTTTCTACTGCATCCAGTTGCAGCAAGCGGGTTGAGCCGGGCTTGACGGCATAACGCTTACGAAGATCCTTGGCTGCCGGATCGACTTCTGTGTAATCGCCCGTAACCAGGTAGATCCTTCCGGTTTTCGGATCGAGCGCCATGGTTCGAGCACCCAGCTGCGTCGTAACCTCACCGAGCGACTTATATTGGTCCGCGCTCTCCTGCTGGATGACTGACAACGTGCCGTCGCCGTTTGAGCTGAATACCCGCCTCGTACGCGGATCAAAGGCGGCGGCATCGCTGTGCAGTCCAATCGGCAAAGTAGCGACGATATGGCCGTCGGTAGTATTCACGACCAGGAGCTTCGAGTTTACGCAGGACGTGAACAATCGATGTGACGCGGTGTCGATGGCCAGTCCATGTGGGCTATCGCAAGCTTTGACCGGCCACGTCGCGTCGACTTTGCCGGTTTTGGTATCGACACGTTGAATCTCCCGCCGATCTTCGATATTGACGTAGAGTTTGCCGTCTCCATCCACCGCGGCAAATTCAGGCTGGCCGCTCAAATGAATCGTCATCACGACAGTGTCGGTGGTGGTGTCGATCACCGTCATGCTATGAGGATCGCCTTGCATCAAGAAAACCCGCTTGCTTGCGGGGTCGTAGATGATGCCGTCCGTGTCCTCCGCGGCCGGCAGTGACTTCAAGACCTTGAAGGTGCTGAGGTCGAACACCACTGCGGATTTGCCGCCGCGGCTGCCCGCATAGCCCTTGCCGATCGCTGGCACGATGGCGGCTCCATTGGCACCATCGATCACCACTTTTCCCACGATCTCGCCGCGCGAGAGGTCGATCACATCGATTCGATCGCCGTGGGCGACATAAAGGCGATTGGACGTCGGTTCGAAGCTCAAGTAGTCCCATCGCTCAGGCGCGCCCAACGGGATCGTTTTCGAAATGTGGTATAGGCCGGGTGGATCGGCGGCCTGGGAGGTATACGCAAGGGCAGCGGTGGCGGCGAGCAGCACGCACACGAGAGGCAGCTTGAACATTGGATTGATCTCTGGATTTGCTATTAAAACTGCAGCGCTACAAGTCTAACTGCCAACATCCAGCGCGGACTTTACAAATTTGCAAGCTTCGGCGCAGCCGCGCTGAAAAGCGAATGATCGGCGCTCAGCTTGTCTTGAAGACGACACTCACGCGCAGGCCTGGCGCGGCATCGGTCAATTCGAGCGCAGCTTCATGGGCACGGACGATGGCATTCGCCAGGCTTAAGCCCAACCCATTGCCGATGGTCGTGCGACTGTTTTCCAGTCTGAAAAATCGTTGCAATACTTTTTCGCGCATGTTCTCGGGAATTCCGGGCCCGTTATCGATGACGCTCACGGTGAGGCGGCCATTGCTGCTGGAGGCACAAATCGTAACAGTCGAGCCGCGCGGCGTATGCCGCAGCGCGTTTTCGGTCAAATTGGCAAACAGTTGCATCAACAATTCGCGCTCGCCCTGTACAACTAACGGCTTGACGATGTTTTCGAGCAGAGTCTGGCCGTTCTCTTCGGCCGTGGGACGATACAGCTCTACAATCGTGTCCAGCAATTCGGACACATCGACGTCTTTGAACGCTGCGCGGCGCGGGCCGCCCTGCAACTGCGCAATATGCAGGAGCGCGGTAAAGATCCCCAAAATGGCGTCAATTTCCTTGACGCTCAGTCCCAGTGTATTGCGCACCATTGCCACATCGATGCCCGGTCGACTGGCCAGTTCCATCCGTTGCCGCAGACGGGTCAGTGGTGTGCGCAGATCGTGCGCAATGTCGGTGGTCACCTGGCGCAAATCCTCCATCAGCATTTCGATCCGATCGAGCATGGCATTGATGCTCTCGGCCAGATGATCCAGTTCATCGCCCGGCTGTGTCACAGGCAGCCGTTGTCGCAAGTCTTCACTGATGATGTTGCGGCTGGTGTTACTCACCGTTTCAATGCGACTCATCAATCGCGCGCTCATCAGCCAGCCGCCGGTCAACGCCAGGGCAATACACGCGGCAAGGCTCCAGGCGAATGCGCCGACCACCCTCTCCTCCATCTCATGAAGCTGGTGCGTGCTCCAGCCGACAAAGAGATATCCCCCCGGAACGCTGGTACCGCGTCCGCGGATCGCCGACAATGCAGAGCGCTTGGATTTGACAGACTTCGGCCATTCGCGCACACCTTGCACGGCTTGCATCGCGGGGAGGTTGCCAGCTAGAGCTATGCCATGATCATCTTGAAAGAGATAGTAAAAACCTGCCGGGTGGCGCGACAGCCCTTGAACCACCGCTCGGATTGAGTCGGAACCCTGGCTATCAGCCAGGATTTCGCCAACCTCGCTGCTGACACTGTCATCGATTTGGTGACGCATGAAATGCGTCGTAGAGAAAAAAATCACCACCAGCAAGATCGCAAAGCTGATCCCGGTCAACGCCGTATAGATCAGTGCGAGCCGAAAACTCGATGTGCGATAGACTCTAGCGCTCGGCACTGAGCATGTATCCGACGCCGCGTACGGTATGAATCAATGGGATCCCAAACGCGCGGTCGATCTTGCTGCGCAGGCGGCTGATATGTGTCTCAACCACCGTCGTGCTGGGATCAAAGTGCACATCCCACACGTTTTCGAGCAGCATGCTGCGCGTCACGGTCTGACCCACGTGCTTGAACAAGTACTCGAGCAACCGGAACTCTCGTGGCAGCAGCTCCACCGGGACGCCGGCGCGGCTGACTGAGCGCTTCATCAGGTCAATCTCGAGATCGGCGACTGTCAGCGTGCTGTCGGCTGCGAAACCGAGCCGTCTGCGGCCCAGCGCTGCGACACGGGCCGCAAGCTCGGCAAAGGAAAATGGTTTGATCAGGTAATCATCCGCGCCCGCGTTCAGTCCCTGCACCCGCGCATCCACGCCGCCGAGCGTCGTTAGAAACAGGATCGGGGTCTTGATTCCGGCGTTGCGAAGTTTGCCGACCAAGGTGAGACCGTCCAGCTGCGGCAACATGCGATCGACGATCAACAAATCCCAGGCCTCGCTCATGCCCCGGTTCAGACCTGCCAAGCCGTCGGGCACGATCGTCGTGTCATGCATTTCGCCCGACAAGCCAGCGGCGATGAACTGGGCAGTTTCTGCATCATCTTCGATGAGGAGGACTTTCATGCGCCTACGGCACTACCCCGGCAAGCTCACCAGTCCAGCCGATCAGTGAGCTGGCGCAGATTGCAGGACCGGAATCGGCAGACGTACGTAACGGTTCGCAAGCGCCGGCAACACCAGCAGATTCAAAAGCGTTGAGGACAAAAGCCCGCCCAGCACCGTTACGGCCATCGGACCCTCGATCTCCTGCCCCGGTCGATGCAACCCGAATGCCAATGGGGCAAGGCCCAACGCCGTGACCGCTGCAGTCATCAGAATGGGTATCAACCGCTCGTTGGCGCCGCGTACCACCAGATCCACATTCCAATGTGAGCCCTCTACTTCCACCAGATGTTCATAATGGGCTAATTGTAATATGGCGTTGCGCGCGCTCACGCCAAACACCGTAACAAGACCTACCACAGTCCCCAATGAAATCCCCAATCCCGTCGCCGCGATCGCTGCCACGCTGCCGATCAGGCTGAAAGGCAGATTAGCCAGCACCAACCAGCTGTTGGCTCGCCAGTGGAATGACAGGAACAGGATCATCACGATCAGCGCCAACGCCAACACCGAATACAACACCAACTCATTGCGGGTCCTTAACTCTGCTTCGGCGGCGCCGGTGAATTGGACGAAAACGTTGGCGGGCAGCGCCACCGATTTCGTGATGGCCTGCTGCGCCTCTTGAACGATGCCTTGCAAAGATCCGGATCCCACATTGAAAGTGACCGCGACCAGCCGCTGACCGCCATCGTGTTCGATGCTGTATCGATTTTGACCCACCTCCACATTGGCGATTTGCGACAAAGGTACCGGGCCTAACGGAGTGTTGATCATCAAGTGCGCGAGTTCTGTCGGATTGTGTCGCACCTCATCCGGCAGCAGCACGACCACATCGACCGTGCGAGTGCCTTGAAAACTCTGTCCCACCTTAGCGCCGGCATACGCCGTCTCGATCGTTTCCAACACATCCTGCGCCTTGACACCGGTGGCGGCCAAAGCGGGAGGAATCAAGTGAATCGAAATCGCCGGCGTGCCGCCCTGTCGTTTGAATTGCAAGTCGACGATGCCCTTGATCTTGCCCAGGGCCGCGACCACCTTATTGGCACTGGCATCAAGCGCATCCAAATCATCGCCGAAGATCTTGATGACAACTTGCGCATTGACACCACTTAAGCTCTCACTGATACGATCGCCGAGGAAAGTCACCACCTCGGTTTGTAGACCGGGGTAGCCCTGCAGGATAGCCCGGAGTTCTTCTTGCGCGACGGCCTGGTCAATGGTCGCATCTCGTTTTAGCTCTACATGAAATTCACTGCGCTGCGGGCCCCACGTATCCTCGCTCAATTCGGCGCGCCCAACCTGCTGTTCGATCGATTCCACATAGGGCAATGCCAGCACCTCTTTGCTGATGCGCTCCCCGACATTCAACATCTCGGTAAGTGAGGTGCCCGTGATCGAGCTGGTGACCTGCATGACAAAATGGCCCTCGCGAAAGTCCGGCATGAAGGTGCCCCCGAGGAACGGTAGCGCAGCGCCGGCGGCAAGGACTAATACAACGAGAATGACGACGGTGGCATATACATGTGCGCCCACCTGGTGCACTGCGGCCCCTTGCCAGGATTTAAGGCGCGCAAGCCACCGAGCTTCCGGACGTGCATCGTGTCGGCGCAACAATAACGCGCACAGTGCCGGGGTCGAGGTCATGGCAACCAACAATGATGCCACCACTGCGAAAATGAACGCGAGGGCCAGAGGCCCGACGAAATGGCCTTGGACGCTCGAGGTGAACAATTCCGGCAAAAAGACCGCAATGACCACGGCCGTGGCATAAATAACGGGTCCCCGGACCTCCAACGAGGCCTCGAGCACCACATCCAGCCGCGCCCGTGGCGAACGCGACGCCGCATTTTCCCGCAGCCGACGTAGGATGTTCTCAATGCCGATAATGGCATCGTCGACCAGTACGCCGAGTGCGACGGCGAAGCCGCCGAGTGTCATGGTATTGAGGGTCAGCCCCATGTGCCGCAACACCGCCACGGCGGCAAGTAACGACAGGGGGATCGCGGTGAAGGCAATCAACGCCGCACGGAAGTCTCGCAAGAACAGATAGAGCACTGCGAGAATCAGCACTGCGGCGATGATGAGTGACTGCTGGAGATTGGAGAGCGCCCGCTCGATGAAATTCGCGGGGCGATGCAAGTTCTTATACACAACGATGCCCTGCTTTTTCAGCGCCGGCTCCAAATCAGCAAGGGCTTTCTCCACCGCCTGAGTAGTACTCAAGGTATTCGCCCCAAACTGGCTGGCCAGTGACAACATCACGCCGTGCTTGCCCATGATCAGCGTGTCGCCGGAGCGCAGCGCAGGTGCAATCTTTACTTGCGCCACATCGCGCAACAGGACCGGCATGTCATTGCGCACCGCAACAACCGCATTGCCTAACGCCTTGATGTCCGGTTCCGGCGTTGGCGATTGCAGCAATACGCGCTGGGCAGACAAATCAATGAAACCCGCCCCCCGCAAGGGCAGCGCCGCTTTTGCTGCATCGGCAAGATCCGAGAACGACAGGCCGAAACTTGCGAGCTTTCGCGTGTCCGGCAGGATATGGATCTGACGCACATCCCCGCCGAACACGATGACGTGCGCAACCCCAGGCACGGCCAGCAACCGCGGTTTGATGATCCAATCGGCATTGTCGCGAAGCGTAAAGGCGTCTACCGTGTCCGACAGCAAACCGATCATCAGCAGATCCATCGTGCTCGAGACGAGCGGCGATAATTTGGGCGTGGATACCCCCGCCGGCAGAGAGCCGCCGATCTCTGAGAGTCGCTCAGCGATTCCTTGGCGTGCGATGTGGACATCGGCGCCGTCAGCAAACGTGACTGTCACCACCGACAAACCGGGAATCGATTCGGAGCGCAATGTCGCCAAACCCGCCGACCCGTTGACAGCGTTCTCCACCTGCTTGGTTACTAATTCCTCAACCTGTTGGGGAGCAAAGCCTGGCGCCTCGGTTTGGATATCCACCTGTGAGGGCACGAACTCCGGGAAGACATCGAGCGGGGCCTGCAGCGCGCCCCATGTACCGAGCGCCAAGGCCAACAGCGTCAGCACCGTAACTGCGCCATAGTGGCGCACAGACAAGGCGACGAGGGCACGAATCATGCTTAATCCGCCGCGGCGGTACTGGGATTCATTTCACGCGCCAGCAGTTGGCCCGCGGCACTCGTCACGATCTTTGCGCCCGCTTCGATGCCCTCCTTCACAAAGTATCCCTCCGTGGTGGTGCTATCCGGGTCCAGTTCCGCGCGCACGAATTGCCCCGGCTTCTCCTCGACATAGCACCAGTACTTTCCACCGTTGATTACTGCGGCAACCGCGGGCACCAAGACTCCAGATTCCGCTGCGCCGATTGGCACCCAAGCCACCAACCGCTCGCCTTCCCCAAAGCTGCTCGACTTCAGGTAAGCAAAGTAGCTGCGACCGGGAACCGTCGCATCGGCGGGCGCGCTCCATACCGATCGGGTTTCGATACTCTCGCCGCCCTGTGAGGCATTGATCGGGGCCAACCGTAAGCGGGTGACCGGCGCATCAGCCGTCGCACCGAGCGAGAAGCTGACGCGCACCAATTTGGCATCTCCGCTCGCCAATCCGCGCAGCTGTGGACTGTCAACCTGATTCTTCCACGGGGAGTTTTGACCAAACATTGAGGACATCTTGCGATGGGCAAGTTCGAGCGCTACCTGATCCACCGCCGCCTGGCGTTGTGCGCCCTCCAGGGTGTCGGCGGGCATTGCCCCGGCCGTCCCCATCAAGCGCTGGGTGCGCTCGAGCGCCGTTCGGCTTTGATGCGCGGTGGCTGCCGCGGTTTCCAATTCCGCGACTACGGTGGCGATGTTCTCATGGGCGAGTACGACAGCAAACCCGGTGGCTTCCGGCGCGTGCATGAGGCTCTTCGCCGCCGTCGTCGCGATGCCCATTTTCTCGATTTCCTCCGGCTTCAAGGACACGCCCTCCGCACCTTCCGCCGCACTCGCCTTATCGTTATCACTGGCGTCCTTCACAACTGGCGCCTGCTCAGCGGCGGGCATCACCTTATGACAGGCAGCAAGGCACAACGATAAAGTGAATAACATGCAGCCCAACACGACATAGCCTGGCGGGGAGGTTCGCAATTCCTGAGTCATCGGTTCGGATTCCATGTCACGGCCGCCTCTATTATTGGCGGCGGCGACCAGCCACCGCCGAGGGCCTTGTTCAAGCTCACCAGCGCAGTCAGGCGCGCCAGCTTGTATTGCACGAACTGATCGCGCGCCATGTAAAGAGTGCGTTGCGCTTCGAGCAGCGTGAGGTAATCACCCGAGCCGGCCTCATAACGCAACTTCGCACCGTCAAAGGCGCGTTCGCTTTGAGCGATGTTCTCCAATTGATATTCTTGCGACACATTGAGGTGATTGATCTCCGCAAGCGCGTTCTCGACGTCGATCAGCGCCGAGACAATGGCGGTCCGATAGGCCGCGAGTAACTCCACCTCTTTGGCCGCGACCTCATCTCGCTGCGCTTTCAATCGTCCATGATCGAAGATGGGCTGGACCAGGCTCGCACCCAGGGCAAATGAAGGGCCGATGCCCGGGATGGTCAATACGGTGGCGGGCAGTGCGGGGTTTTGCACGCCGGCGCCGGCGGTCAGGCTGATGCTTGGGAACATGGCGGCCCGCGCCACCGCCAGATCTGCGTGGCCGGCGCGCAGGTTGGTCTCGGCCAGCACGAGGTCAGGGCGGCGCATCAATAATTCCGATGGAAGGCCCGCTGACACCGCGGGCTCGCGCAGTTCATTCAGCGGCCTTGTCACGACCTGAAAGTTCTCGGGGGGACGCCCTAGTAGCAACGCAAGCGCGGTGCGCGCTTCGAACTCCGCTTGCTCCAAATCCACAACAGCGATCTGCGCCGTGTCATAGGTACCTCTCTGCGTCGCCAACTCCACCGGCGTCGCGACTCCCGCATCGAAGCGCGCCTGCACCACATCCAACAAGTGATGTGCGGCGTCCAGATTGTCGTTCGCGATGGCGTGCCTTTCGCGAAGCGACAATATTTGAAAATAACCGTTGGCCACGCCTGCCAATGACGTGAGCGCGATAGTGTCGCGATCGATGCGCGCGGCACCTGCTTGAAGCCGCGCCGACAACGCGGAGGCACGGTTCTTCCCCCAAAAGTCCAGCTCATAGCTCGCCGACAGCATGGCGGACCAATCCAGTTCATGGCCGCCACCTTGGGAAGAATGGCCTGCCAAATAATTCGCATTGCCGTTGGCATCGATGCTGGGCAGGATTGCGGCACCGGCCTGCCGCGCGCGCGCATCGGCCTGGGTCATGCGAGCGCGCGCAACAGCCACATCCCCGTTGTCGGAGCCTGCCGCATCGACCAAGGCGTTCAACTCATCGCTATCGAATTCCTTATACCAGTCCTTGGACGGCCACTGGCCCGCTGCGCTTTGCCCGCGCCCGGCATCATAATCGGCCGGGAGGTCCCGAAGCATCGACAGGGGTTTTTGGGTTGCGCAGCCCGCGATGGAGAAGCCTATAGCCAGCCCCACGATACGGCCCAGTCGGTTGAATGTCATTTGTCCCATGCGCCTTACATCGCTTTTCACGCGTGCGGGGACGGTAGCACGCTGTTTCGCAATCAAACTTTACAGATATTTATACTCCAGGCGCCGCGGCGCTTTCCGGCGACAGAAATTCGAAGTCGGCGTCGAGCGTCGTG
The DNA here is from genome assembly GCA_964658805.1 of uncultured Steroidobacteraceae bacterium. GTDB lineage: Bacteria > Pseudomonadota > Gammaproteobacteria > Steroidobacterales > Steroidobacteraceae > Bog-1198. Next base: position 30,395 of record CAZZZU010000038.1, read on the forward strand.
ACGCCCGTTGGTTGCATCGACCTCGAGATCGACGGGTACCGGTATCTCGGCAGCACCAACCCACAGCGGCGCGAGCAGCGCGGCGATCAGCATCCGGCGAGAAATATTTTGCAGCATACTTCATGCTGACAGGCGGCAGGCGCTCAGGCAACGAGGGAGAGATGGATGGGGTTTGGGATCAAAATGCTCATGACAGCGTTGCTGCTGAACGCGCTCAACATCGCACACGCAAACGCAAGCCGCGTGGATGCCGGGCAAAATTGGTACACGGGTGGCCGTGACCAGGACGGCACCTACTTCTCACCGCTCGCCAGCATCAATGCCTCAAATGTCAAAGGTCTGGGATATGCCTGGAGCTACAACCTGGCCGGGCCGATGCGCGGCCAGGAGGCAACGCCAATCGTCATAGACGGCGTGATGTATACGTCGGGCACATGGGGCTACGTGTACGCACTCGATGCCGCGACGGGTCGTGAACTGTGGCGCTACGATCCCCAGAGTGATCACTTTGCCGGTCGTCATCCCTGTTGCGATCTGGTCAATCGCGGCGTCGCCGTGTGGCAAGGTAAAGTCTACGTTGCTTCGGGTGATGGGCGACTCCATGCCCTGGACGCGGCCACCGGCACCCGCATCTGGGAGGCCGATACCATTACGGATCATAAGCTGCCGTACTCGAGCACGGGCGCGCCCCAGATCGCGGGCAATGTGGTGGTCATCGGCAATTCCGGTGCAGACATGGGCCGCGGTGGCGTGCGCGGTTATGTATCGGCTTATGACCTGGCGACCGGTCGATTCAAGTGGCGTTTTTATACGGTGCCAAAGGCCGGCGAAACCGCAACAGCGGAGCTCGAGAAGGCGGCGAAAACCTGGGACGCCTCCCGCGATGGGCAGTTCCAAGGGGGCGGCACAGTGTGGGATGGCTTTGCCTACGACCCGGAACTGGACCTGGTCTACTTCGGAACCGCCAATGCGGCGCCCTATGACCTTCGACAGCTGGGGAAAGCACAAGGGGATAGCCTGTATACCGCCTCGATCATCGCCCTGCATGCCGACAGCGGGAAAATGGCGTGGTATTACCAGACCACCCCCCGCGACAGCTGGGACTTCGATGCAGTCCAGAAATTGGTCCTGGCAAGTCTCAACCTCGACGGTGGCCCGCGTCAGGTCATCATGCAGGCGAACAAAAACGGATTTTTTTACATCCTCGATCGCAAGTCCGGCCAACTTTTATCGGCCAAGAATTACACCTATGTGAATTGGGCCTCGAGTGTCGATCTGAAAACCGGTCGCCCCGTTTTCACTGCGGCAGCGAACTGGTATGCCGCGCCTTCCACTGTCTATCCGTCATGGGCCGGCGGACACACCTGGAACCCGATGTCCCTGAGTGCAAAAACGCACCTCGTCTACTTGCCGGTCATCGATGCGCCTTCAGTGTGGGTCGACATGGCCCGTAACGGCGGCAGCGTCAAATATCTCGACGGGTTTTTCACTGCCAACGGCATCATTCCCGACGACGCGTACAACGCCAAAGATCTGCGGCCGTTCTATGGATCACTGCCATCGCTCGAGTCGGTCAAGGCAACGCGCCAGGTCACGCCGGTGCGCGAACTCCTGCGCGCATGGGATCCCGTCGCACAGCGAACGGTATGGGAACACGAAACCTCCTCCGGACTGCGCGGCTACGATGGTGGCGTCATGTCGACTGCCGGCAATCTGGTGTTTCAAGGCCGCGGCAGTGGCGGATTGTGGGTCTATGCCGCCGACACCGGCAAGGTCTTGAAAGTGATCCAGACCGGCTCGCACATCATGGCTGCGCCGACGACCTACGCGGTAGACAATCAGCAATACGTCGCCGTGCAGGTGGGATATGGCGGTGCCGCGATCACAGTAGGACCGATACCGCCGGGCAGCGCTGCGCACCGCTTCGAGAACGCCAACCGCGTCATCGCATTCAAATTAGGGGGCGGACCCACGCCGACCCCGCCCGTGCGCGACTCTCGTCCATTCGAGAAGCCGCCTGAGCAAACCGCCGAGCGTGCCGCCATTCAGGCAGGCGAAGTCGCCTTCATTCAGGAATGCTCGCGCTGCCACGTGCTCGGTCTCAGCTCGACGCCTGACTTGCGACGCTTGAACAGCGGACAACACGCGGCGTTCAAGGACATCGTCCTGAAAGGCGTGCTGGCGCCCGCGGGCATGGAGCGCTTCGATGATCTGTTGAGCGAACGCGATGTAGAGGCCATTCATGCCTACCTGATCGATCAAAGTTGGCAGGCATACAACTCGCAGGAGATGAAGTGATGCACGTGAAGTTAATCTTGATCGTTGGGACTGCTTTGCTGGCAGCGGGATGCGCCAAACCGGCACCACCCGTGGTTACGGCGCCCGAGAAAGCCGCCCTGATTTCCGGCATCGACCTGAGCGCCATGGATAAAGCTGCGCGTCCACAGGACGATTTGTACCGGCACATCAACGGTACCTGGCTGGATACATTCGAAATTCCGGCTGACAAGGGCGGCTACTACTCCTTCTCGCAAGTTTTCGATGCAACCCAGACGCAATTGCGCGACCTGGTCGATGCCCTCTCGCGCCAAACAGATCCTGCAGACCCGGCTCAGCAAAAAATAGCCGACCTTTATGCCAGCTACATGGATGAGGCGCCCTTGGAAGCGTTGGCACTCAAGCCGTTGCAGAGCGAATTCGCACGTGTTGATGCCTTGAAGGACAAGAAAGAGATAGCGGCGCTGCTGGCCCATCTGCAGCAGATCGGTGTGGATACGCCGTTCACGCCCATCGTGCATCTCGATGCAAAGGATCCGACGCGGTATGTGGTGCAATTCGAGCAATCCGGTTTGGGCATGCCGGACCGCGACTATTATTTGTTGGACGACACAAAACTCAAGGACGCGCGCACGCATTACCTTGCGCACATCCAAAAGATGCTCGAGCTCGCCGGCGATTCCGCTGCCGCGCGCAATGCCGGCGACATACTGGCACTCGAGACGCAGCTTGCGAAAGTGCAATGGACCAAGGTCGAGCAGCGCGATCCCGTCAAGGCCTATAACAAGGTGACGCTCGGCGGACTCGCGGCGTTGACGCCGACGTTCGAATGGAAGTCGTACCTGTCGGGCGCGCTGATCTCAGGGAAGGTGGATTACGTGATCGTGGGACAGCCCTCCTACCTCCGGCAGTGGGATCCCTTGTTGCGTAAGACTCCCTTGCCAGTATGGAAAGCGTACCTGCGATGGCACATCTTGACCGCCTTCGCACCCTATCTGAGCAGGGTGTTCGTCGATGAAAACTTTGCCTTCGCGGGGACCGCCATGCGCGGTATCCCGGAAATCCAGCCGCGTTGGAAACGTGGCCTTAATTTGCTGGAGACCTCCATTGGCGACGGCCTTGGTAAGTTATATGTGGCGAAGTATTTCCCGCCGGAGTACAAGGCGCGCATCGATCAGCTGGTCCGCAATCTGCTCACGATCTACGATGCCGATATCGACACGCTCGACTGGATGTCGCCGGAGACGAAACACAAGGCCAAGGACAAGCTCGCGAAATTCACGCAAAAAATTGGCTACCCTGACAAGTGGCGCGATTACGGTGAATTGGCGGTTCGCAAAGACGACCTGATGGGCAATGTGATGCGTGCCCAGGTTTTTGAATACAACCGCAATATCAGGAAGCTCGGTACGCCCGTTGATCGGGCCGAATGGGACATGACGCCACAAACGATCAACGCTTATTACAACCCGGAGATGAACGAGATCGTATTCCCGGCGGCCATCCTGCAACCGCCCTTCTTCAATCCGCAGGCGGATGATGCCGTGAATTACGGAGGCATCGGCGGCGTCATCGGTCATGAGATCAGTCACGGTTTCGATGATCAGGGCAGCCAATATGACGGCAACGGCGTGCTGCTGGCGGCGCCCGGCTGGTTTACCGTGGACGACCTGAAAAAGTTCAAGGACAAGAACGCGGCGTTGGTGGCGCAATATGCGGCCTTTGAACCGGTTCCCGGCTATCACGTGAACGGCGAACTGACGCTGGGCGAAAACATTGCCGATAACGCCGGGATCGCCGTCGCCTACAAGGCCTACAAGCTGTCATTACGGGGCGGCAGCGCCGCCGCCATCGACGGTTTCAGCGGCGAACAGCGATTTTTTGCCGGCTGGGCGCAGGTTTGGCGCGGCAAGGCCCGCGTCGACGAGCAGATCATGGAGATCAAGATCGACCCGCATTCCCCCGGGGCGGTTCGCGGCACGGTGCCGGTGAGGAATCTGGATGCCTTTTACGAGGCATTCGCGGTCAAGGAGGGTGATCACATGTACCTGCCCCCGGCGCAGCGGGTTTCACTGTGGTAGGCGGGCCGCGCGCCAGATAGTGACAGAATGCAGCGATGCCCGCTGCATGGGGTGAGAGTATCGAGAGATGCGTCTCTTACCCAGCCTTACCGCCGCCTCGGCAGACCGGGGGCACCGTCTGGCCACCCGACTGGCGGTAGTGGGGCTCACGGCGGTCTTGATCCTGGCCTTGCTGGCGTCCTATGGCCACGCACTCGCCACTGGGCTTTTCCTCGAGCATCTCCACTGGACGCTCGCGTATTTTCTGGCAGCGGTACTCGCGTGGCTCGGCGTCTATTTTGCGACGCCCGCCGACCGGGTTTCGCGCCGTTGGTTCGCGCTTGGTCTCAGCGTCACACTGGCCTCGCAGGTACTGTACGACCTCGAAGCCATCATGCCGTGGACGACCGTGCCGTATCTGACGGAAGTCCTGTTTTTGAGCATTGGTCCGTGTTTTGTACTGGGCACCCTGGCGCCGATATGGCCTCGCAGTTCCATTCAGCGGCGCCCGTTTGCCCTGGACGTCATCGCGCTGGCGTTGGTCGTGCTCACCCTCACGTTGGATTTGTACCTGCCGCGGCGCGCAGATATGGACGCCGTCGATCTCGCCATACTGGTCGTCTATCCGATCTGCATGCTCACCCCGGCATTGGTCGGCGCGGTCGCGGCGCTGACGTTACGCCTTCGAGTGACTTACCGATGGGCCCTCTTTCTCGTTGCCTCGGTCTTCAACAGCATCTTGTGGATGATTTGGAACGTGGAGAATGTCAGCGGCGACTGGTCGCCGGGGTCATTGCTCAATACAGCCTTTTCTGTTGCGGCGATCGGCATGGGGTATGGCGCGTTCGCCTGGCAAACGCAAAGCAACCCCGACCCTGCGTGGCAGCGTCGCTGCGAGGCAGTGCTGCGCCTGCTGCCGCTGTTCGTGGTCGCGACAGGCGTCATCAGCGTCGCAATCGTCTGGATCCTGCCAAACGTGCTCAGTTCGGTGCGCATCACGACGGTGGTGGGCGCGGCGGTGGTGATCATCCTGGCCGCCTTGCGCCAGAATCTGTCGCTGCAGGAATACGACCGTCTATTGGCCGCTGAACATCGTTTGAGCGAACGCACCCGTCAGCTCGAAAGCACCAACACGCGTCTGGAGGAAAGCAACGTACGGCTCCTGACCGCCACGCGTCGGGCGGAGGATCTGGCCAGGTCAGCGCAGGTTGCGAGCCAGGCCAAGAGCGAATTTCTGGCCAATATGAGCCACGAGATCCGCACCCCCATGAACGGCGTCATCGGGATGACGGATCTCATGCTCGACGGCGTGCTCGACGAGCAGCAACGCGACTATGCCGAGACCATTCGACACAGCGCCCAGGCGCTGCTGACGGTACTCAATGACATCCTGGATTTCTCGAAGATCGAGGCCGGCAAGCTTGCCTTCGAGACGACGCGCGTCAACCTGCAGGACCTGGTCGATGACGTGGTCCGACTGATCAGCGTGCAGGCGCACGCCAAAAACCTGGAAATCACGGCGGTCGTTGACGCCGGGGTCCCTGAGTACGTCCTGGTGGATGCAGGTCGCCTGCGGCAGATTTTGCTCAACCTGTGTGGCAACGCGGTCAAATTCACCGAGGTGGGCGAAATTGCACTCAGCGTCCGGCAAAGCCATCGGGATGCGAACTCGACGCTGTTGCGCTTCGATCTGCGCGACACCGGAATCGGCATTCCTGCAGATCGCCGGAACACATTGTTC
>CAZZZU010000039.1:0-36199 GCA_964658805.1 uncultured Steroidobacteraceae bacterium
CGCCGAAAGCCTCGCCGGCGCTAAAGCCCGCGCCGCCGCCCCGTCCGCCTTCCAGCCCGGCATGTCCGAACTGATCGTAAACAGCGCGCTTTTGTGCGTCGCACAGGACCTCGTACGCCTCCTTGCACTCCTTGAACTTGTGCTCCGCCTCCGGATCATCGGGATTGCGGTCCGGGTGATACTTCATGGCGAGACGCCGATACGACTTCTTGATGTCGGCCTCGGAGGCCGTTCGCGGTAAATCGAGGAGCTTGTAAAAATCCTGCTTCGCCATCACCCACCCATACAAATGAGCCGCCGGGGTGTTTCACACCGGCGGCTCGTATCGCCTGAAATCGCAGCCGCGGGCCTTAGGCCTTTTTGCGGTCGCTCTCTTTGACTTCCTCGAACTCAGCGTCGAGCACGTCCTCTTTACCTGCCTGACCCTGCGAAGCGCCGCCCGCCTGCGCGTCGGCAGAGCCGCCCTGTCCGGCAGACGCCGCATGCTCGTACATCTTCTGCATGATGGCAGTCGAGGACTGTTCGAGGGCCGCAGTTTTACGTTCGATGTCCTCGCGGTCATCACCCGCCATAGCTGTTTTGATGGCTGCGATCGATTCCTCGGCAGACTTTTTCTCGTCCTCCGAGATCTTGTCCGCCGCCTCTCTCAGCGCCTTTTCAACGGTGTGCACCATGGCATCCGCCTTGTTGCGGGCACCGACCAGCTCGCGGAATTTCTTGTCTTCTTCCGCATGCGCTTCCGCATCCGACACCATTTTCTTGATCTCGCCCTCGGACAGTCCGCTCGACGCCTTGATGACGATGCGCTGCTCCTTGCCGGTCTTCACATCGCGCGCCGAGACATTCAGGATACCGTTCGCATCAATATCGAACGCCACCTCGATTTGCGGCATGCCGCGCGGCGCCGACGGAATGTCGGTCAGGTCGAAGCGACCCAGTGACTTATTATCGACGGCACGTTCGCGCTCGCCTTGCAGCACGTGAATCGTCACGCCCGTCTGGTTGTCATCCGCGGTCGAGAACGTTTGCGACGCCTTGGTCGGTATCGTGGTGTTCTTCTCGATGACTTTGGTCATGACGCCGCCCAGGGTTTCGATTCCCAGGGAAAGCGGCGTGACATCGAGGAGCAGCACATCCTTGACATCACCTGCCAGCACACCACCCTGGATAGCAGCGCCCACGGCGACTGCCTCGTCCGGATTCACGTCCTTACGCGGCTCCTTGCCAAACAGATCCTTGACGGCTTTCTGCACCATCGGCATGCGGGTCTGACCGCCGACCAGGATGACCTCGCCTACGTCCGACATCGACAGGCCGGCATCCTTCAATGCCATCCGGCACGGCTCCATGGTCTTCTGCACGAGGTCTTCCACCAGCGACTCGAGCTTCGCACGGGTGAGCTTCATGTTCAGATGCTTCGGCCCATTCGCATCCGCCGTGACGTACGGCAGATTGATCTCGGTCTGCTGGCTGGAGGACAGCTCGATCTTGGCCTTCTCAGAGGCTTCCTTGAGGCGCTGCATGGCAAGCGGATCCTTGCGCACGTCGATGCCGCTTTCCTTCTTGAACTCGTCGGCCAGATAGTTGACGACACGCATGTCGAAATCTTCGCCGCCGAGGAACGTATCGCCGTTGGTCGAGAGCACCTCGAACTGCCGCTCGCCATCAACCTCGGCAATCTCGATCACGGACACGTCGAACGTACCGCCACCGAGGTCATATACTGCAATCTTGCGGTCGCCGCCGTCCTTGTCCAGGCCGTAAGCGAGGGCTGCTGCGGTGGGCTCATTGATGATGCGCTTGACGTTCAGACCGGCAATCCGCCCGGCGTCCTTGGTCGCCTGACGTTGCGAGTCATTGAAATAGGCCGGTACCGTGATGACGGCCTCGGTGACCGCTTCGCCGAGATAGTCTTCGGCGGTCTTCTTCATCTTCATCAGGACCCGCGCGGACACCTCCGGCGGCGCCATCTTCTTACCCTGCACGTCCACCCAAGCGTCGCCGTTATCGGCCTTGACGATCTTGTATGAAACCATGCCCATGTCTTTCTTGACGACGTCATCCGTGAACTTGCGGCCGATGAGCCGCTTCACGGCGGCCACGGTGTTGGCCGGATTCGTCACGGCCTGGCGTTTGGCGGACTGGCCTACCAATACTTCGCCATCCTTGGTGAACGCCACAATCGATGGTGTGGTGCGATCGCCTTCGCTGTTCTCGATGACCTTGGGCTTTCCGCCCTCCATGATCGCGACGCAGGAGTTGGTCGTACCCAGATCTATGCCAATCATTTTCGCCATAAAGAATCCTCTCAAAAATTCGAACTACTGACCGTAAGGTGGGCCCTCACACGGCAATTTCAACCGTCGGGGGCTTTACTGACCACAACCCGCGCAGGGCGCAGTAATCGACCGTTCAACGAATAACCCTTCTGGATGACCGTCAGGACGGTATTCGCCGGCTGGTCGGCACTTTCCTGCGCCACCATGGCCTCATGCCAGGTGGGATCGAAGGGCTGCCCCGCCGGGTCGATGATCTTGATGCCGGCCTTGTCGAAAGCCCGGTGCAGCTGTTTGAGTGTAGCCTCTGCGCCCTCGAGCAATGCCGGACCGGGATTCGCCGCGCCAGCATTGATGCCGGCCTCCAGGGAATCACCCACGGTCACGAGTTCCTGGGCAAAGCGCTCGATTGCGTACTTACGCGCATTGTCGATTTCCCGATCGCTGCGTTTGCGGAAATTATCGAGCTCTGCCACCGCGCGCAAATAGCTGTTCCAGTTCTCTGCAGCCTTGGCTTCGGCCGCTGCCAAAGCGCCGTCCGGCTGCGCCGAATTGACATCGGCCTCCGGCTTGGACGCCGTATTCGGTTCATTCACGCGTTGTGCCCTCTCTGATGGGCGGCCAGATAGGGCCGCTCGACCCGCGATTATTGGGGGCTAACGGGTCGCCTTCAAGGCCTGCGGGAAGCGAAAGCTGAGCCGAGCAACTTTGCGGCCACATCGACAATGGGGATCACCCGCTCATAGGCCATCCGGGTCGGTCCGATGATGCCCAGCACGCCGACGACCTGGTTTTCCATCATATAAGGGGCGGTGACGAGGCTGATGTCATCGAGTATCCGGTACCCCGACTCCTGACCGATGAAGATCTGAATGCCATCTGCGCGCAGGCAATTGTCGAGCAGCTGCAATATGTCATTTTTTTCGTTGAAGGCTTCGAACAGGCGGCGCAGCCGATCGATGTTCGACAACTCTGCAAAGCCCATCAGGTTGGTTTCGCCCGCAATGACGTATTCGACCTTGTCGTCGGGTTTGGTGTCGAACACCTTGTGCGCCATCTGGATGGCGTCTTGCATCAGCTGATCCATGTTGGCGCGCGTTTCTTGCAACTGCCGCAGCAGCTGCGCGCGCACATCGGGCAACGATCGGCCCGCAAAGGCCTCGTTGAGGTAGTTCGCGGCGCGGCGCAAATCGTCCGAGGAATAATGCCGGTCGAGCTGCACGACACGGTTCTGCACCTCGCGATTTTTCATCACCATGATGGCGAGCACGCGGTTCTCGGACAGCGCGATGAATTCGATCTGCGACAGGGCGACGTATTGTGGATTCGGCAAGGTGACGAGGCCGGCCATCCGCGTGACGCTCGAGAGCATCTGTGATGCCGTCTGCACCAGGCTTCGGCCACTGTTGGCCTCCGAACCGAAACGCCGCTCAATCTCCTCGATCTCGGCGTTCGCCAACGGTTTCAGCTTGAGCAGAGTGTCGACGAAAAACCGATAGCCTTTATCGGTCGGTATGCGACCCGCGGAGGTATGCGGCGAGACCACGAAGCCCAGCTCTTCCAGATCGGCCATGACGTTGCGGATGGTGGCTGAAGACAGTTTCAATCCGGCATCGCGGGAAAGGGTCCGGGATCCCACCGGTTGACCATCCCGGATGTAGCTCTCGATCAACGCCTTGAGCAGCACCTGAGCTCGCTCGGTGAGACCCTCATCCGATCCATCTGTCATAGTAGGCCTGATATAGCACGTTTTGATCCCGCCAGCTTAGAATCACCCATGCCCCACCAATTCAAATCCATTGCACTCGTCGGCAACGCGCGGGACCTGCGCGTAGCTGAGTGCATGCTGAGCCTGGCAGCGCATTTTTCGGCGCAGGGCGTACGCGCAATGGTGGCTCCGGATGTGGGCCTGGTGTTTCCGCCCGACAGCGTCACCCCCTGCCCCGAGCGGGAGTTCGCCACCCGCGCAGAACTGATCATCGCCATCGGTGGCGATGGCACGATGCTCTACGCGGGCCGGCTGATCGCGGGACATGCGGTGCCGCTGCTCGGTGTCAATCGCGGCCGCCTCGGATTTCTCACCGACGTCAGTCCTGCCTCGATGCTCGAAGACGTCGACCAGGTGCTGGCCGGCAATTACACGGAAGACCGACGCTCCCTCATCGCCGCGCGGCTCGAACGGCGCAGCGGCGAAACCGCGCAGGCCCTGGCACTCAATGATGTCGTCATCAACAAGCGCGACACCGGGCGCACCATGGATTTCGAAACCACCATCAACGGCCGGTTCGTCAACACACACGGCGGCGACGGCATCGTGATCGCAACAGCCACCGGTTCGACCGGCTACGCGCTGTCAGCCGGCGGACCCATCGTCGAACCGGATCTCGATGTGTGGGTGCTGGCGCCGATCTGCCCGCATACCTTGAGTGATCGACCCATCATCGTGCGCGCCGGCAGCAAGGTGCAGGTGCGGCTGTCCGACCGATTCGAGATCACGGCGCAGGTCACGTGCGACGGATTCCCGATTGGCGACCTGAGTCAGGGCGACCATTTATATGCAGAACGCGCAGATGCGCAGATCACGCTGCTGCATCCGCCGGGCTATGATTACTACCGCCTGCTGCGCTCCAAGTTGCATTGGGGTCGCGGCGCCTTCAATGGTCAAGCCAATGCTGACGCATCTCCAACTGCGTGATTTCGTGATTGTCGATCAAGCCGAACTGGAGCTCGGGCCCGGCATGACCGCGCTCACCGGTGAGACGGGCGCCGGTAAATCCATCGTGGTCGACGCGCTGCTGCTGGTTGCCGGCGGGCGCGCGACGGGAGATGTCGTTCGGCACGGTGCGGAACGCGCGGAGGTCACCGCCAGTTTCGCGCCTTTGCCACCCTCGGTGCATGCGTGGTTCGAAGCGCAAAGCATGGCGAGCGAGGACGAGGTGGTCATCCGTCGCGTCATCGGCGCAGACGGACGCTCACGCGCCTATGTGAATGGCCAGGTGACGCCACTGCAGGCTTTGCGCGAAATGGCAGATCAAATCATCGACATTCACGGCCAGCAGGAATTTCAACATCTTGTCGAGCGGCGTTCCCAGCGTGACCTGCTCGACCAGCACGTTGCCGATGCCACCTTGTTCGGCACGGTGCGCAGCCTGCACGAACGGTACAAGACGGCGCGGGCGCAGTACGACGCGTTGCTGGGCGCTGTGACGGACCGCGAAGCGCGTCTCGACCTGTTGCGTTATCAGCACCGCGAGTTGGCCGCTGAAGTGACCACCGCAGCCGACATCGAAGCGTTGTTCCTGGATCAGAAGCGCATCGCCGGCCGGGGGCGTCTGGCCACCGCCGCCCGTACTGCACTCGACGCAGTCTACGAAGCGGATGCGGGCAGCGCGCATGCGGGACTCGGTCGTGCGCAAGGGGCGCTGCGCGGCATCGCTGACGGCGATCCGCAGTTGAGCAGCGTGGCGGCGTTGCTCGCCGAAGCGGCTATTGGTGTTCAGGAAGCAGCTGAAACCTTGCGCCGCTACCTCGAAGCACTGGATGTGGATCCAGCGCGGCAGGAGGAAATCGAACGACACGCGGCCGCGCTCGAAGCCCTGGCACGCAAGCACCGCCTCGGGGTGCAGGACTTACCGGCGCAGCGCGATCGCCTCGAGGCGGAGTTGCACGCGCTGGAGAATTCCGCAAGCAATCTGGCCGCACTCGACGCCGCGGTAACGGACGCGAGCCGTGCATACCGTGATGCCGCCGCACGCCTGCATGCAGCGCGCGGGCGGGCGGCAGGCGTACTGGGCGAGGAGGTCACTGGATTGATGCAGACGCTCGGCATGGCGGGCGGACGCTTCCAGATTGCGGTGACGGCCAACGCCGAATTTGCTGCGCATGGCAGTGACGAGGTGGAGTTTCTGGTCAGCGCCAATCCGGGCCAGCCGCTCAAGGGACTTGCCAAGGTGGCGTCGGGCGGCGAGTTGTCCCGTATCAGTCTGGCTATCCAGGTAGCCGCCGCAGGCCAGGCAAGCGCCGCCTGCATGGTCTTCGACGAAGTCGATGCGGGCATCGGCGGCGGCGTGGCGGAGATCGTGGGACGCCAGCTCCGCGCCCTGGGTCAGCGAGCCCAGGTGCTGTGCGTCACCCATCTGCCGCAAGTTGCGTCCCAGGCCCATGCGCAGTTCCGGGTCACGAAGCTGACTGATGGAAAAATCACCCGCACGGGTGTGAAGGCCTTGGCGGCCGGCGAGCGCATCGACGAGATTGCCCGAATGCTCGGCGGGCTCGACATCACTGCGCAGGCGCGCTCGCACGCGGCCGAGATGCTGACCATGGCGGCCGCTGAAAAGAAAAAGCGCGCTCGCGCGCCGAGCCGCTAAACCAGCGACTTGGGTCGTTTTTGATTGGGGCAATTGGTCTTGCGACAGTGCCCGTAAAGGATGAGGGCATGGTCGCTGATCTCGTAGCCGAGCCGCTTCGCCACGGCATGCTGGCGCTCTTCGATCCCCGACTCCATGAACTCTTCGACCTTGCCGCAGTCCACACAGACGATGTGGTCGTGGTGCGGCCCCTGGTTCAGTTCGAATACGGCCATGCCGCCTTCGAAATGATGCCGGGTCACGAGGCCCGCCGCTTCGAACTGAGTGAGCACGCGGTACACCGTGGCGAGGCCGATGTCCTCGTTGCCCACCAGGAGTTTCTTGTAGATATCTTCCGCGCTCATATGGCGCGCGGAAGCGTCGGCAAGAATGTCGAGAATTTTGAGACGCGGCAGCGTGACTTTCAGGCCTGCATTGCGCAGGTCGTTGCTCTCGCTGGTCGAATCGGGTTTGAGGCGCTGCGCCATGCTTGACCATCCGGTATGATGCCGGCTCAATTATTAATCATTTACGGGCTGATCACCACTTTGATGACCACTCTTCAGCGTCTTTTGACCTGTGTCGCACTGCTCGGCATGACGTCCGGTTGCGTCTACCGCATCAATATCCAACAGGGTAACTTTCTCGATCAGAAGGCAGTCGTGCAAGTCAAAGAAGGCATGACGCGCAGTCAGGTGCGCTATCTGCTCGGCACGCCGATGGTGGCTGATAGCTTCAATAAAGAACGCTGGGACTATATTTACTATCTCAAGAAAGGCCGCAGTCAGCACATCGATTCGCGCCGGGTGACGGTCTATTTTGAAGGCGAGAAGGTGGCGCGCTTGATCAAACCCACCGACGAAGAAGCGGCTGCGCAGGACGCGTCTGCGGCAAAAATCAAGAACGGCCGGATTTACTGAGCCCTGCAACGGCAGTCCGCGCGCGTTCACGGCGCGCCGACTTCGGATCGTTTTGCAACGGGCGGTAGATTTCGATTCGATCACCCTCCTCGAGCAATCGCTCGCGAGTTGCGAGCTTGCCGAAAATTCCGACGACCGCGCGACTGAAGTCGATGCCGGCGAAGGCAGAATCGATTGCGGTTAGGGCGAGCGCTTCGGCTACCGACGCGCCGGGCGCCAATTCCATGCACTTGACACACGCGCGCTCGGGCAAGGCATAGACCACTTCGACCTTCATGCGTAAATCGTGCGAGCGCGTTGCACGAAGGCATCGACGATCGTGCCGCACATCGATTCGAACACGGCGTTGAAGGCAGCTGCGCTCACCCGGCTCTTGAATTCGAATTCGACCCGGAACGAGATACGGGTGCCGCGCACACCGATGGGTTCGAACAGCCAGACTCCATTCAGATCGGAAAACGGCCCGCGCACCAAACGCATGTCGATGCGCGAATCCGGGCTCAATGCATTTCGAGTGGTGAACTCGGTCTTGAGGATGCCACGCGCCACCTGCACCGCAGCCACCTTTTCCGTACTGCTCGACTCTTCCACCCGGGCTCCGGTGCACCACGGCAAAAATTCAGGGTAGCGCTCCACGTCGTCCACGAGGGCATACATTTGTGCCGGCGAAAACGTCACCAGCGCGGAGCGCTCAACCGTCTGCATGGACGCCATTCTCAAGTAAATGCGTAGCCGTCGCCATGGCCGAATCGTTAAGATGGGAAAATGCCCAAGTCTGCTGAAAAATTGCCGCCGATCGCCGTCAACCGCAAGGCGCGTTTTGATTACTTTATCGAGGAGCGTTTCGAGGCCGGGATTTCGCTCATGGGGTGGGAAGTCAAAAGCATGCGTGCCGGCAAGGCGCAGATCGCCGAGGCGTACGTCTACGTGAAGAACGGCGAGGCCTTTGTTTTCGGCTTGCACCTGAGTCCGCTGACCTCGGCCTCGACCCACGTCGACACCGATCCCATCCGGACGCGCAAGTTGCTCCTGACGCGGCGCCAGCTCGATCACCTGATCGGGGCGGTCGAGCGCAAGGGTTACACCCTGGTTCCGCTCGAGCTCTATTGGAAGGAGGGTCGGGCCAAACTCGAAATTGGGCTCGCCAAGGGCAAGAAACAGCACGACAAGCGCGCCAATGACAAGGATCGCGACTGGCAGCGGGACAAGGGTCGCATTATGAAGTCCATGCGCCGTTAGGCGGGGGCTTGCATTGCTGGTAAACTGCAGAGGTTGATTTGGGGCCGACCGGTTTCGACATGGGTTGCGAAACTGTAGGGGCGTACCGAGGTGCAGGTTCCTCGTAAAACTATTTGCAAATTTATAGTTGCCAATCAAGACAACTACGCTCTAGCCGCCTAATCGCGGTTGAAACCTGATCGGCTCGTGCTGATGTGAACGGTTAGGTGTAGCGCTCATCAGATAGTGGAGCACACGTGCCTGGGGTGTGTTCGACGAAAAATTACCGGGCTGGCCGCACGCTTTCCCTGCCCGTTGGGTAGCGAGCGGTGAGAACAATAGACTGGGCTACGTACGTAGATCTTGCAGCGTAGGACTTGTGGACGGGGGTTCGATTCCCCCCGGCTCCACCAACATCACTTCCGCCTGGCATTGCTCTCCCCCGAGGGGGGCCTTACGCGTCGTCAATGCGCCACGCCGTCGTCAATACGAACCGACTACCGCTCAGTTAACTCATAAAGGGGGGTCCGGCGATTTTTGCACCGATGTAGCGCTTGCTACATGACGCTTGAAAGACGACAGCCTCCCGCCCCTTTCTGCCCGCGCACGCTTAAAGCAGCAGAATTTTGGGCTAACATACGGCTGCCGGTTTCAACGCAGCTTCAATGGATCACAATCTGCATGACACGCATTGCCGTCCCGAATTCTCGGGGATCACGCCGCTCGGGAGGCGCCGCGCGCTGGTTGCTGATCATCATCGCGGTAATCGTGGGCGGAGCGGCATTGTGGACCTGGGTAACATTGTCCTGGGCCTACGCGGACGGTGAGCGCGCTGGTGTGCTACAAAAATTCGTCAAGCGAGGCTGGCTTTGCAAGACGTCCGAAGGTGAGATTGCGCTGTACTACGGCGGCGGCCAATACCTGGGCCCGAGCAGTTCGCCACAATTATGGGATTTCAGCGTCCGCAGCAAGGAAATTCGCGAGCAGCTCGTCAATGCGGTAGGGCATCGGGTCCAGCTGCATTACACGGAGCACCCTGGCATCCCCTCCAGCTGCTTCGCAGAAACCCGCTTCTTCGTTGACCGCGTCACTGTGACCGATGCCGAGTCATCCGGCACACCGCGCGCCGTGCCAGCGCCAGCGACTCCGCCTGCCGGCGCGCCGCCTTCAGCAGCAACCCCCTAGACGAACTTACCGACGGACGTCGCCACTTGTTCGGCAATGCTGACTGCCGTGCGCAACGCCAGCAAACCGTCTTCGCCTGAGACCGCCGGCGCCTCGCCGGTGGCGATGGCATGCAGGAATGCTTCGATCTCGCTTTTGAGCGCATCGCCCTGCTCATAAGTGTTTTCGTCGATGGATACCTGCGGCATGCCGTCGGCACCCACGCCCTCACCTTTGCGAATGACGGTCAAAATCTTCTGCTGCAGGTCCATCGAGATGTACGCATCGTCCTGGAACAGCCGCAGGCGCCGCTCGGTCTTTAGGCTCACGCGGCTCGCGGTGGCATTGGCGACGCAGCCATTCGCGAACCTTAATCGCGCGTTCGCAATATCGATCGCATTGGAGAATACGCTGGTGCCGATGGCATCCACGCTCACCACCGGCGAGCGGACGATGCTCAAGATCAAATCAATGTCGTGAATCATCAGATCGAGAACCACGTCGACATCGGTACCGCGCTGCTTGAACGGTGCGAGACGAGCCGACTCGATGAACCGCGGGGCCCGGAGAGTCGGCTGCACTGCCTGCACCGCGGCGTTGAAGCGCTCCAGATGTCCGACTTGCAGGATGCGCCGAGCCGCCGCCGCATGCGCAATGAGCTGTTCGCCCTCGGCCACAGTTACCGTCATCGGCTTTTCCACCAGCACGTGCACACCAGCCGCCAGGAATTCCGTAGCAACCGGAAAATGCAGCGGCGTCGGCGTCACGATACTGACAGCATCTACCTTGTCGAGCAGTTCACGATAATCGGCATAGGCCGTAGTGGAGAGTTCAGCGGCGACAGCGTCGCGGGCGGCGGCAGAAGGGTCAGCCACGCCTACCAGTCGTGAGTTCGGCAGCGACGCATATTTCTGCGCATGGTACCGCCCGAGATAACCGGCCCCGATCACCGCAGTGCGAATCTGTCGCATGTCGCAATTCTACAGCGCTGTCAGGTACGCCGAGGGATTCGTTTACAATCCGCCGATGAGTTTTTCGACGACTTATCGGGATTGGAACGCGCAGCGACCCTGGGCCATCGAGATCGCCGCTGCGGCGTTTTGCCTGGCGATCGGCGCGGGGCTGATGCCCGTCTTGATCTTCTATGCAGGCGCAGCCACCCTCGGCAAATACGATGGCGCGAGCCTTGAGAAGCTCTTTTCGAGCATTTACGACGGGCTTGGCCGGTCCTCATTGCCCGCCTGGACCGTGCTGTTGGGCCCGTACGCCTTGTACCTGTTGTTCAAGGTACTGCGCTGGTGGTGGCGCTTGGGAACCCGCTAACTCAAGTTTCTCGCATTGCAGACGCTAACCAATAAGCGCCGGGTCGAATCGGCCTTTGTTGGAGTCCCGTCTTGCAATCCGAGCTCAAACCGGAAATCGAAGCGCAACTGCGCTTGACCGCTAATTTTCCCACGCCGGTCGGAGTGGCGACGCACATCATCGCGCTTGCACGGGATCCTGAGATCGAGATGGGAAAAGTCGCCAAGGCGCTCAGCATGGATTCGGCGCTGGCGAGCAAGGTATTACGGATTGCGAACTCGCCGCTCTATGCCCTGCGACGCAAGAGCGAGAACCTGCGCCAGGCGCTCGTCGTCCTTGGACTGAATGCCACCCTGACCCTCGCGCTCAGCTTCTCATTGGTAAAGTCGCTGCGTAAAGGCGCATCGAACGGTCTTGACTACGACTTCTACTGGCGTCGCGCCTTGCTTGCCGCGACGGCTGCACGCGCGCTCGCGGACGTCATGCGACACCCGATGGCCGAAGAAATTTTTCTGGCTGCTCTCCTGCAGGATGTGGGCATGCTCGCGCTCGACAAGGTCGTGCCCGATCTATATCGGGGCGGCAATGAGGTGCAACGCTCGCATGTCCAACAGTCCGAACATGAGCGTCAGCAATTGGGCGTCGATCACGCCTACGTCGGGGCCTGGTTGATGGGCAGTTGGAACTTGCCACAGCGCCTCTGCGACGCGATTGCCGACAGCCATACGCTCGAGCTGACGTTAGCAGACCATGGCGAGCAAGTGTTCAAGCGCAGCGTCGCCCTGTCCGGACAAGTGGCTGACCTTTTCCTGTTGCGTCCGGACGAACGTCAATTCGCCGAGGCTGCACTCAACGCCGAACGCAGCTTGGGGCTGGACAAACTGGCATTCGGGCAGGTGCTCGGCACGGTTGGCGCCATGATCCCCGAAACCGATGCCATATTCGAAGCCGACGTGCTGGGCAAACAGTCGCCGGAAGCGATTCTCGAGCAGGCACGCGAGATCCTGATGCTGCGCAATTTGCAAGCGCTGCGCGAAATCAACACCTTGCGCAGCGCCGCGGTCGATATGTCGGTACCGGTCGATGAGACACAAGAGCGCGCGCGTCGCGACGAGCTCACTGGTGTTTACAATCGAAATTACATGGAGCAGTACGTTGCGCGGGAATTCGAAAATGCCACTCGACACAGATGGCCACTGAGTGTGGCGCTGCTCGAACTGGATGGCCATCCGGCGGACGAGTCGATTCTGCAGGCGGCAGCGCGCTTGTTGCGCAGTAATACGCGTGAATCGGACTTTATTTCGCGCGGCACCGGTGCCGAGTTTGTGGTGATATTGCCCGCCACTGACGCACATACCGCGCGCTGCGTCTGCGAACGTATCGTCACCGCCTTTCGCAATGCCGCGCACGGCGCCGGCACCGAGCACTTCCACGCGACTGTGTCGGTGGGCTGCGCGACGCACGGCAGCCAGACGAATTTTGTGAGCGCATCGAGTCTGGTCGACGCGAGCGCACAAGCCTTGCATGCCGCCTTGCAAACCGGCCGGGACCGGACGGTGTCTTTCAACGCTGCGCATTAAGTTGCAGCGGTTCGGCCTTATGTCTACATGCGCGTGTGGCCCGTCACAAATTGAGCAACGCACCGCGCGCGCGTTGTCGCTGTTTGGGAACATCTGATCCATGGAAAGCAAAAAACCCGCACCACAAAACGCCGATTTCAGCTTTGGCTTGCAGGAACTGCGCGCCACGCGGCGTGCACGCGAAAAACCGCCGGTCGGCGGCGCCGAGCCGCAGTCCAGGGTCACCGATCGCGGTTTCGATCCGTACAACACGTCCGGCAGCTTCGATCGCAAGACGCATTGGACGCGCGTCGGGAGACGCTAGACAAGCTAGTCGCTCGTATCGAGGCTGTGGCCGTGATGTTCGCGATACCGACTGTTGGGGTACCAACGCGGATAGCGGCGCACGCGCGCTACGGTGTTGCCGACGTCGAGGTAGAGTTTCAGATCATCCAGCGCGCCGACGACGCTCCAATCCGGCAGATATTGATCGCTGCTCTGCCGGAAGCGCTGCGCAAAATAATCATCGAGCTTCGCCTGCCCATAGCGCGGGCCACGCGCGGCATCGTCCAGGCCGCTTTGCGCATACAACACCGGCACGCCGCGTAAGGCAAATCGGTAACCATCGGTAAAATAATAACGCCCGCGTTGCGGATTGGGGTCAGGCCGGGTTTCGCGACCCTGCAGCAGTGCCATCGATCGGGCCGTGTCCTCGAGATCCGTATTGCCGAAGCCGAAGATGTTGAGGTCGCGGCTATGGCCGCCTGGCAACAGCATGTCCAGATCAATGACCGCTGCCGTCTCACGTAACGGGAATGTCGGATGTTCAACATAGTAGCCCGCACCCAGGAGATCAGGCACTGCCGCCGTGGTTGCGACGAATGCCACCGATCGCTCGGCGGCGGGATGCGTTCGCGCGAAGGACTGGGCCAGCGTCAGAAGACCCGCGACGCCGCTGGCATTGTCGACGGCGCCCGGATACACCGCGCGAGTGCCGCGCGGCGGCGCCGCACCGAGGCTGTCCCAATGTGCCGTGTAAATGACGTATTGATGCTTGGAGCGTCCGCCCGGCGCCACAGCGATCACGTTCGAGGACGTCACCGCGCGCACTGAATCATGCACGATGGCTTCGACCTGCAAGCCCATCGGCGTCGCTTTGAAGCCGGGCTGTGCCGCCGACCGTGTCAGCGCGGCATAGTCGAGGCCGCCCGCCAGGAACAGCTCTCGCGCTGCGTCAGCTTGTAGCCAGCCCTCGAGCAGCGGCGCACCGTCCACCTCGCCGTTGACGCTCGCGCCGGGCGCCGCAGCACCGGGTGCCGTCGCACTCACGAAATGCGCGCCAAGCCAGGTCGACTGAACCGTGTTCCAGCCGAACCCAACGGCATCGCTGTCGTGAATCATGAGCACGGCTGCGGCGCCGTGGCGCGCCGCTTCCTCGATCTTGTAAGCCCAGCGACCATACTCGCTCATGGCATTGCCGCGGAACACGGTCGGGTCCTGACTGCCATGGCCTGGATCATTGCTCAAAACGACTACGGTCTTGCCATGCACATCGATGCCGGCGTAGTCATTCCAGTGGTAATCCGGTGCGACGATGCCGAAGCCGACGAATACGGCATCGGATGAGCGCAATTGCACGGTCGCCGTCTGCTGCCGGCTCCAGATCACCATTTCTTTGCCGTAAACCAGCGGGTGAGCACCCTTTGCGCCGCTGAAACTCAACGTCGCATCGTTTGCGGTGGTGATTTCGATCAGTGGCACGGATTGCAGGTAGCTCGTGCCGTTGCCCGGCTTCAGCCCTAGCTTGCGAAACTGGTCCACAAGGTACGAAACCGTCTTGTCTTCGCCGGGCGTGCCCGGCTTGCGCCCCCCAAAGTCGTCTCCCGCCAGCTGCTGCAGGTGATTGCGGTAGGCCGTTTCATCGATCTCGTTGGACGGCGGCGGCGGGCGATGCGTGGCGCAGCTGCAGAGGGCGACTGCCAGTGCGAGAACGACGCATTGCGCGTATTTGAACGTGTCGGCGGTCACAGGTGGTTAAGCGCGTCGTGGCCAATACAGGAATACAACGGCCGCGAGGCTCGCCAGTGTGGCTCCGTGCGCCCAACCGCGCCACGCGAGTTCCCGGGCCTGCCCCATGAAACTACCCGCACTGGCGGCGGTCAAAACCGCGAAGGCACCCAGACTCGCCAACAACTGCGGCAGATCGCGCTGCAGATCGGGATGCTCGCCGGGGTGCCTGAGTCCCAATATGACGAAGACGATCAGCACCGCGCCGAGCCCGAAGGTGATCGACGCAGCCGATCCCAGAACGATCCCGATCAAAACCGTGAACGGACGCATATCCTTGGGCTCATATAGACTTGCTAGGAAGCGGGTGCTTCTCTAGCCTTGGATGGCATTGATCGTGCAAAGTTTACAGGAGAATGGCTACGGTGATGACGCATAGGCCCAAGGTCAATCGCTCGCGCTGGCTGACGGCACTGGCTGTCTGCGCGAGTGCCGTCGGTCTGGCCGCGCTGTTGGGCGCCGCGATGACGCCCTCCGCCGCCGTGCCTGCCGCGGCCACTGCCGTACTCAAACCCACCGATCAGCAGAATTATGTCGCGCGCCGCGTCGCCGACATCATCGCCCACGAGCACTACCGTCGCGCGCCGCTCGATGACCGCCTCTCCAGTCTAATCCTGGACCGCTATCTGGACGCGATCGATGGCCCACGCAGCTACTTCCTGGCGAGCGACATTGCGGAGTTCGAAAAGTACCGCTATGAGCTCGACGACGCCATCAAATCAGGCGACGTCGACCCCGCCTTTGTGATCTTCCGGCGCTACCAGCAACGCAGCCGCGAACGTATCGCTTATGCCACTGAGTTGCTGTCGAAGAAGCCGGATTTCGATATTGACGAGAGCTTCAACTTCGATCGTGAGAAAGAGCCGTGGCCGGCCAATGTCGCGGAGATGAACGAGCTGTGGCGCAAGCGGGTCAAGAATGACGAACTGTCACTCGTGATCGCCGGCAAGCAGTGGCCGGAAGTCACCGACATCCTGCGCAAGCGCTATGAACATGTGGCCAAGCGCATGGAACAGAGCAAACCGGATGACGTCTTCGAGGCTTTCATGAACGCCTTCGTCCTCTCGCTCGATCCGCACTCGAACTTTTTTTCGGCGCGCAACTCCGAGGAATACAACATTCAGATGAGCCTCAGCTATGAGGGCATCGGCGCGTCGCTCCAGTTGACTGACGACTATGTCACCGTGATGGACGTCATTGCGGGCGGCCCTGCCGCGTTGAGCGGCAAGCTGTCAGCCAGCGATCGCATTACAGCCGTCGGCGAAGGCAAGAGCGGCGAACTTGCGGATGTGATCGGCTGGCGCCTCGACGATGTGGTGCAGAAAATTCGTGGCCCGGGCGGCACGGTGGTCAGGCTGCAGATCCTGCCGTCAGGCGCCGCACCGGGGTCGGTGCCGAAGGTACTCGAATTTACCCGCAATCGGGTGTCGCTCGAGAGCCAGGCCTCGCACAAGGCCCTGCGCACGGTCACGCGTAACGGCCATGACATCAAAGTCGGTGTCATCACGGTACCGAGCTTCTACCAGGATTACGACGCAAGCCGCGCTGGCGCGAAGGATTACCGCAGCACCACGCGTGACGTGCAGCGTCTCATCACTGAGCTGCGCAAGGACGGGGCGGACGTCGTCATCATGGACTTGCGCGCCAACGGCGGCGGCTATCTGCCCGAGGCAGAATCGCTCACCGGGCTCTTTATCGATCGTGGCCCGGTAGTCCAATTACGCGACACGTCTGGCCACATCGAAGTGGACGACGATCCAAATCCGGCGCTCTTCTATGGCGGACCCATGATCGTGCTGGTGGACCGATTCAGCGCTTCCGCCTCGGAGATCTTCGCCGGCGCGATCCAGGATTACGGCCGCGCGCTGATCGTCGGTCAACAAACTTACGGCAAGGGCACAGTGCAAAATGCACATCCTCTGAACTACACTATTTTCGGGCGCAAGCCGGAATTGGGGCAGTTAAACGTCACCATCGGCAAGTATTACCGCATCACGGGCGAGAGCACGCAGGATCGCGGCGTCACGCCGGATATCGCGTTACCCTCGCTCATCGATGCGAGTGAAGTGGGCGAGAGCACCCGCGATCGGGCCTTGCCGTGGGATCACATCGAGCCGGCGACGTTCAAGATCGAGGGTGATCTGAAGCCGGTTGCGGCGCAGCTGCAGAAATTGCACGAGGAACGCACGGCCGGCAGTGCCGACTTCAAGTATCTGCATGACGATATCGCGGCGCTCGACGCGATGCGCAGCCAGAAAACCGTTTCGCTCAACCAGAAGACCCGTGAAACGGAACGCAAGCGCCTCGATGAAGAGCGACTCGCGCGCGAGAACGCCTGGCGCGCGGCGCACAACGTCGCAGCAGCGAAGTCGCTCGAGGAGATAAAGGACGATGCCACGGCGGGAATTCTGCTCGACGAGGCGTCACAAATTGCGGCCGATCTCGTGGTGGTTGGCAACCGCAGCAGCAAGCTCATGCCGACGCAGGCGCGCCGCACGGACGTGCCGCACTAAGCTCGAGCGTCAGCGCAGCAGCAGCGTATAGAGGTCCCAGTAGTCTTCCGCCAGCACGTTCCAGGTAGCATGGGACGTCCGCGGCTTACCGGGTTCGAGTTCGGCTTGCATGGCGAGTGAATCCGCGGTCGGTACGGTATCGGCGGAGTTTCGATAGGCGCATGCGGCACGCAGCCGTTCGAGCTTCGCTTTCACCGCCCCCGCAATCTGTTTCTGGTTGAGCACGTCGGCCTGGGCCTTTTGCACCCGTTGCATGTAGCCGTCGCAATCGCTGCGGCTGCCGAAAGTCATCTCGTTCACGCGGCGAGCGACCGCTTCTTTGGCACGCGAGGCCAGTCCGTAGGTGTCGACATGTTCGCAGAGCAATTCTGCGTAACTGATGATGGCCAGGTTGATGTTGCGGCGTGCCGCCAGCGAAATGCCGGGAAACTCCGGCATGGCTTCGCGTTCGACTGCGCTGCGCTCGGCATGCACGTCGCCTACCGCAGCGTCCGCCAGCAGCACCTGCTGCTTCAACACCTCGAGCACCTTCTGCTTGCGGCGCCGCTTGAAATAGTGCCAGAACGCCGTGAGTCGCGCGAGCTCCGCGTGCTCCCTGGCATATTTGCGTCGTTGCGCATCCGCCTCGCCCGCAGCTGCGCGCAGGCGCTCCTCGGTTTCAGCGAGGCGCGCCAACTTGTCGGCTTCAGTATCGGCTTTGTGCTTGGCCTGCTCGCGTGCTTCCTGTTGGCGCGTCAGATCCGCGGCGAAGGTCGAAAGCTGCTGATGACAGGTCTTCCACAGCGCCCGCAGCTGATAGAACACCAATGCGCCAAAACCGGCATTGGGATCGCCCAGCATTTCGCCGAGTCCGTCCAGTTGCTCCTGGACGCGAATGGTGGCGCCTTCCTGCTGCTTGAGCCGGTCGGTCAGGAGATGGAATTCATCCTTGAGATCCGCATAGGCTTTTTTGAGGCCGGCCCGGTTTTGAAAGAGCTGCATCAAGCGCTCTTCGTCGGGGCTCGTTACCGCCGCTTCGGACCCTCCTTTGAGGAAACTCAACTTGTCGATCACTGGTCCGCCTTGAAGTCTTCAGTTCGCGGACTTCGCGGCAGTGCCGCTAGAAGTGATGCCCCCGCTCGGCACAATATTCCAACCACTTATTTAGCATCATGTTCCGGCTCCAACGCTGATCCAGTTCACGCTTGAGTCCGGACTGCATCCGGGCCAGCTGGGGGTGACGCCGGAAACCGCGAAAACTACGCACTTCTGCGAGCCGCGCGTCGTGATAGACACACACCTCCAGATCCGGGTCGCGCACCACTTCCTCACTCGAATCGAATTCGTAGGTGAGGCGAAAGACACTCGTATAGCGACTCAACTCGAGCGGCGTGAGATGCAGATCACAATCTGATTCGCATCTCGATACCTTGCCGCCATCGATCGCGCGCAGGTCGCCCACGAGCCAGCCCAAGCGCACGAAGTTGCTCTCGTAGAGCGTCATCAGGCTCACGAAGCTGCCTGGCCGGGCGCGCCAGGACGTTCTACAGAGTTGATCAGCGATCATTCGCGGCACTATATCATGCAGTCAAAATAATCTAGGGCCGCAGTCGCCGTTCGATACCGGTGCGATCGAGGATCCTGCTGGCAATCTCTTCGATCGAAACTTCCGTGGCATCGAGCACCGGGATACCATGGCGCTCGAACAGCGATTCCGCAGCACGCAATTCGAACGCCACTTGCGCCGCGGAGGCATAGCGGCTGTCGGGTCGCCGCTCGTTGCGGATCTGCTGCAGGCGATCCGCCCGAATAGTCAGACCAAAAATCTTACGCGCGTGCGCCTCGAGCGCGCGCGGCAGCTTGCGCAATTCCAGGTCATCATCCGTGAGCGGGTAATTTGCGGCAAAAACGCCGTACTGCATGGCGAGGTAGAGACACGTCGGCGTCTTGCCGGAGCGCGACACGCCGACCAGAATCACGTCTGCACGATCGTAGTCGCGAATCATGGACCCATCATCGTTCGCCAGCGCAAAATTGGTGGCATCGATACGCATCGCATAAGCATGCCCGTCCGCCATTCGATGCGTCCTGCTCGCTATGTGGGTCGATTGCGTCTTGAGCTCATTTTCGAGCGGTGATAGAAACGGATCGAAGAAGTCCAGAAAAAAACCGCTGCTGCCGCGAACCACGTTGCGAATTTCTTCGCGCACGAGTGTGCTGAAGACGATGGGGCGCATGCCCTCTTGGGCGCATACCAAATCGATCTTTCGCACGGCCTCGATAGCCTTGTCAACAGTGGAGATAAATGGCACAGTCATCTGCCTGAATTCAATGCCGTCGAACTGGGTCATAAGGCTATGGCCCATGGTTTCCGCGGTGATGCCGGTCTGATCCGATACGAAAAAAACGGTTCGCTTAAGCACTGAATTGAAACCTCATGATGTCGGCAGCCGTCGTCGCCGAGTGTTTCACCTAACACATTCCTGGACAAGCAGCGTACATCATGAACCCCTACATCATTCCGTTCGAAAAGCTCAAAAACGCGGACGTCGAATTGGTCGGCGGCAAAAACGCTTCGCTCGGCGAGATGATCTCCGGGCTCGCGGATGCCGGCGTGTCAGTGCCCGGCGGTTTCGCCACCACGGCGCATGCCTATCGTGATTTCCTCGTCCAGAAGGGACTCGACGAAAGGATTCGCGCAACCCTGGCATCGCTCGACGTCGACGATGTCGAAAAGCTGGCCAAGGTCGGTGCGCAGTTGCGCGGCTGGATGTTGGAGACCCCCTTTCCCGAGCGCCTGCAGCGGGAGGTGCTGGAGAGCTGGCGAGCGTTGAAGGGCGATGCCGATACGGCAGAGTTCGCCGTCGCCGTGCGCTCTTCCGCCACTGCAGAGGATCTGCCGGAGGCCTCTTTTGCCGGACAGCAGGAAACCTTCCTGAACGTGCGTGGCGAAGAACATCTGCTCAAGTGCATGCATGAGGTCTACGCATCGCTTTTCAATGACCGCGCCATTGCCTACCGGGTGCACAATCACTTCGATCATGCCGCCGTGGCGTTGTCGGTGGGCGTGCAGCGTATGGTGCGCAGCGATCTCGGAGCTGCGGGGGTCATGTTCACGCTCGATACAGAATCCGGGTTTCGCGAGGTGGTATTTGTCACCGCCGCATATGGCCTGGGCGAGACCGTGGTGCAGGGCGCGGTGAACCCGGATGAATTTTATGTGTACAAGCCGGCGCTGCGTGCCGGCAAGCGCGCCATCGTGCGCAAAAACCTCGGCGGCAAAGCAATCAAGATGGTATACGGCGAGCCGGGCTCCGCTGAGCGCGTACGCACCGTCGACGTGCCCGCGGCGGAACGCAACAAGTTCTCCCTGACCGATGCGGACGTGACTGAACTCGCGCGCCAGGCGCTGATCATCGAGAAGCACTACGGTGCGCCCATGGACATCGAATGGGGCAAGGACGGCTCGACCGGGAAGATCTTCATCCTGCAGGCTCGTCCTGAAACCGTACAAAGCCGCGCCGGTCGCACCATTCAGCGCTACACGCTCAAAAGCCGTTCCAAGATTCTCATCACCGGCCGAAGCATTGGCCAGCGCATCGGCGCCGGCGAAGCGCGCGTCATATCCGACGTCAAAGAGATGTCACGCGTTCGCGCGGGTGACGTGCTGGTCGCGGACATGACCGATCCGGACTGGGAACCCATCATGAAACGTGCGTCGGCAATCGTGACGAATCGCGGTGGTCGGACCTGCCATGCCGCCATCATCGCGCGCGAACTCGGCATTCCCGCAGTGGTGGGTTGCGGCACTGCGACCTCGGCCATCAAGGAAGGCCAGGCGGTCACGGTGTCGTGTGCGGAAGGCGATACCGGCAATGTGTACGACGGCAAACTGGATTTCGACCAACGCAACATCGAGATGGAGGCGATGCCGAACATTCCGGTGAAGATCACCATGAATGTCGGCAACCCCGACCGTGCATTCGATTTTGCGGGTATTCCGAAC
The DNA here is from genome assembly GCA_964658805.1 of uncultured Steroidobacteraceae bacterium. Lineage (GTDB taxonomy): Bacteria > Pseudomonadota > Gammaproteobacteria > Steroidobacterales > Steroidobacteraceae > Bog-1198. The sequence goes on from CAZZZU010000039.1 coordinate 21,351, forward strand.
AAAGGCGTGGGCCTGGCGCGCCTCGAATTCATCATCAACCGCATGATCGGTGTTCATCCGCGTGCCCTGCTCGAATTCGACAAGCAGAGCGCCGAGATAAAAGACACCATCACCAAGCAGATGGCCGGTTACGCCACCCCCGTCGACTTCTACGTCGACAAGTTGTCGGAAGGCATTGCACAAATCGCTGCGGCCTTCGCTCCTGAAATGGTCATCGTGCGGCTCTCCGATTTCAAATCGAATGAATATGCGAATCTCATCGGCGGCAAGGCCTACGAGCCGCATGAGGAGAATCCGATGCTCGGATTTCGCGGCGCGTCACGCTACATCGACAAGGTTTTCAGGCCGTGCTTCGAACTCGAGTGTCGCGCCTTGAAGCGCGTCCGCGAGGAGATGGGACTGACGAATGTTCAGGTGATGGTGCCGTTCGTGCGCACGTTGAGCGAAGCCAAGGCGGTCACCGAGTTGCTGACCTTGAACGGCTTGAAGCGCGGCGAAAACGGCCTGAAACACATCATGATGTGCGAGTTGCCGACCAACGCCGTGCTGGCGGATAAGTATCTGGAATACTTCGACGGCATGTCCATCGGCTCGAACGACATGACGCAACTCGCCCTGGGGTTGGACCGCGACTCGAGCGTTGTGGCCAAGTCATTCGACGAGCGGGATGAGGCGGTGAAATTTCTCATGGCGCTCGCCATCACTGCATGCCGCAAGCAGAACAAGTACGTGGGTATTTGCGGCCAAGGCCCATCCGATCATCCTGAACTGGCGCAGTGGCTCATGGAACAGGGCATTGAGAGCATGTCACTCAACCCCGATACCGTGGTCGAGACCTGGATGTCCCTCGCGGGACGCACGCCCAAGTGAGGCTGCGTCAAAAGGGCCGCAACAGTCGCTCACGATAGAACTGCAACTCGCGGATCGACTCACGCACGTCGTCAAGCGCCAGATGTGCAGAGTTCTTGCGGAATGATTCTGCGACCTTGGGTGCCCAACGCTGCGCGAGCTCTTTGAGCGTGCTCACGTCCAGATTGCGGTAGTGAAAGAAACGTTCCAGCGCCGGCATGTAGCGCGCCAGAAAACGGCGATCCTGGCAAATGCTGTTGCCACACATGGGCGAGCGCTTCGGTTCGGCCCAGGTCTGCAGGAACTGCACCGTGGCCTCCTCCGCCCCCGCCGCATCGACATTGCTTTCGAGCACGCGTGCGGTCAGGCCTGAACGACCATGCTGGTTGCGATTCCACTCATCCATCGCCTCCATGGTCGCTGCTGACTGATGTATGGCGAACACCGGCCCCTCGGCGAGCACCTGCAAATGCTTGTCGGTTACGATCGTTGCAATTTCGATGATCAGGTCGGATTCAGGCCTGAGGCCCGTCATCTCGAGATCGATCCAAATCAGATTTTCCGGGGACTTCATGCTCGCTCGAGTGCGTAAATCGGCATGGTAACAGGCGGCACCGGCACCGTGCTCGCGAGTTACGGACGCGGCGCATTGGTGCAATCGGGCGCGGAAATGATTCGCTGCGGACTGCGTGGTCGCAAGCTGCGCGTCGTATGCGGCGATGAGGTGAGATGGGATATTCCGCGTTCGGCGGACGGCCCCTCCATCGAGTCCATCGGGCCGCGCCGCAATCTGATCGAGCGCATCGACTCACGCGGCCGCGCCGAACCCGTGGCCGCTAACGTCGATCGTCTGATCATCGTTGTCGCGGTCGAACCCACGCCGGATTGGTACATGGTCGATCGCTACTGGGCGGCGGCGCTGCTCAAAGAAGTCGAGGCGCTGCTCATCATCAACAAGTCAGACCTGGACAGCAATGCACTGCGCGATGAGATTGCTGAGTATCGCCGCTTGCGTTTGCCCTGCCTGGAGGTGGCCGCGCGCTTTTCGCGCGGTCTCGACACGCTGCATGCCAAAGCAACCGATCACGTGTCGATGCTCGTCGGGCAATCTGGCGTGGGTAAGTCATCGCTGGTGAATGCGCTGGTCCCCGACGCAGCGGCCCAGACCGCCGAACTTACCCGTGATGCCGAGGGCAAGCACACCACCACGACGGCGCGTTGGTATCGCCTGAACGGCGGTGCAGCGATCATCGATGCGCCGGGCGTCAGGGATTTCGCACCGCCGGCGGCGCTGACACGCGCGGCTGAACACGGCTTCGCCGAGGTGCTGGCGCACGGCGCTGCGTGCCGCTTCAACGACTGCCGACACCTGGAAGAACCGGGTTGCGCGGTACGTACCGCCGTGACCGGGGGCGGTATCTCGCCTCGACGCTATGAAAGTTACCGGCGCTTGCTGCGGCTCTACGAAAACTTCGCCTGATTGGCGAGGCTTCAGGTCACTGCGGTTCGGCCGGCCATGGCGTGCGCGAGCGTGCCGCCGTCGACGTACTCGAGTTCACCGCCCACCGGCACGCCGTGCGCGATGCGCGATGCCCTGAGGCCGCGGCGCAGGGCCAACTCGCCCAGATAGTGCGCAGTGGCCTCGCCTTCCGCCGTGGGGTTGGTCGCCAGAATCACCTCGCGTACCTCACCTTCGTCCAGCCGTCGTTCGAACTCGTCGAGGCCCAACTCGGCCGGCCCGACGCCGTCAAGCGGCGACAAATGCCCCATGAGCACAAAATATCGCCCGCGAAAGCCGCCCGATTGCTCGATGGCCACGACGTCTGCCGGTGACTCTACGACGCAAAGCTGTCCGACCTCCCGCTGGGTTGCGGCACAGATGGCGCATAAGTCGCTTTCCGTCAGCATGCGACAACGCTTGCAGTGCCCGACATTGTTCAAGGCGTCGGCCAACGCGCTGCTCAGCACACGGCCGCCGTCGCGGTCGCGTTCCAACAGATAGAAAGCCATCCGCTGCGCTGACTTCGGCCCTACGCCGGGGAGACAGCGCAGCGAATCAATCAGGCGTGCGAGCGTTGGCGTGTATTTCACGTCATCTCTTAAAATGGCAGCTTCATGCCCGGCGGCAGATTCATGCCGGACATCATGCCGGCGTATTTCTCCTGCGTGCGCGTGCTGATTTTTTTCCCTGCATCATTGATGGCTGCGGTGATCAGGTCCTCGAGCATCTCCTTGTCTTCACCGAGGAGCTTCGGCTCGATCCAGATTTTTTTCGCCTCATGGCGGCCATTCATGGTCACCTTGACCATCCCCGCACCGGATTCGCCGACGACCTCCAGCGCTTCCAGTTCGGCCTGCGCCTTTTGCATGTTTTCCTGCACCTGCTGCGCTTGCCGCATCAGATTGCCGATTCCACCTTTCATCATGGGCTTCTCCTCGAATTCAGTTGGTAGGTTTAACCGAGGTCAGGTCGACATCTGCACCAAAGCGTTCGCGCAGTCCCCGCACCGCAGGGTCGGCGTCGAAGGCCGCGACGGCACGGCTAGCCCGGTCTTCATCGACCACGAACTGCTGCCGCACCGGCGTATTGACGGCCGCCTGTGAAGCGTCAAAATTGATGCGGATTTCCCGACCCAGATATCGGGACAGACCTTGTGCCAGTTTGTCGTCGATCTGCTTGGTTCTGCTATGTGCGGTTGCCGGATCGACTTGCAAGGTTAATGCATCGCCGATCAATCCGGCAGGCACGCAGTTCATCGCCAATTGTTTCGCCATGCCGCTCAAATCGGCCGCTGCCACCACCTGCATCCAATTGGCAGCGTCGATCTGCAGAGGCGCCGAGCGCGCCTCATCCGCCATTGCCACTGCGACCGGGGGCGTCGCAGCCGGCGGAGTGGCACGCGGCACCGGGGCAGGCGCTGTCACCGGCGCCGCAGCCGTCGCCCGCTCCCGCAGGCGCGACGGCGCAACAGGCGCCGCGACACCCGGGACCGGTCCTGTGGGCAACGGCGTCTGGCCAGCGGCATCCGGGCGGAACGCCAGCATTCGCAACAGGCACATTTCAAAACCGAGCCGCGGATCAGGCGCGAAATTCAGATCGCGGCGCGCATTCACCGCGATCTGATAATAAAGCTGCCCATCTTCGGGTGCCACGACGCCGGCCAGCGAACGCAGCGTATCGGCTTCGAATTCCTCGTCGGCGGCAGCGGCGTCGGGCACGATCTGCACGATGGCAATCCGTTGCAACAGCGTCGCCAGATCGACCAGCGCGCGATCGTAATCCGGCGCATCCCGATCCATTTGCGCCACCTCTGCGAGCAGCGCCGCGCCCTCGCCGCGCGCCAGTGCCCCGACCAGCCGTTCGACATGACCGCGGTCGATGGTGCCGAGCATGGCGCGAGCGTCCCGCTCCGTGAGACTGCCGCCGCCAAACGCGATCAGTTGATCCATGAGACTCAACGCGTCGCGCATGCTGCCCTCGGCTGCACGCGCGAGCAGTGCGAGCGCAGCCGGCTCGTAGGCAAGCGGCTCCGCGGTTGCGATGAACTTCATGCGCTCTGTGATCAACGTGGCCGGCAGGCGCTTCAAGCTGAATTGCAAACAACGGCTCAGCACCGTCACAGGCAGTTTTTGCGGGTCAGTGGTTGCAAGCAGGAACTTCACATGCGGCGGCGGTTCTTCCAGCGTTTTCAACAACGCATTGAAAGAGTGGTTCGACAACATGTGCACTTCGTCGATCAGGTAGACCTTGTAACGACCGCGCGTCGGCGCGTACTGCACGTTGTCGAGCAGCTCGCGGGTGTCGTCTACCTTGGTGCGCGACGCGGCATCGACTTCGATGAGGTCGACGAAACGACCCTCGTCGATTTCTCGGCACGCGGCGCATACGCCGCACGGCTGCGAACTCACGCCTGCAGTTTCGCAGTTCAAGGATTTCGCGAGGATTCGGGCAACCGTGGTTTTGCCCACACCGCGGGTGCCGGTGAAGAGAAAGGCGTGATGCACGCGCCCGCTGTCGAGCGCATTGGCCAAGGCGCGCAGCACATGCTCCTGCCCCACCATCTCCGAAAAGCGCTTGGGGCGCCATTTGCGCGCCAGGACGACGTAACTCATGCAGCCATTCTAATGGAGGCGGCCCGCGCCAGCAGGACTTCGGCACCCGACTGTATCCGCTACCGCTGCTCCCTTCCGGGCCTGACGGGGTTCGCAGCCAGTCGTCGCGAAGATGCAAACGCGAGCCACCATGGACCCATGAGCTTTCTGGCGGAGAGGGAGGGATTCGAACCCTCGAACACCTTTTGGGATGTTACTCACTTTCCAGGCGAGCGCCTTCGACCACTCGGCCACCTCTCCACGCGGCCGCAAGGGTACCGGACCGCGCCGTGGCGAGCAAATCAACCGGTGTTGCTGGGAGTTCCCGCCTTGTTGGGCGCGCTCGGCACGTAGCGTGGCGGCACGTCCAGGCATTGATCGCGCGGACCCGGCGCCGGCGGCGCGACCTCAACGACAGGCACCACCAGCGCGCCCTGCGTGTTCGGCGCGTCCAGGCCCTCCGGGACCTTCAGTGGCGCCATCTGGCGGGCGCGCTCGTATTCCTGCGGGGTATGGCAATCGGGTGTCAATTTCGAAAAAAAGTGACAGCCGCTCATCAACGTGGCCGCTCCGGCCACCAGTATCGTCCGACTCCAATTCATGCTGCTTGATCCTCGAGGGTCACGCCGGCGGCGCGCATCGCCCGCAGCACCGTTTCCCGGTGTGCGATGGAAAGTTCGACCAGCGGAAGACGCAAAGCGTTCCCAACGAGTCCCATACGGGCCACTGCCCACTTGACGGGGATCGGGCTGGCCTCGACGAACAAGTCTTTATGTAAAGCCTGCAGCGACGCGTCGATGGTCCGTGCCCGCGCCAGATCGCCACCAATTGCAGCCATGCACACCTCGTGCATGCGCCGTGGCGCAACATTGGCGCTGACCGAAATCACGCCGCGGGCCCCGGCTGCCATCACGTCGACCGCGCTCGCGTCGTCCCCGGACAACACGATGAAACCCGCGACGCTCGAGGCCAGTATCTCGCGGGTACGCAGCACCGAGCCGGTCGCTTCTTTGACGGCCACAATCTTAGGATGCTGCGACAGCCGGGCGACCGTGCCAGACGTCATATCGACCGCGGTGCGACTTGGCACGTTGTAGAGAATGACAGGGACGCTGCACGCATCGGCAGCGGCACTGAAATGCTGCACCAGGCCTTCCTGTGGCGGCTTGTTGTAGTACGGCGTCACCAACATGACGCCATCGACCCCGAGACGCGACAAAGACCGCGTTCGCTCCACCGTCGTGTCGGTCGAATTCGTCCCCGCGCCGACGATCACCTGCAGCTTGTGCTTGCAACGCTCTACCGCGCGGCGGGTGAGTTCGGCTATTTCATCGTCGCTAAGCGCGGGTGACTCACCGGTCGTGCCGGCGACGACCACACCATCACTGCCCTCGTGCATGTGAAAATCGAGCAATCGATCCCACGCTGTCCAGTCGATCTTGCCGTCAGCGCTGAAGGGCGTGACGATGGCTACCATGCTTCCCGAAAACATATCGCTACCTTAAGTGTCGAACCGCACCCTGGCAAGCGCCCATCCGGTAGAATTTGCGTCGATGAAACAACATATCGTGATTTCCGCGGTGGGCGGTGACCGCGTCGGCATGGTCCACGAACTGGCCAAAGCCATCGCCGATTGCGGCGGTAGCATCAGCGAAAGCCGCATGACCTCGCTTGGGAATGAATTTGCCATGCTGCTGCTCGTCAACGGCAACTGGCATACGCTCGCCAAGCTCGAGGGCGAATTCAAAAAGCTCGCCGATGCGACCGGCATGGACATCCAGTTGCGGCGCACCGAAGAGCGCTCGATACGCAGCGATATGCTGCCCTACTCGATCGACGTGGTATGCCTGGATCAGACCGGCATCGTCGCGGGCCTGGCGGGATTTTTCTCCCAGCGCAGTGTCGATATTGCCGAACTGTCCACCCGCGCGTATGCAGCCGCGCACACTGGCGCGCCGATGTTTTCGGTGCAGATGATCGTCAACGTCCCGAGCCGACTGCATATCGGCGTACTACGCGAGGAATTCATGGACTTTTGCGATCACATGAATCTGGATGCCATCTTCGAACCAGTGAAGAATTAGCCGATGGCGGGCATCAGCGTCGGCAAAAAAGCGGCAAAATTCAAACTCGAGGGAACCGCGGGCACCTGGTCGTTCGACAGCGCGGCGGGCAAGGCCGTGGTGCTTTACTTCTACCCGCGCGACAACACGCCCGGCTGCACCCAGGAAGGGGTGGATTTCGCTGCGGCGTACCCGCAGTTCAAAAAAGCCAGGGCAATCTTGCTTGGAATCTCGCCCGACACCGTGCCCTCGCATGCAAAATTCAAGGAAAAAATGGCCTTTCCTTTCGAACTCTTGAGTGATCCTGACCAGACGGTGTGCAAGCTCTACGATGTGATTCAGGAAAAATCCATGTACGGCAAGAAATATATGGGCGTGGAACGTTCGACTTTCCTGATCGACGCGAGCGGCGTACTGCGTAACGAGTGGCGCAAGGTAAAAGTCAACGGTCACGCCGCAGCGGTACTGGCGGCGGTGCAGGCGCTGTGACGTCGAGCGTGCGGCCGGCACGGTCCGCAGCCACCAAGAATCGCGTCAAGAAAGTACGCCGTATCTTCGTCCTCGACACGAATGTGTTGATGCACGATCCGACGTCGATCTTCCGCTTCGAAGAACACGACATCTACATTCCAATGACCGTGCTCGAGGAATTGGACGCAGGCAAAAAGGGCCTGTCAGAAGCGGCGCGCAACGTGCGCCAGGTCAGTCGCTTTCTCGACGAGTTGATGCAAGGCGCGGTCAAGGAGGAGATCGATCGCGGCCTGCCGTTGCCCTCGACGTCAGTCCCGGTCAATCACGGCAAGCGTGCCCCGGGCGGACGCCTCTTCTTCCAGACGCAACTGCTCCAGTCGGTGCTACCCGAGAGCCTTCCTGGGCACAGTGCGGACAACGCCATTCTCGCAAACACGCTGGCGCTGCAACAGAAGTATCCCGAAGCGCGGGTGACGCTCGTGTCCAAGGACATCAACCTGCGCATCAAGGCAGCCATCCTCGGCGTGCATGCCGAAGATTACTCGAGCGACAAGACCATTGAAGACGCCGACCTGCTCGCCAAGGGCGCACAAGCGCTGCCGGCGAATTTTTGGGACAAGCACGGCAAGGGAATGGAGTCCTGGCAGGACAAATCGCGCACCTACTACCGCGTGCGCGGGCCGCTGGTGAACGGTTGGCAAACGAACCAGTTCGTTTACGATCCCGGCGACAACGGCGTCGAAGCAATGGTCCGCAAGCTCGAGGGCGATAGCGCCGTGCTGACCCTTATTACGGACTACCGCCACGACCGCAATAACGTATGGGGCGTCAGAGCGCGTAACCGTGAACAGAATTTTGCGCTCAACCTGCTGATGGATCCGGACATCGACTTCGTCACGATATTGGGTCCTGCCGGCACGGGGAAGACGCTTCTCACCCTCGCTGCAGGCCTCGCGCAGACCCTCGATCACAACCGCTTCAGCGAAATCATCATGACGCGCGTGACCATACCGCTGGGTGAGGACATTGGCTTTCTGCCCGGCACCGAAGAGGAAAAGATGGAGCCCTGGATGGGTGCCCTGATGGACAACCTGGAGGTCCTGACACAGGGGCAGCCGGGTGGTACGTGGGGACGCGGCGCCACCAACGACCTTTTGCGTCACCGCATCAAGATTCGTTCGCTCAATTTCATGCGCGGCCGGACTTTCTTGAATCGTTTCATCATCATCGACGAAGCCCAGAACCTCACGCCGAAACAGATGAAGGCGCTGGTGACGCGCGCCGGCCCGGGTACCAAAATGGTATGTCTGGGCAACATCGCACAGATTGACACCCCCTATTTGACGGAAACTACGTCCGGCCTCACGTACGTCGTGAATCGCTTCTACGGCTGGGCGTTCTCGGGGCACATTACGCTGATGCGCGGCGAGCGTTCCCGTCTGGCCGATCACGCTTCCGAAGTACTTTGATTTCACGACGCTTTTGAGCGAACTTTGAGATCGTAGCGAGACTCCAATCCGCCGTGGAGACAAGATGCAGTTGGTGAAATCGCTGTCGGCCCTGCTGGTCGCTGCTGCCGTGAGCGCGAGCGTCGGCGTCGGCTGGGCAGCGGGGGTAGACCAGGCGCAGGGCAGCAGCCGTTCCGACTTGCCGGACCTGGGCAGCCCTGCCAATGCCGCCGTTTCGATTGAGGATGAGTATCTGGCGGGACTTTCCTACGTCAAACAGATACGCGACACCGGCACGATCATGGACGATCCGGAAGTGAGCGAATACGCCCAGCAAGTCGGGCACAGCCTGTCGAGCGAGGCGGAAGACGGTCAGCACAAATTTTACTATTTTATCGTTCGGGATCCGGTCGTGAACGCCTATGCCATACCGGGCGGTTTCGTCGCGATCAACAGCGGCCTGATCGTTGCGACTCGCAACGAAAACGAGCTGGCGGGTGTGCTTGCCCACGAAACGGCACACGTCACGCAGCGCCATCTGGTGCGCCAGCTCATCGATCAGTCCCATAACGGGCTGTTGACCACGGCCGCCATGCTGGCTGCGGTGTTGCTCGGCGCGACGGCCGGCCGTGGTAATCCCAGCGCCATCGAGGGCGCCATCCTGGCGGGCCAGAGTGCCGCGATCCAACATCAGATCAACTACTCGCGCTCGAGCGAGTTCGAGGCCGACCGCATCGGCATATCGACGATGGCGACCGCGGGCTACGATCCGCTCGGCATGGCGGCGTTTTTCGATTACATGTCGCGCCAGGGTCCGAACCCGGAACGTATCAACGCTGTTCAATTTCTCATCGATCATCCCATATTCTCCGACCGCGTTGCCGAGGCGCGCGACCGTGCCGAGCAGATCGGCCGGATCCGTCACACCGATTCGCTCGACTACGTGCTGACCCGTGAACGGCTGCGAGTACTGGCCGGGGTACCGGCGGAGACGCATCGGTACTACGCCAATCTCGTCAAGAATGGCGGCGGCCGCACGATGGAGGAGCGCTACGGCAGCGCCATCTCGGAAATCGCGGTCAAGAATCCTGCGGCGGCGATCCCGGAACTGAAGAGTCTCGTGCACGAATATCCGCGCGTCGTGCAATTCTACAGCGCGCTCGGACAGGCCTACCTCGCCAACCTTCAGTTCAAAGAGTCGCGGGACATCCTTTCGCAGGCGATGGACCTGTTCCCGCGCAATGTCCCGATCACGATTCGCTATGCGCAGACGTTGATGCGCGCAGGCGACAATAAGCTCGCCCATTCGGTGCTGCTCGACCTGTTCAATAATGTCGAGCCAACGCCGGATCAGACCCGTCTGATCGCGAAGGCCGCCAACGATGCCGGTGCACGCGCCGATTCATATTCCTACATGGCCGAGTTCTATCTCATGAGCGGCGATCTGAAGAGCGCGGCGGGCCAGCTGCAGCTCGCCCTGGAGTTGCCGGGGCTCGATCCGATCCAACGGGCGCGCTTCAGCGCGCGTCTACAGCAAGTTCATGACGCAATGCCCAAGGACAAGAAAACGCAGCAAGTGGCCGATGACGGACGCGGCAGCGGCCGCTGAAGGCCTCGTTCTCGCTATACTGCCTGTCTGTTGAACGCAAAAGTCAGGAAGAGGTTTCGTATGCCCAGTGTCCGAGTGGCGCGTGCCGTAATGATAATGGCGGCGCTGGGGGCCTTGAGCGCATGCGTCACGCTGCCGCCGAATAGTCCGCGCGTCAAGACCGATCCGCTCGAGCGCTGGAATCGCAGCGTCTACAACGTCAACGACAAGCTCGATCGTGCCGTCGCGAAGCCGTTGGCCAAGGGCTATGTCAAGGTTGTGCCCAAGCCGGTCCGTACGGGCGTGAGCAACGTTTTCGCGAACCTGCGTACGCCTACCGTGCTCGTCAACGACGTCCTGCAGGGTAAGTTTCGTGCGGCCGGCAATGACTTGAGCCGCTTCCTGTGCAATTCGATCTTCGGGCTTGGGGGAATCTTCGATCCCGCAACGCGCGCAGGGATCGACAAGAACAATGAAGACTTTGGTCAGACCTTAGGCTGGTGGGGTGTGCCCGCCGGACCGTTCCTGGAGTTGCCGCTTCTCGGGCCGTCCGATCTGCGCGACGGTCCTGCGCTGGTCGCGGATATCTTTACCAATCCGCAAAAGTACATTCCCAACGATTGGGCCAGATACAGTCTGTACTTCTTGGACCTCGTCGATACGCGCGCCGGCTTGCTGTCGCTCGACGACACCCTGTCGAAGGTCTACGACCCGTACGCCTTCGTGCGCGATGCCTATCTGCAGCGCCGCGCTTACCTCGTGTCCGATGGCGCCGCTTCGAATCAGGATTACCAGGATCCGGATGCGGATGCTCCGGACGCGCCGAAGGTGCCTACAGCGGCACCTGCTTCAGTCCCGCGCGGTGAGCCTGCGCCGACGACGCCTCCTACCACCCCACCTCCACCGACGCCCTGAACCGGCTTTGCCGCGCTTACAGCGACTGCGCCGCACGTGCGGGAGCACCGCGGCTTTCTCAACGCCAGTAACCGGGTCGCCTCAGAATGATGACCACAACCTGATAACGGTGCGCTCGCTGCACCGTGGACGCTGACCGAGGGCGGTTACGCAGCCTTCACGTCAGGATGCTCGGGCTTGGCATCCAGCAAGTCTTCCACGTCGCTCAGTCGTGCAAGCTGCCTGATCTGCTGCGGCATGTTTTCGTAGCGCAGCGTGCGCTTTGCATTGCGCGCCACGCTCAGCCACTCGACCAACAGCGCGAGACCGGAACTGTCGCTTTCCGTGATTCCCCGCAAATCGATGATCGCTGCCGCGCCCGCGTCGATGGCTTTGGTGCCTATTCCAAGCAACGCGCTGACCGACGAGAAATTCAAGGTCCCTACCACCGCGGAGCGACCGACCTCCAGGGTCTGAAACGTCGCGGTCGTCAACGCACCGCTCACGGTTTGGCCGGCGCTGCGCCGGGGCCTGCCTTGCCCTCAGTCTCGAGACGGGTGATGACCGAGTCCAGGCCTTTCTGTTGAATCTCCGAGCCGAAATCGGTCCGGAAACTTTTTACGTAGGAGATGCCCTGGATAGTCACGTCGAACGCCTTCCAACCGCTCTCGGTTTTGTGCAAGGTAAAATTGACCGGCACCTTTTCCCCCGAGCCGCGGGTCACCTCCGTTTTGACCGTGGCGATCTGTTCGTTCGGATCGCCCTTATAAGGCAGCACCTTGAATCGATCCGCCGTGAAATCAACCAACGCAGCGCCATAGTTGCGCAACAGCGAGTGGTAGAAGGCGTCGACGAAGCGCTTTTTCTGCTCCGGCGTGGCCGTACGCCAGTTCTGCCCGAGCGTCAATTTGGCAGCGTACTCGCTGTCGAAATCCGGCAGCAAAACCGTCGCGACCAGCTGGTCCAGCTTGGCCGAATCTTTGGCATAGGTGGCGCGGTTCGCGTCGAGCTCGGTGAGCATGCGCTTGGCGGACGTCTCCACCAATTCCTGTGGACCGGCATTTGCGGGCGCAGCCGGTGTATCGGCCGCGCGGGTTGCAGCGATATTAAATAACAGCAGCAATGCAAGGGAAGCGGATCTGATCACTTTGTTTTCTCCGGCGGACGGCTTGCCTTTTCAGAGCTGGCCGGATCGGCCTTGTCTTTGAGAAAGTTTGCCGCCAATTGTCCAATCAGGTTTTCGAGCACGAAGGCTGGGAACGTTATTGCTATCTGACCCTTGTCCTTGAGAAAAGTGTCCGACGCACCCGCCGATAAGCCAATAAATTTTCCGCCCAGCAACCCTTGAGTATAGATGCTCGCATCGCTGTCATCGGGGATGTGGTTGTATTGATCGCTCATCCGCATCGTGACGCGGGCCTTGTATTCCGTGGTGTCGAGCTCGATGCGGGTAACGCGACCCACCTCGACGCCCGCCATGGACACCGGCGCACCCACTTTCAAATCGCCGATATTGTCGAATTTGGCAGTGACGTCATAGTGCGGCGGGCTCGACAGGGACATGCCACGGCTGGTGGTCTGGGTGGTGAGGAAGAAAAGTGCTGCAAATCCGAGCACGACGAATGCGCCAGTGCCGAGATTCAAGGTGTGTTGTTTTGCCATAATGATTCCCTTACAAGAACGCCGCCGTCACCAGATAGTCGAGAAACAGAACCACCACCGCGGAAGTGACGACCGTGCGCGTCGTGGCACGCCCGACGCCTTCCGCGGTAGGCGTGGCAAAGAATCCTTCATAGACGGCGATCAAACTGCAGGCGATGCCAAAGAAACAGCTCTTGACGATGCCTTCATAGATGTCACGTAAGCCGACGCCGGCGCGCATCTGCGACCAAAAACTGCCGGAGTCCACGCCCATGACCTGAACGCCGATCAGCTGTGCGCCATAGATGCCTACCATGCTGAAGATCGCCGCAAGCAAGGGCATGGCGATGATGCCGCCCAGAAAGCGCGGTGCAACGACCCGTGCCAACGGATCGACCGCCATCATCTCCATGGCCGACAATTGATCGGTGGCGCGCATCAACCCCAGTTCCGAGGCGAGTGCGGTGCCGGCGCGCCCCGCAAACAGCAGCGCGGTGACCACGGGACCGAGCTCCTTGACCAGGCCAATCGCCGCTGCGGTGCCAAGCGCTTCTTCCGATCCGAAGCGTTGCAACAACTGGTATCCCTGCAGTCCCAGGACCATGCCGACGAACAATCCGGAAAGCATGATGATAACCAGGGACATAAGCCCTGCGTTATAGATCTGTGCCGAGATCAGATCGAAACGCACCAGCGCGCGCGGCGTGTGAACCAGGATACGAAACAGGAAACGAACCACTGCGCCAAGATTGGTCAGCGACCTCGCAAAACTCTGCCAGATCTCCCGCAGCACCCTCAGAAATCTCCGTCGCGAGACAGCAGCTCGCCAAAATAGTCGGGTGCCGGATAGTGAAACGGCACGGGACCATCCGCTAGTCCGCCCATGAATTGTTTGACGATCTCGGTGGGGTTGACGCACAGCTCCCGCGGTGTACCGGTCGCCACCACTTCGCCGCCCGATAGAAGAAAAATGCGATCAGCCAGCGCCGTGATTTCCTTGACGTCATGGGATACGACGATGCTGGTAATGCCCAGGACATCATTCAATTTGCGCACCAGCCGCAGAATCATGCCGAGCGAAATGGGATCGAGACCGACGAACGGCTCGTCGTAGATCAAAAGATCCGGATCCATGACGATGGCCCGAGCCAACGCGACGCGACGATTCATACCGCCGGAAAGCTCTGACGGCATCAATTCCGCCGCCCCGCGCAGACCGACTGCCTGCAACTTAAGAAGCACGAGCTGGCGGATCAAACGCTCGGGCAGATCCGTATGTTCGCGCAGCGGATAGGCGACGTTCTCGAACACATTGATGTCAGTGAGCAGTGCGCCGTTCTGAAACAGCATGCCCATGCGCCGGCGCAAGGCATACAAGCCGACCCGCCGCAGATTGCGCAGATTCTCGCCGCCGACCTCCACCGTGCCGGACTCCGCAAAGACCTGCCCTGTGATCAGGCGCAACAACGTGGTCTTGCCGGTGCCGCTCGGCCCCATGATGGCCGAAACCTTGCCACGCGGTATCTGCAGATTCAGGCCCGAGAAGATCGATCGACCGCCAATCGAGTAGGCAACGTCACGGATATCGACAATAGGTGCGGAGGTATTCAATTTTTACTCAGCAGGGTCGGCGACGCGGGCGCAGAGCGCCGCGCGCCATCAGACTGCGAATCAGACCGCAGCTGATTCCATCGCTGGCTTGTATTCGCCCACAGCAGCAAGTCCGTTCAGCTTCGCACGATGGGAAAACGCCTGCTGGCGCGGCGCGGCTACTCTCCGGTCGGCGTGGACCTTTCAGAAGGG
>CAZZZU010000040.1:0-35794 GCA_964658805.1 uncultured Steroidobacteraceae bacterium
GTAAAAGCCGCCGATGCTGCCATACCAACCGTCGATGATCTTGCCGCTGATGAAGGCGTCGACCCGCTCCGAGCCCTCAGATCCATACGTGAATCCGACCGAGCCGGTCGTTTTGTCCGAGCCGGTCTTCAAGATGAAGTTCGCGGTGGCGCCGGCCTGGCCGGAGGCGAAAATTGCGCTCGGTCCGCCCTGTACGATCTCGACACGCTCGACGGTGTCGTCGAAGCGCAGCAGCGAACTCGAATCCATGAACGACAGATCCGCTGAACCATAAAGCGGCGAGCCATTGATCATGGTGGTGAAATAGGGGGAGTCGCCGCCACCGTTGGGGAAGCCGGCGACGTCGATGTTGACACCCGTCTGACCGCCGGACGATTCCGGCCAAACACCGGGGGAAAGCTTGAAAATGTCGGCCACGCTCGTGGGATTCGAATTCTTGATTTCGTCGAGGGTAACCGAGACGATGTTGAAGCTCGCGTCGAGTTTCTTGATGCCTTGGGCCGAGGCCGTGACGACGATTTCCTGCAAGTCATTGCCCGTTGATGTAGCGGGATCCGCGTTGGGCGCGTCCTCGGCGGACGCCGGCAAGCCGCTACCGCAGTACAGCACCGCACCCACTGCAAGCGCCAACGCATTCAGCCCCGCGCTTGCGCGCCAAGGCCTGCGCATCGTCTCGGCAAGCGGCGTGAGTGCAGGCGTCGCTTGCGTCGGAGTTACAGGCGCCTTGGTGCGAGATCCGTTGTTGTTTTTTAGTTTCATCGATGTTTTCCCCTACAGCCAATCATGTTGCGGAAGCCACAGTTATGTATTTTCGAAATTAAGCCGTGCTCGACCAGGACCCGTCCGTGCGCTATCGCACTGCCGAAGTCGAGTCACGACGTTAAAAATCAAATACGGTTATAAGCCAGCTAAAAAAGCGCCCGCCTCCTAAAAAGCAAGCTTTGGTACGTGTTCAAGCAATGCGCACGCCGCTTAGCGCGGCCCGGAATACTTCGTTCCTTGGCGCATCGACCCAGATCCCGTGGATCAGGTACTTTCCCCCGCGCAGAATCTAAGTCTATTTAGTGGGAATATCAACAGGTGATGTTAATTTGCTACACCGCGCGCCGCGATGCGCACGTCTTCGATGAAGACCAGTTCCGACGACAGCGGCACGGGGAGGGTCACCAGGACCCCGGTTTCCGTCAGGAAGCGGCCGGTCAGGACTTGGGCAGCATCGCGGCGATCGTGAAACGTCAGCCGGTAGCGCTGCCGCGGTTCAAGGCCGAGCAGGCGATAACGATGCGCCGGCTCATCGGTTACCGTGCCGCGAAAGGCGTAGAGGACACCGCGACCTCGCTGCGGCGAATAGTATTCGGCACCGTCCCAGTGAATGCCGTCCGGACGCGCTGCCACGTGATAGAGATCGGCTTCTCGGATGAGCGGCCGCAGCGCGGCTTTGTAGAGGGAAAATTCGCGGCGCGCGGCCGCGCGCTGAGCGCTGCTCCATTCGCGCGAATCCAGCAGCAGCGAGAACCAACCGAGCATGCCGCTGCGCAACTGGTAACGAAAGTTTTCGATCAGCGGAGTGGGCCAAGACTCCACGTAGCTTTCCAGCATGGCGGGCGGGAGCAGGTAGCTCGCGTCGTAGAATGCGCGCCGGTTGGACAGGGGATCGTAGGTGTCGGTGATGGAGAAGTAATCGCCATGCGCCGCGCTGCCGAAATCGACCATGCGCCCGCCGTCGTTGCAGACTTCGAGCAATAGTGCAGGGTGGCGTGCGCGCAGCTGCTGGTGCAGCGCGTAGTAAGCGCGGGTGGCGCGGTGGCTGACGTCTGTGCTGTTCGAGCCGTCGGCCCAGAGGAAACCCGAGTCGGTGTAGACATGCAGCGTCGCCGCGTCAGGGGCGGCAGCCGGATGATCGGCATGAGTGGTTCCCTGAGCGACCAGGTAGCCGTCATGCTCCAGCATGTCCAGATGGTAGGCGCGCACCACGCGGTCGAGTTCGCGGGCCGCCCAGAATTGCGCAGCCGGGACGCCGAGATCAAGGGTAATGCCCTTGTATGGTTCATCATGCTGCCAGCCCGCGGGCGGAT
The DNA here is from genome assembly GCA_964658805.1 of uncultured Steroidobacteraceae bacterium. GTDB lineage: Bacteria > Pseudomonadota > Gammaproteobacteria > Steroidobacterales > Steroidobacteraceae > Bog-1198. The sequence continues at coordinate 2,076 of CAZZZU010000040.1, forward strand.
CGGCTATGAGCCAATCTCGTGCAGGGGAGTTATGGACATTGAGGGCGCCGGCTTGCGTTGAAGTACCTGCTTCAGCCCACGCCATCCATAAGCCGAATTTGAGGCCGTGCCGGTGCGCGAAGTCGGCAAGGCTTGCAATCCCATGCGGAAACTTTTTCGCATCAGCCTGCCAATCGCCCACGTCGCGAAACCAACCGGCGTCCAGATGGAACATTTCCAGACCGAGCTGCGATGAGTCCGCGATCATGCGCCGAACGAGGGGCTCATCGACCGCCGTTTTGCTGCCCCAGCTGTTGCCGACCAGCAGGGGATAGTGGGGGTCGCGCAGCGTGCGTGGATTATTGAGGACGGCCCGCACCCAACGCTTGAGCGCATTCCCCGCATCATCAGGGCCGCCTGTAAACGCACCCAGGAAAATCGTGGGAGTTTCGAAGCTAGCGTGCGGCAGCAGTGGCATCGCTGCGGATGCCGTGCCGGCATCGAGACCGGCCTCGCCGTGCAGCGATGCGCCGGCGCGGGACAAGCTGATGCGCGTGCGTGCGCTCGACTCGATGCCGACATACCAGCCCGATCCTGTGTCGCCAGGATGTCCGACGAGCAGAAACGGAATCATCTCGCGCGGCTCACCCGGGATCGGCCGGGCATAGGTGCTGGAGCGCCCAACCCAACTGTCGCCGTCCAGAAAAGCGTCGCGATGTACGCCTTCGGCCGACGGCGTGTCGGCGCCTTTCTCCACCCAGAATCGCTCCAACGCGGCGTCGGGTGGAATCCGCCAATCGAAGCGCAAACTGGGTTCGATCTGCAGGCTGACCGCTCGGTCGCTCAAGTTTTGGATCAGGACGGTATGTTCGAGCGGACCATGCCTGGCGCGTGCCTGCCAGCGCCACGTCAGCTCAAGGTGCTGTGCATTGTCGACGTACACAAGATCAATGTTGGCCGCTGCGAAGCGCGTGGCCGCGCGCTCGAGACGCCACACCAGAGGTTGCGCAACGCCCTGGACGAAAACCTGAGTGGGCAGCGCTTCCTTGCGCAGATTGTGCCACGGGGTCGCGCCACGCTGCCTCAACCACTTCAGTCGCGGCGCATCGACGCCCGCCTCGACAGCGATCGCGTTATCGGCATTGCCGAGAAGTCCCTCGAGCGTACCGGGTGTGTCTGCTGCGGCTGTCTGCGACGGGCCGGCTGACGCGATCAGTGTGGCCCAGGCGAGGCAGATCGCGTGGACCCGAGCGGTCAGGAGGCCAGGACCCGCTGGTAAGCGCTGTACGTATCGGCTCCCATATCGAGAAAGCCTTTGAGTTTGACGGGTCCCGATACCGAGTCGGCAACCCATTCGTGCCCGCCTTCCGGGTCGCGTCGCGCCGCGAGCAGATTCGCGCGTGTGATGAGCGGGGTCCCATCGGCATCGATGCTGCGCATCAGCACCAGCGGACCGTGATGCAGGGCGACGATATCCGGGTGCAGGGCATCGACGCTTTCGAGCCTGCGCCTGAGCGGTAGCAGCAGCTCGATCCTGTCTGCCGACCGCCATTCGCGGCGCACGGCCGCGAAACGCCCGGGCTCGAGAACCGTGGAGTCATTCAAGCCGTTGATACGCACGCGAGCGCCATCAGACCAGGCGGGAACCCGTAGATTGAGCGTGAAGGTCTGTGGGGTCGGCAACCGCAGTGTAAAGCGCACGAGATCCTCATAGGGGTAGTCCGTCTCGATCGATAGCGTGCAGGCTGCACCGCCTTGCGCCCACTGCACCACCGCAGGCGTGTAGAGGTTCACGTAGAGCCCTTGCTCGTCGGTGAAACAGGCGCTGATACCATAATCGGCCGCGAGCATTGGCAGCGTGCCGGAACAGCAGGGCCATCTGTTGGGATGGAAGCCCTTGCGCGCTTCAGGCGAATAATCGGAATAGTAGAACGCGTGACCGTCCGGCTGGATAGGTAGCGCGCCGAGCACCGTGTTGTACATGACACGTTCCATGCTGTCGCCGTAGCGCGAGTCGCGCGTCAGCCTCAGCAGGTAACGCGTCAGCTTGAAGTGCGCATAGGCACCACAGGGCGTCTCAAAACTATTGCGTTGAAGCTCGAGACTCCTGCCGAGACCGCCGCTTCCCGGCACGATGAAATGCTCATCAGGCCCCCAGCCGCCGGTGGCAAAACTCTGTGCAGAGATCATCTCGAACCCCTGCCGCGCGGCCTCGAGATACATCGGATTGCCCAGCGCAACATAGGCCTGCGCCGCCGAGCTCAGTGCATTGACATGACTGTAGGCGTGCTTGCCAGGTAGAACGTTATCGCCGCGGGCCAGCGCGGTGAAGAATTCGTCATAGAGCAGCCTGCGGCCTATGTCGAGGTGGCGGGCGCCACCGGTCATGCGCCAGGCTAGGAACTGATTTTCAGGCAGTGTGTAACTTTCATCCCAGGAATACTGGCTGAATTCATCGACATGTTTATGTTCGTTGCGCGGCATGGCGTGCCGCGGCAGGTAAGGCGCCGCCGCCTCGGTCGCGTGCGCCAGTGTGGGCAGCGCAGCCTCGTCACGGCAAAGGCGTGATGCGTCGAGCAAGCCGCCGACCAGCTTGTCATAGGTATAGCAGGGAAAACGGTTTCGCTTGAAAAAGCTGCCTTGCTGGTCGATGGTCGCGGCATAGCCGCGTACCAGGCGCCGGACCTTGTCGCGGGTCGGTTCATCGCCCGTGATCGTGTAAAAGCGCGATAGCGCACTCATCCATTGCCCGAAGGTGGCGCCGGGCGCGAAGGCGTAGGTGTCGTACCAGCCGCCGAGTTCATGCCCGGGTGCGCTTTGACCGGCGCGCAGCCGGAACGGCAAAAGCAGCGAGTCCTCGTCCAGTCCCAATACCAAGCGATGATTTTCGCGACCCTGCCGTTCGAGGGGGCCTGCGCCGAATCGCACCTGGCCATAGTCCAATTCAGCAAGCGGTGCAGTGGACAGGACCTGGGCCGACGTTGCGGCCGTGGCCAGCGAAGGGCAGGTCGCAGCGGCGAGCAGACCTCGCAACAGCCTGCGCCGCTTGCTATTGATGCTTTTCATTTTTTGTCCCCCCCGACAACCTAGCCACAATGCGTCGCGCAGTGATTTAACGCAACTGCGCGAGTCGCGGATATGATGCGCGGATGAAAATACCCAGGACGCGCTGCGTTTCATGGATCGGCAGTGGGCTCGCCGGCATGTTGCTCTGTCTTGCGGCAGCCACGACCACGGCGCTGCAAGCCGTGGAAACGCCGCGCGCGTTGTTCAAGGATCTCTTCGATGCCGTGCAGCGCGAGCACGTATTCGAGGACAGCAAGACTTTCGCCGATGCCGTGCCCAAGGCAGCGCCAGAGGAAATTTTGGCCCGATATCATGCGAGTCATCCGAGCGAGCGAGCAGCGCTACATCGTTTTGTGATGGAAAACTTTCTGTTGCCATCGCAGGCCAATGGCGCGGACCTGGTCGCTGAGCGGGTCGACATCGCCAGACACATCGACACGCTGTGGGACCCACTGACGCGGTCCAGCGCATCGGCTCCAGCATTCTCGTCGTTGCTGCCGGTGCCCGAACCTTACGTCGTGCCGGGCGGGCGGTTCCGCGAACTCTACTATTGGGATTCGTATTTCACGATGTTGGGCCTCGCGCAGAGCGGGCGCCGTGATCTGGTCGAGCACATGGTGCATGACTTTGCCCACTTGATCGACGTGTATGGCCACGTGCCCAATGGCACGCGCAGCTATTACCTGAGCCGTTCGCAGCCGCCGTTTTTCTTTGCCATGGTGGGTCTGCTGGATACCGACGATCCGGCCGCCGCTTATGCGCAGTATCTGCCGCAACTGCGCCGCGAGTATGCATTTTGGATGGAGGGCGAAGCAGGCCTCAAGCGAGGCGGTGTGCACCGTCGGGTGGTGGCCTTGCCTGACGGCGCGGTGTTGAACCGCTATTGGGACGATGCTGATACGCCGCGCGAAGAATCTTATCGTGAAGATACCGAACTTGCCGAGCAGAGCGGTCGGAATGCGTCGCAGTTGTATCGCGATCTGCGCGCGGCCGCCGAAAGCGGCTGGGACTTCAGTACGCGCTGGTTCGCGGATGGTCAGACATTGAAGGTCATCGATACCACCGAGATCGTGCAAATTGACCTCAACAGTCTTTTGTTCGGTCTGGAGCAGGCGATTGGCAGCGGTTGCACCCGCGCGGCCAATGCTCGCTGCGCTGCTGAATTCAAGCGCCGCGCAGCGTCCCGACGCCGCGCAGTGAATCGCTACCTGTGGGACCGAAACCTTGGTGTCTATCATGATTACCGATGGACGCAACATCGACAGATCCCGCGGCTTTCGGCAGCAACGCTCTATCCGTTGTTTGTCGCAATGGCCGACCAGCGGCAGGCAGATGCCGTCGCTCAAGCGACGTCAGTAAACCTTCTCAAGGGCGGAGGTATTGTGACCACGCCGGTGGTCTCCGGGCAGCAGTGGGATGCACCCAACGGCTGGGCGCCGGTGCAATGGATTGCCATCGCCGGACTGCGCAATTACTCCCTGGCGCCGCTGGCCGAGCGCGTCGCCTGCCGCTGGATGGAAAACGTAAACCGGGTCTACAGCGAGAGCGGTAAGTTGGTAGAGAAGTACGATGTCAGCGCGGTGGGGCGTCCGGGAGGCGGCGGTGAATATCCGACTCAGGATGGATTTGGCTGGACCAATGGCGTGATGCGCAAGCTGATGGCCCTGTATCCGGAATACACGGGAGCTGAGCCGAAGCCCTGTTCGCGTTGAGAATAACGCTGCAGGCAGTGTCGCTATTCGAGTGGTTTGATGATCACCCATCGCCGGCTCACGGTGGGATCGGATGCGGCCCCGTTCGCGCTCGCCGTCGCCGTCAATGTGTAGTGGCCCGGCAGCGTGGGGGTGTGCACGCGCAGATCGAAGGAGTCGGCGCCCAGTGCGCCAAGGTCGAAGCGTCTCTCGGTTCCGGCCCCCACATTACCGCGGTCATCCACGAATTGCAGCCGCAGGGTTCCGGCCCGCACCGTGTTTGTGTCGTTGACCATGAGGACGGTGAGCCATTTGTCCGAGTCAGGGGGTAGGTCCGTATGCCAAAAATTGATATAGACGCCGAGCGGTTTGAACGCCTGCGCGACGTAGTCTGCGAAGTGCGGTTCAAGCGTCAGGGCTTTTACATCAGTGAAATGATCTGCGGTGAAGGCGTCGGCGGCACTGGCCGTTAGGTATACGAAGTGCAGAACGCCGGCGTAGCGTCGATGCGCACGCCAGAACTCTGTTTCGCCCGCCAGCAAGTACGCCTGCATCGAAAATCTCTGCTCTGCCGTGCTCTCCGTTCCCAGCAGCAGCGGGTAGAGTTTCTGGGTCAGAAGGGTGGGCGATCCGTCCCGATTCAGCCATAGCCATCCGTATTCGTTCAGGAGCAGCGCGTGCCCCGTCTGACTCGTGGTGGACTTCACTGCCAGACCTTGCATCGTTTCGAGATCAGTCATGCGAAATTGCGACTCTCCGGACATCGCCGTGTCGACCCACAGGTACGGATGGTCATCCATCGGGTCATTGCGGCCGGAGGGTGGGTAGTAGCCGTTGCCCCAGGGGCGATTCGTCAGATCGAGCTTGCGGACCGCTGGAATTATCTTTTCATCAAAGTCCGGAATCCAGGACTCATTGCTCGCGTTCCAGACGGCGACGCTGGGGTGATTCCAGTTGTCACGCATCCATTCCTCGAATTCCAGTTTCATTTCGTCGACATCGTAAGCATGCTGATACAGGCCCGTCGGCTCTGGGCGTCCCACCCACACCATATATTCGTTCTGGATGAGCAGCCCCGCTTCGTCAGCGATCTGCAACCACCGGTCGGGAACCGGACCGATGCTGAAGCGAAAACTGTTCCAATGCATGTCCTTCGGAATCTCGACCAGCAGCCTTCGCAGCCAGTGCTCGTCCCATGGCAGTGTCCCGGAGGCGGGGTCTTCAAAGAACCGATGCAGTGCGATATTGGAACCGCGCAGGAAGTACGGTTTGCCGTTGAGCACGGCGCGTTGCGTCGCCGTGTCGAAATGAAACTCTCGCATGGCGAAGCGCGTCGTCATGGAATCGCGGGACGTGCGGCTTTCAACGTCGTACAAAAACGGATCTTCCGGCGTCCAGAGGTGCTGATTCGACACCGCTACACGCTGCTGTACCGTTCGCACTTCGCCGGGCGCGAGCGTGATGCTGAGTCTGTTGGAAATGCCAGCGGTGCGCCGCGTCTTCCATTCTATAATCTTCTGCTGCAAGACTGTTTTTTGCGGCCGAAAGCCAAAATTGTGCAGCTCCGTTTGTAGCAGGACTTGGGACGCCGCTATATTGGGTGCAGCCTGCACGTTAGTGATGCCCGGGCCATCGAAGGCCATGACCGTCACGTCATCATAGATGCCTGGGGTCCATCTGTTTTTCTCGAAGTCGGTGCCTGCCGATACGTTTAACGGCAGAACGCCGGGATGCGCGCCGACGCGAATGATCAATTCGTTGGGGCTGTTCCAGCGCATCGCCTTGCTCAGGTCGAAGTAAGCGGCAGTGAAGCAGGGCAGATGTTCGCCCAGTTTTTGACCGTTGAGATAAACGGCTACCCCGAATTGTGCCTTGCTGATCTTGAGAACCGCCACGGTACGACGGGCAGGCAATCGGAACTGACGGTGATACCAAAAATAGTTACGGTCCTGATGCGAAACTCCGGCGGCGTTGCCTAGCCTCTCATAGTCGGTTCGGTTGTAGAGTCCTTTGCCGACGAGGTTGACGAGCAGTTCCCGGCTCTGATACTCATCGACGCCCTTGAAAACCGGGGTTGCGGAGTGCACCAGGCCCGGCACCGGTACGACATGCGTATAGAACCGGGGTGGCCCATCTGCAGCGACGCCTTCCTCTATCTGCCATTCGCCGTTGAGCGAAACGTTGACGCGCTCCGCGTGAGCACGGCCGGCGGATCCCAGGACTACGGCTATCAGCACGCCACTGGCGCAGCGCCTGATAAAACCGAACACTGCTGGCGGATTACGCCGCAACTTCTTTTCGGGAGAGCAGACCGAACAGGAATATTCCCGCGTAGCACACCGCAGGCACGCTCATCGCGACCTTGAGGCCCCACAAATCAGCCGCCTTGCCCGTAATCAACGGAACGATCGCACCGCCGACGATGGCCATGCAGATGACCCCGGAACCTTCGGCGGCGCGCTTGCCGAGCCCTTGGCTCGCGAGTGAAAAGATGGTGGGAAACATGATGGAATTGAACAGCCCAACTCCGAGCAGTGTCCAGGCGGACGCTGCGCCCGTGGTATTGGCAGACAGCAGCAGGCACAGGATGGCCGCGGTAGCCGCGCCGGCCAATACCCTCGACGGCGCGATGATCCGCAGCACGTATGCGCCCAGAAATCGCCCGACCATCGCTCCACCCCAGTAGAAAGGCACATGCTTTCCCGCCTGCTCGGCAGCGAGGCCTAGCACGCTCGTTTGCATCAGGTAGTTGACGATCAACGAACCGATCGAGACTTCTGCACCGACGTACAGAAAAATGCTCAAAGCGCCAAAGGCAAAGCGGGGAATCGCCAACAAATTGAATGCACGCAGCGGTGAGACTGCGGGTGATAGCGTTTCCACCAGCGACTTGCGTCGCCACCAGACAACGCCCGCCAACAGGAACAATGCGGCGCCGAGTCCCAGGTAAGTTTGAACCACCACCTGGGTTTCGGCGCTGCGGTAATCGGACAGCTGGCTACCGGAGAGGGATGCGGGATCGACCGATGCGAGGGAACCTAGTATCAGGACCGAGCCGATGTACGGAAAAATAGTGGTGCCCAGCGAGTTGAAAGCTTGCGCGAACGTCAGGCGACTGCTCGCCGTAGCGGGTTCGCCCAACATCGAAATCAGCGGATTGGCTACGACCTGCACGATGGTGATCCCTGCGGCGAGTACGAAAAGCGCGAGCAGGAACAAGTGGAACAGTCCAAAGGAGGACGCCGGTACGAACATGATGCAGCCGGCGGTCATGGCAAGCAGTCCGACCACCGCCGATCGCATATATCCCACACGGCGCACCAAATACGAGGCCGGAATCGACAACAAAAAGTAGGCCGTAAAAAATGCCGACTGCACCAGCATTGCTTCATCGTAGGAAAGCGTAAACAGCGCTTTCAGTTTCGGGATCACCACGTCGTTGAGGCTGGTGATACCGCCGAACACGAAAAAGAGCGCCAGCACAAATGGCTTCAGGTCAGGCGAGTAGGTCGCGCCTTTTTGTTTCTGCATGTCTGGCGCCGCTTTGACAGCGATCTCACTGAACATAGATTGCACTCCCCAGAGCCTGGTCGTTTGCGGCATCCTAAGGAAAACCGCGACGTTAAGCCAATTGCTGCAAGCTGGCCTGCCGGTTTCAGCCGCCGGAGGTCAGGTCGACTGCGGCTTGAGCGAGGGTGCTGGCCCACCCGCAATTTGCAAGCGTCCTCGGCCTTGGTGTTTTGCCTGATAGCAGGCTTGGTCCGCAGCACCGATCCACGCTTTCTCATCCGGCATGGCGGTCGTCATTGCCAATCCCAGACTTGCGTGCACGAGATGTGTGGTCTTTTCCCATTCTATCGCCAATGGATTGAGCGCCTGAAGGATCTGCTGCGCGATGCGTGTGGCGCGCTCTTCGGCGCAATTGTCCAAGATGATGACGAATTCATCACCCCCGATCCGCGCCACGGTATCGGAGGTTCGAACTGTCCTGAGACACGCATTGGCAACCTCACGCAGCACCGCATCGCCGGCGGCATGTCCGGCCGAGTCGTTGACGGCCTTGAATTTGTCCAGATCGATGGCGATGACTGCCGCGGGTCGCTCGGTCGTCTTGGCCCTATGGAAAACGCTTCTCAATTGGACATCGAAGTGGGCGCGATTGCTCAAGCCCGTGAGTGGATCATGCATCGCCTGGCGTTGCAGATCCAGATTTCGCTCGATATCGGCGGTAGCGTCCTTGAGAACGATCACAAGACCGGTGAACACGCCCGCTTCTGAGATGACCGGTGAAACGACATCCGTGACATAGCAGATGCTGCCGTCGGCCCGATGCAGCAGGCACGCGCTTTCCCTTTTATATACCTTGCCATGATGCGCGGCTTGGCCGACGAGGTTAGCCGCGGTTTTGGAGTTTCCCGGGTCCACCAGATGCATGACTTCCCCCACCTTTCGATGCGTGACCGATGCCATGTCTGTGCCGAGCAGAACTTCGCCCGCACGGTTCACGTAAGTAATGCGCGTGTCGGCGTCAGTGGTGATCACAGCGTCGGTTATCAATGCGAGGGTGATTCGCAGACGCTCGCGTTCGGCGGCAAGCGTCTCCTCAGCGCGTTGTCGAGCTTCCAGGCTTTCGATCTGCGCAATGAGATGCAGTGGTTTGCCGTCGTCGTCACGCAGTAACGAGACAGCGACATGCGTCCAGATCCAGTGTCCGTCGCGATGCCGAAACTGGCGCGCGACGTCATAGTAATGCAGCTCTCCCGAGATCAGTTTGGCCAGGCGCGAGCCGCTGTTTCTCCAATCTTCTGTCTTGGAGGGACCCCCCGGCGGCATGGCACGAAATTCCTCCGCGGTGTAGTCGAGCATCCGTTGCAGTGCGAGATTGGTGTAGCGCCATGTGCCATCCAGCTCGGCTATCAGCATGCCGATAGGGGAATACTCCATGCATTCCCGAAACCGTCGTTCGCTGATCTGCAGCGCTTTGGCCACGGCACGCCGCGCATCGATTCCCAGACCGACCGCGATAGGCGGTAGCACGGTCGCAAGCAATGCGATCACCGGCAGCCCGATGAGCGTGCCTTGCGTGGTCAATGCGGGGTCGAGGCTCAAAGGGCGGATGCCGAGTGCCCAAAGAGTGGCGATGAGTAAACCAATGGTGAGGCTGAGGAGGGACGCGCCGAAACCGCCTAATCGAAACGCCGCTATGAGCAGGAGTAGGCCAATGGTCACGAACGGGAAGCGAACATATTGGAATGCGAGATAGCTGCCGGCCAGGCACACCAGGAGCGTCAGAGCGTTTTGCACGAGGAATTCGTGACGCATCAGCCGTTCGACGCCTCGGGTGCTGTACAAAATTATCGGCGGCGCCAGCAGGCATGCACCCACCGCGTGCGCGGACCACCATTGCAGCGAGCCTGAGAGCCATGCCGCGTCCGACGACAAGTGGAGGAAAAGGCCGCCCAAGAATGCGGTAGCGCCGGGAATCGCGATCCCGAGAACGGCGGTCATCCGTGCTGCTTGGTTGACCGATATAGTCGGGAAGGCAAAAGGCCACACCTTGCGAAACGCGACGACCATCAACGTAATTTCGAGCACATCGAGCGATGCGAATACGATTGCGACCACCCATGGTCGGTGCGCCACCAAGGCGTGCGCGAGCACCAGTGAAGCGAGTACCGCAAGCGAGGCGGTTATCCAGCGGACTTTATCGAGACGCAGCAGCAAAGCGGCAGCAAGCGCGCTGGCGGGCCAAAATAACGCGCTCCCGCCCGCCACCCGGGTCAGCAAAATGGCGATTGACGCGGACAGCAGTACGGCCAATCCTATCGCCAACTCGGCCCATGGCAGCGAGTTCTTCAACGCCGGGAATCGTAGGATCACTAGCATATGCTCATGACATTAGGCCTCTCGCGTTGTGCAAGGCGGCCGTCAATAGTAAATTCAAGTCTGTCTCATATTTCCGAACGTTGCGGTGACGCAGTTCCTCGGTTAGAGTCGCCGCCGACAATCTTCACGCGCTGATGTGGGAGAGACCGGCCTGGCCGGCGCCGAAGGAGCAACCGCCCCGGAAACTCTCAGGCACAAGGACTACACGGCGTTAATCTCTGGAGAGCGGCACGAGTTGTGCCCGCCGACGGATCACGATCTCAGGCGCTACGGACAGAGGGGGCATTTTGAGCCGGCGCTGCCGGTTCGGAGGCCTCATGTCCCACGTCGTCGTAATCGGTGCCGGCATCACCGGCGTTACCGCTGCTTATTCTCTCTTGCAATTGGGTCACACGGTGAGTGTGATCGAGCGTCATGGCGACGCGGCGATGGAGACGTCGTATGCCAATGGCGGGCAACTGTCCGCGAGCAATGCAGAGGTATGGAATAGTTGGTCGACTATCGCCCGCGGCCTGCGCTGGATGTTTCAGACCGGTGCGCCCCTGCTGCTGAATCCCAAGCCGAGCTTCCACAAATACAGCTGGCTGGCGGAATTTTGCGCGAATATCCCGCATGCCCGCGCGAATACCCTGGAGACCACGCGGCTTGCCATCCTCGCGCGCGGCTATCTCCTCGAAATCGCACATTCGGAAAAAATCGACTTCGACTATCTGCAGCGGGGCATCCTGCACCTTTACCACGACGCGAAATCATTTCGGCGGGCTGAGCGCGGCAATGCGCTGTTGCGTGAAGCGGGCTTGGACCGAATTGCCGTGACCCGCGCAGAGATGCAGCGTATCGAGCCTGGCCTGCGAGGTACGTTCTACGGCGGCTTCTACACCGCTTCCGACGCGACCGGCGACATCCATAAATTCACCCGCGGCTTGACTGAGGCCTGCAAACGGCAGGGCGCGCAATTTTTGTTCAATCGACGCGTCTGCCATATTGATAGCAAAGGGCCGCACGTGCACCGCGTTGATCTTGTCGAGCAACAGACCGGCGTGGCGTGCGATTCCATTACAGCGGATGCGATCTTGGTGTGCGCCGGCGTTGCCAGCCGCGAGTTCGCAGCAGCGCTCGGCGACCGCGTCAATATCTATCCGGTGAAAGGCTACTCGATTACGGTCATGCTCTTCAGCGATGCGGCCCAGCGTGCGGCACCTACGGTCAGCCTGCTCGATGATGCCGCAAAAATCGTCACCAGCCGCTTGGGACGCGACCGTTTCCGGATTGCCGGCACGGCAGAATTCAATGGTTTCAATCGTGACATTCGTGCCGACCGCATCACTCCATTGACGCAGTGGTGCCAGAAGTTTTTTCCGGAACTCGATACCGTCTCGGCTGTGCCTTGGGCAGGTTTGCGCCCGATGATGCCCAACATGATGCCGCTCGTGGGGCGCGGCAAGCGTCGCGGAATCTACTACAACACCGGGCATGGGCATTTGGGCTGGACACTATCCGGTGCCACGGCGCCGATGGTGGCAAAGCTCATCGACGCTGATATGCGCGCTGCGGTACAGTGACGGTGGCCCAACGCCGGAGTGAGCCGCGCAACATGTTTCCTGCATCGCGCTCGGCCGGGCGTCAATGACAGCGCCGACCATCCTGCTCGTTGAAGATGATCCGGCATTGCGTACCCTTACCACCCGCGCGCTGCTGGAGAAAGGTTTTCAGGTGCGCTCTGCGGGGACGGCGCTCGAGATGTGGAACGGCTTTGATGCGGGTCCCGTCGACCTCGTGCTGCTCGACATCATGCTGCCGGGTACCAGCGGCATAGACCTGTGCCGGGCTATTCGCGCAACCCGTGCCATTCCCATCGTATTCATCAGTGCCAAGGGCAGTGAGACGGGTCGGGTTGTCGGCCTGGAACTGGGCGCGGACGGTCATCTGGCCAAGCCCTTCGGTGCGCGTGAATTCCTGGCGCGCATTCGGGCCGGGTCTTCTGCCTGGATCGGGTAGAAATGTCCATTCGCACCATCGAGGCCTAAGACGCAACCTGCATGGATATCGACATACCACCCATGCAGCGAGATTTCGCCACGCGCGATGCCTGCCGCAACGGAGGGATGAGTCCGTAGATGCACCAGCTGACACAGGATGTTTTCGAGGGTTAACGCCGGCGGCGGCGTAATCGATCACCAATTTCTGGAAACGTCTGAGCGGCGCAACGGCAGGCCGCGCAATCTCGGCATTTCTGCGCTCGGGCCCATACTCGTAAATTCGGTGGCCTGTTCGACGCTAAGCCGCTCGCCAGCGGAATTCAGAATCTGGCGGCGATGCCGGCACGCTTGCTCGGTCTTGATCCCCTGCAAGGGACCGGCCCTTACCTGGCGGTAGCGCTGGGCCTGCTCACGGTGTTCAGCATGTTCGCGTGGGAACGTTGGCGCCCGGCCGTGATGCGCCTGGTACCAGGCGCACTGGTTGGCATCCTGTTGGCAACATTGCTGGCTTACTTCGGCGGCTTTGACGTGGCGCGCGTCGTGGTGCCCGAAAAGATCTTAAGCAGCGTGGTCATGCCGGGCGGCTCGTTTTTTGCGCGGTTTTTGGAACCCGCGATCCTGACGGCCGCGTTGGCAATAGCTTTCATTGCGAGCGCGGAGATCTTGTTATCCGCGGCCGCCTTGGATCGCATGCACTCAGGTGTGCGAACCGACTACGACAAGGAATTACGGGCGCAGGGCGTGGGCAATCTGCTCTGCGGTTTCGCCGGCGCGCTGCCCATGACGGGCGTCATCGTGCGTTCATCGGCGAAAGTGCAGGCCGGCGCCGCGACGCGACTGTCGACGGTGCTGCACGGACCATGGATTCTGGGCTTTGTCATGTTGCTGCCCTGGTTGCTGCGCGAAGTCCCCATGGCCGCGTTGGGCGGCATCCTCGTGGTCACGGGTTGTCGCTTGGTAGCCCTGAAACATGTCAGGCACCTGTTCGACCGCTACGGCATCGCACCCGCGTTGATCTGGGCCGCCACGCTCATCACGGTCGTGGCCGCAGATCTCCTCACCGGTGTGAAGCCTTCGAAGGCGCTCGAGTCGGTGCCGCAGGATCGCCCGATGAAACTCGAACTGGCGGGGCTGGGTGCCATCGACCACATCTGTGCCGAGATGCCGAAGGACTGGCTGCAGCGGCGCCGCGCTGCGGGGATGCGGATCGAGCTGCTGCGTCAGGGCACCTGCTTGGGATTACAGGCTGCCTAAAGCGGCTGGCGGGGAAGGCGTGCCGTAAACCGCGTGCCGCCTTCTTCGCTCGACGTGACCGATAACTTGCCGCCATGGGCGCGGACGATCTGCGAACAAATATGCAACCCAAGGCCCAGGCCTTCGCGATGCGCGGCAGTGGAGTTCCGCCAAAAGGGCTCAAAGATCCTGTCGATGCTGTCTGGCGAAATCGGGTTGCCGGCGTTCCAGACGTCCAAGACCAGATGTTGGTCATCTGCGCTGGCCTTAAATTTTACCGGGCTATCTGGCGCCCCGTGCGTCAACGCGTTGGCCAGCAGATTCGATGCCACTTGTTGAATGCGGCCTAGGTCACAGCAGACTTTTTTTGTTACATCGATGGTCGAAATGATCTTTCTCTCAGGCTGCCCGTCTTGAAGTTCTCGTACCACGGCCTCCAGACCCGCGGTGCAATCCACCGGTTCGTCCACTCGCACCCCGATCCCGCCCCCTAAGCGGGCGCGGGTGAAATCGGCGAGATCATCGATGAGCGCCATCATGCGCTTGACGTTCGTCCGGATCCGCGCTGCCACATTGATCAACGTCGGCTCGGTGAGCCGTCGCTCGAGCAATTCGCCGCTCGCAGAGACCGCTTGTAACGGGTTACGGAGGTCGTGACCCAGAACGGCAATGAACTGCTCGCGCAACTCCGCGGCCGCGCGCTCATCCCGCAGAGCGTTTTGAACCGTTTCTTGCTGCAACTCGGTCTCGAGTTGAAACGCAATCAAGGCGGCAAAGCTTGTGAACATCCCGATGATTTTGTCATCGGCCACCTTTGCAGGAGCCGGGTCGATGGCACAGAGATTGCCGAAATAGCGACCATTCTTGAAAACGATCGGAACCGACACATAGCTTTCGATCTTGTAGCGTTTGGGGGTCGGATGATTGCAGTAGCGCGGGTCGAGACTCGCGTGGTCGATTGCAATGAGTTGCTGCGATTTTTTGACTTCGATGCAAAGGGTGGAGTTGACCTCCAACTGGCCCCCCGGAATCAGGCCGAAGTCGATTTCATCTCTGACCGCGCACACCGTCCACGTAAGGTCGGTGACGCGCGCCACGGCAGCAAAACGCATGCCTGTGATCTTGCACAGCACGTCGAGTAATGTCGGAATGGCCTGAATCTGCGTAACAGCGGCGACGTCATGGGCTATCTGCTCAGGACTGTCATCGACCCAGCGTGGATCTATGGTGTGCTTTTCCGACAAGTCCGTTGTTCTGGTTGAGCTGATTATGGGGAGAGGCGCCATCATAGCATCTCACGTCGGAACCGGACCGCATGCGCCAGCGCGCATGAAAAAGTGACGGAAGCGCCGACATAGCCCAATAGCGAATTCCTGCCAAGCTTTGAATCGTGCGATTTCAGAAATTTTCTTCAATCGATTCGGGCAACGGAGCGGGCATAAGCTTGCGTGCCCATCGAGGAGTATCCGCCCCTTGCGACTCGTCCTTGCGTTATTGCTGCCTTGGTTGACGTTCTTCACGATCGGCCGCCCGTTTGCGGGAGTCTTTTGCCTGCTGTTACAGCTCACCGTGATCGGCTGGATCCCGGCCGCGATTTGGGCGACCTATGCGCTGGGTCAATACAAAACCGATCGCAAGATCGCGCGGCTGCGTTAACCCGTATCGCTCATGCTGCCCGTGGCCGTCTCAGACGCGACATTTCGCCACGCATGGCCGCCAGCAACAGTCCCGGTTCCAAGAGAAAGGTAATGAAAAAGTGCGCAACGATGCACGGTGCGACGGAGCGCCCGGACATCAGATAAACAATCGCCAAGCCAGCACCCATGATGGCAGTGTATATGGCGGGCCCGAGCGCAGCGCTGAGGCTCCGGCCAAGAAGGCCCCAAATACCATGCGCCAACCCAAAGGCGAGCGCGGATATCAAAACCTGGACCGTCGCGCCCAAGCCCCTATCGCTCAAGAAATTCATCAGCAAAGTCTTGGAGAACACTTCCTCCAATACCGCGGCGGCGAGCGCCATGAGGAGGGCAAGGAATTTCAACAGCGACGGTCTGACAACATGCGCGCGTACGGAGGGCAAGCGGGCGCCTGTCACGATGTAGGCAGCGGCGATGGCGAGACCCAGCACCCAGGACGGCAGCGTGCCGCTTTGTCCCGACGCAAAGCCAACATAACGGATGAAAGGCCTGGGATCCGGGAAAAGATTGATGACGCACCAATAACCCTCGGCGATCGTTACCCCCAGCATGACGGCCGCGGCGCGCCGTTCCGATTGGTCCCAAGCCATGGACTTTCTCCCATTGGTGCGCTGCGGCCCAAGGCTAATCTTGCATCAACCAGGTGACTTATGCCGCTTTTTCAGCCGCCAGTCCTAGGTGCAACAAAAATGTCCCATTAAGAGAATAAGTTGCGCAGGAATGTGATGAATGGCGTGGATACCAACCCGAAGTTCGGGTCGAATGCCTTTGGTCGCAGTGGCCGTCCGCTTTCCAAGGACTTCTGAATGAACGAAACCATACTGGTCGTTGATGACGATCCTAGCTCGATACAGCTCATGGCGCGGATCCTCGCGGGGGTCGGAAACCTGCGCTTTGCAACCAATGGCGAGGATGCGGTGCGGTTGGTGCGGGAATCGCCGCCGGATCTGGTGCTGCTGGATGCCCAAATGCCGGGCATGAGCGGGTTCAAGGTCTTTGATGTGCTGAAGGCGGATCACGCCATGTCCGGGGTGCCGGTTATCTTCGTGACCAGTCATAGTGAAACGCCGTTCGAAGTGTCAGCACTCGAGATGGGCGCGGTTGACTTCATTGCGAAGCCCGTGCAGGCCCCTTTGCTACTGGCGCGTGTGAAGACGCATCTGCGAATGAAGCAGATGGCGGACGAATTGCGCCGTAACGCAACCACGGATGGTCTGACGGGACTGGCCAATCGTCGCAGCTTCGATGAAATATTGCAGCGTGAATGGCAGCGATCGCGCCGTCACGGCAGCCCGATATCACTCCTGCTGCTCGATGTCGATCACTTCAAGTTGTACAACGACCGCTACGGCCATCCAAAAGGGGACGTCTGCTTGCAACAGGTGGCGCGTGCCTTGAATGATACCGTACGGCGAACGGCCGACTTCGTGGCTCGATGTGGCGGCGAAGAATTTGCCATTCTGTTACCGCAGACGAGTCGGCAGGGCGCACTCGCCATGGCCGAACGGGCGCTCGAGTCCGTTGCAGCAATGGGTATCGTCCATGAGGCGTCGACCTCTCACCGGCTGGTATCCGTCAGCATCGGCGTCGGCTGCTACGATTCGGAAAGCGAAGCCTTTGCAGATCCTGCCAGCAACGCGCGCCTGCGCAACGAAACCAATATTGTCTGGTCCGAGAGCGATCTCGTGCTGGCGGCCGATAAGGCGCTGTACGCCGCCAAAGGTGCCGGGCGCGCCTGCGCGAAGTTGCGCGACATCGCCGAAATCGATGAGATCCCTCAGCTACGGACTGCAGAGCTCGGCAGGCGATGATCCTCGCGCAGGCCGCGGATGACCGGGCCCTGATGCGGGCGCTGCTGGAGCAGTTCAACGTATCAGTGACGGATTCGGTGGGCCGCTTTCTCGAAGTCAACGAGAAATTCTGTACTCTGTCTGGCTATAGTCGCGACGAGCTGATCGGCCAGCCTTACAGCATCCTCAATTCCGGGACGCATGAGCCCGAATTTTGGGCGAACTTGTGGACGGCCATTGCCGGCGGCGAATCCTGGTCGGGAGATATCTGCGACCTGGCCAAGGATGGCTCGCGCCATTGGACCCACTGCATCATCGCACCGTTCATCCGACAAGATGGTCGCGACACGCGCTACCTGTCCATCCGGACCGATGTCACGTCGGCCCATCAAAACGAAACGTCGCTGCTGGATGAACGGCGTTTCATGGCATCTCTTCTGAACACGTTGCCCGATGAGGTGTCCTTCAAGGACTGCGAAGGGCGGTTTTTGCGGATCAATCCGACTTTGGCACGAAAGTATTCGTTGGCCGATCCGACCGATGCGGTGGGAAAGTCCGTGGCGGATTACCACGTGCCCAAAGATGCGCTTCGCAACGCTGCGGTCGACCGGCTGGTCGTCTCGAGCGGCGTCCCCGTCATCAATTCGGAGGAGCAGGAATTCTGGCCGAATCGGCCGCCGCGTTGGCAACTGGTGACGAAGATGCCGGTGCGCAACGGCATTGGCGGCATCGTCGGCACCATGGGCATTTCTCACGACATTACCTTGCGCAAGAACGTCACTGCGCAACTGCAGGACACCAACGAACGCTTTGCCCTTGCCGCGCAATCGGCAGGCGTTGGCATCTGGGAAATGGATGTCGCCACCGGCTTGGTCATCTGGGACGACTGGATGTATCGAATCTTTGGCATAGCGCGCATCGGTCCTTCGGTACCATTGGCGCAATGGGAGGCGAGCCTCCACCCGGACGATCGGGCGCGTTGCCTCAGCGAGTATCAGGACTTCTACAAAGGACCTGACGACTTCGCTTCGGAATTTCGCATCGTCCGCCCGGATGGCGACGTGCGCTACGTAAAAGCAACGGGACGCGCATCCAGGGCCCCCGACGGCACCGCCTTACGCATGACCGGCGTCAACTTTGATGTGACCGAACGCAAGCGCGCGGAACTGGCATTGCTCGAGACATCCTCGCTGTTGCGCACGGTGCTCGACTCGGTGGCCGACACTTCCATCATCGCCACAGGCCCCGACCTGATTATCAGGGTGTTCAACGCCGGGGCTGAGCGGATGCTGGGGTATAAAAGCGAGGAGATGGTGGGCCTCGAAACCCCCATGCGCGTCCACGATTGGGGTCAGGTTCAGACCCAGGCCAGCGAACTGTCGATGCGTGTCGGGCGACCGATCATCGGCTGGGCCGTGTTCATCGATCCGTCGAAGCTCAATGTGCTGCAGGAATGTACATACGTCTGTAAATCCGGCCGTCGCTTTACCGTGGCGCAAATGGTCACCGCCATGAGGTCGCAGGACGGCCAGGTTCTGGGCTATCTCAGCGTTGCGCATGACATCACCAAGCAGCAACTTTTCGAGGAGTCTTTGCGCGAGGCCAAGCTCAAGGCAGAGCAGGCCAATCGCGCCAAGAGTGCTTTCCTGGCGAACATGAGTCATGAAATCCGCACGCCGCTGAATGCGGTCATCGGGCTGACATACCTGCTCGGTCAGACCAATCTGAATCCGCAGCAGACGACATTTCTCGGCAACATCAACGTCGCCGGCAAGACTTTGCTGTCATTGATCAACGATGTACTGGATCTGTCGAAGATAGAAGCGGGTGAATTGATCATCGAGCGCGCGACGTTCAGTCCGCGGCAATTGTTACAGGAATTGGCGGACGTGATGGGGGTGCAGGCTAATGGCAAGAACATCGCGCTCACGGTCGTCATACCCGACAACATTCCTGAGAAACTCGAAGGCGACTCCAAACACCTCAATCAAATACTGACGAATCTGCTGTCCAATGCCATCCGCTTTACGGACCAAGGCAGCGTGAATCTGCGCGTGGCCCTTTTGGACAGCGCTGCGAACAGCGTGAGTCTGTGCTTTTCCGTAGAGGATTCAGGCATCGGAATCGCACCGGAGGCCCAGGCACGTTTGTTCTCCCCGTTTGCTCAGGCTGATGCGTCGATCACCAGACGGTTCGGCGGAACCGGCCTGGGCCTGTCGATCGTCAAGAGCCTGACCAACCTGCTCGGAGGCGACGTCACGTTGCAGAGTACGCCGAACGTCGGCAGCGTATTCAGAGTGATCCTGACTTTTGCGCTGGCGCGGGCGGAATCGCAGACGGACCGCCCACCGGACCCGCCGGAAATCGGTGAACGCGGGTTGAGTGGCATCCGGGTGCTCGTGGTTGACGACAGCGATATCAACCGTGACGTCACCAAGCGAATCCTCGAATTGCACGGCGCTGCGGTGAGCCTCGCCTGCAACGGACTGGAAGCATTTGAACTGCTGCGAGCGCAGCCAAAGGACTGGGACGTGGTGCTGATGGATGTGCAGATGCCGATACTGGATGGTCACGCTGCCACGCGGCGTATTCGCATGGAGCTCGGCCTGGCGAAGTTACCGATCATCGCATTGACGGCCGGCGCGCTGAGCAGCGAGCATCAGCGGGCGGCTGCCGCCGGCATGAACGATTTCATCGTCAAGCCATTCGATCGCCAGGTGCTGGCGCGGAGCATTTTGCGACACGTCGACTTTGGCAGCACTGTAATGACGGGTAGTGTCCGAACGTTGCTGACCGAGCGTCCCGCCAATCAATGGCCGGTCATCGAAGGCATCGATTCCAATGAAGCACGCCTGCGCATGTCGGGCGATTTGGATCTGTTCCATGCGAGCCTGAAGCGACTGTTTGCAGAATTCTCGACCTCGAAGCCGCCGGCCGCCACCGCGGATGCCGACACGCTTGCAAGCTGCGCCGCGCGAATGCACAAGCTCAAGGGAATCGCCGGTATCCTCGGTGCGAAGCAGATACAGATTCACGCCCACGAAGCCGAGGCGGCTTGCCTGGAAGGCGCGGGCGACATCGCGGCACAGCTCATGTCAGCACTCGCGGCGGAGCTCGAAGCTTTGCGCGCCAAAGCGGCGGCCACCTTGAACGCGGCGCAAGAGCAGGCGGATCTGGCCGCCTTGGCTTGCAATGACGCCCTGGATCCGCGCGAGATTGAGGAACTGGTGGCCTTGCTGAAGCGTCAAGATCTGGCAGCGCTGGACCGCTTCAATTCGAAGCTGCCGCAACTTCAGCGGCATATGGGAAAGCCCATGTTCGAAGTAGTGCGTGACCACATTGATCACCTGCGGTTCACGGATGCCGCGGAGCTGCTGACCGCTTTTCCGCAATAGGCCAGTCAGTCGTGGCATGCTGCGTGCCGTCACATGAGCATCCCCGTTTGAATTCGACCTCGAAGCGCTGGTCCTCGAACCTGTTGTTCCTGATCATTGCCATCGGTACCGAGGCCGGGATTGCCAATGTCTGGAAATTCAGTTATCTGGCCGGCGCCAACGGGGGCGGCCTGTTCGTCCTGCTGTACTTCGCGGCGCTGGTGGTCGTAGGTGTCCCGGCGCTGATGGCCGAGATGCTCATCGGCCGGCATGGAGGCCACGGGGCGGTTGCGACCATGCAGGTCCTCGTGGCGCGCGATGGTATTGCGCCATTTTGGAAAGTGTTCGGCTATCTGGCCACGCTCGCCGTTTTTCTGATCTTGAGCTACTACTGTGTCATCTGCGGCTGGATGGTGCGGTACTGTGTCTTCGGCGTGTCGGGCGGCTTCGCCGGAATGAACTCAGTCGCTGCCGTCTCCGCCTACCACGGCATGCTCGCGAGCCCGGTGGAGATGCTGTTCTATTCGGGCATTATTTTAGTGGCGACTGCATTGATCGTGGCGGCCGGCGTGAACAAGGGCATTGAACGGGTGGCCGGCATCCTCACACCGCTGCGCTTGCTGATCCTGATCGTTCTGCTGGCGTACTCGGTTCGATTTGCCGATATTGGCGCAGCTGCGCGCTTCCTGTTCAGCATCGATTGGGGCCGCCTTACCCCGGCGGTAGTCGTGACCGCCGTAGGTCAGGCGTTTTTCTCTTTGGGCATCGGTGTTGGGGTCATGCTCACCATGGGCGCCTACATGCAACCAGCGTATTCAATCCCGAAGGCGGTATTCACCGTCGCTTTCGCGCAAGGTCTGGTGGCCATCGTCGCGGGGCTGTCGATTTTTCCACTTGTTTTCTCTTACGGCCTTGAGCCCACGCAGGGCCCCGGCCTGATCTTCGTTACCTTGCCGGTGGCATTCGGCCAGATGCCTTACGGACAATGGTTTGGTACAGGTCTGTTCCTCACATTGTCATTTGCCGCCATCACCGCGACGACCGTGATACTCGAAACTTTGGTGTCGGTCTTGCAGGACGCCACCCGACTGCCCCGGCCCCTGCTGGTGTTCTCGAGTGCGGCCCTCATCTGGCTGGCCGGGGTCGTCACGGTGCTCTCCTTCAATCGATGGAGTGCGGTATATCCGCTGCGCGCCCTGGGTCTAGACTCGTCAAAAACGCCGTTTGAGTTGCTCGATTATTTGACCTCCAATCTGATGATGCCGGCCGGAGGTCTGATGCTGGCGTTGATTGCCGGTTGGGGCTTGAGCCGCGAGACGACGCGGCTGGAATTGGGCATGAAGAACTCGGCGCCTTTTGCGCTCTGTCGCACCCTCGTGCGCTATGTCGTGCCCCTCGCGATCCTGATCATCTTTCTCTCGATTCGCTGATTCGAATCGCATCGTTGCGCTACCCGCAACGACCCGACCGCCGTATGTCATTGCAAGAGGACGGCAGGGAAGGGACTATCAGGAATAGGTGGAATGAATTCCAATCCACATGAGTCGGGATGAATGTTGCAAAAGATGAGCGCTTCGAAGGCGAGCCTGCTCGCATGCTGGGCGGCGCTGCTGCTGACACCCGCTTACGCCGCACTACGCGTGGACGGCCCCGACCCGTTGGTGGCCATGTTTGTGTGGTGGAATGCCGCTTACCAGCAAAAAGACGGCTTCACCGCGGCGTCGTTTTCGCGCTATTTCACGCCCGATGCCGTCATGCGTATCAATGGCAAAGACCGCAGCAAAGGCGTCGCGGAACTGGCCGAGCATTTCCGCGCCATCCAGGCGGCCACGGAGATGGTCGTGATCGATCTGCCGTTCATCGATGAATTCGTGTCGGCGGATGGCACGCGGATCTTCACGCAACACTTTGTCCGAGCGCGAGAGCATGGCAAGGACAGCCGCGAGCGGGTGATGGGCTACGCGACGATTCGGGACAGCAAGATTGCCCTGATCAACTTCGTCAGCGTGCCCGATCCGATGCCAGAGAGTGCCGGAACGAAAAAGTGACAAGCGATATCGATGACTCATGCGGTTACCCGGGAGCACCGGAGCCTGACGGCATTCGTGGAAAACCTGTTCGACATCAAGTACTACGCCAGTGCGTATGAGAAGGCGTTCGCGACCGGCATGTTGCTCTAGCCGTCGCACCGCAGCTTTGGGGTTACACTTACTGTCTGAAACAAGTAGCCCATGCTAGATCGGCGCACCGGTGGGTGGCAGCAAGCTGCGCTGATGCTTGCTTTGCTTGTTGCTGTCGCGCTGATCACGCCGGCGGCGAGCGCCGCTGACGGTTCGGCCCAAGGCCGGGACGAATCACAGCGCTTCAACGAATTCCTCGAATCGGTCTACAAACGCAACCTGCGGGCCAGTCCACAGCTCGCCACCGAGAGTGGATCACGCCTCGGGGACGATCGTTGGGATGACACCTCTGAAGCTGCACTCCTGGCTGAAACGCAGCGGGTGCGCGCCGAGATGAAGTCAGCCGAGAGGCGATTCGACTACGCGAAACTCGATCCCGCGAGTCAGCTGCAATACCGGGTTTTCCTGGACGAGCATCGACTGCTGCTCGAACGCCATCGGTGGCGGCGCCATTTTTATGCATTGAATCAAATCGTCGGCCTGCACATCGACGTGCCCGCTACCCTGGCAGGCAATCAACCGGTCGACGATGCGCGCGATGCGCGCGCCTATATCCGCCGCATCCGCGCGGTCAAAACGGCTTTTCGGGATCTCGTCAAGCACATGCAGTGGCAGGCTGCGGCGGGCATCACCATGCCGAAGAGCGTCTATCCGCTGCTGATCGAAGGCGCGCGCAACGTCATTTCCGGCGCGCCGTTCGGCGTCGCGGATCCTGCAACAACGCCGAGTCCGATCTGGGCCGATTTCAACCGGCGCGTCGCGGCGCTCGATTTGCCTGAGGCACAGAAAGCGCGCTTGCGCGCTCAAGCGCGGGAGGCATTGCTGCGCGATCTGCAACCCGCCTATGAAGGATTGATTCGATTACTGGAGGAGCATGCGGGGCGCACGCCGATCGACGGTGGCGTATGGCAGTTGCCCGACGGTGATGCGTTCTACGCCTTCCTGGTGCGTCAATTTACGACCACCCATATGACGCCGGCCGAGGTTCATGCCATGGGCCTCGCGGAAGTGGTGCGCTCGCAGAATGAGATTGCTGCGCTTTTAACGCGCCTCGGCTTCAAGGGCACGGTGCGCGAGTTCATGGCAAAGATGAAAGCAGATCCGAACAACTTTGTCAGCGATGATGAATCGGGACGCGGCCTTTATCTGGAGCGCGCACGCAATATAGTCGGCGCGGTACAGGCGAAGGTCACGACCGCTTTCGATGCACCTGCGCCCTTGCCGCTACGCGTGGCACGCATCGAGGCTTACAAGGAAGCCTCTGCGCCGCCGGGTTTCTATGAGGCCGGCTCCACAGATGGAAGCCGACCCGGCACGGTGTATCTGAACCTTTCCAACATGCACGCCATGCCGCTCAATGAACTGGAGGATCTGCTATATCACGAGGGCGTACCCGGGCATCACATGCAAATCTCCACCATTGCAGTGGACCAGGGCATCCCACGATTGCGCAAGGTCAATCAATGGTGGCAGGACAGTGCCTTCGTGGAAGGGTGGGGTCTTTATGCCGAGCGTTTGGCGAAGGATCTGGGCTTCTATCAGGATGGCTATTCGGAATTTGGGTTGCTGTCCGGCGAACTGTGGCGGGCGACACGCCTGGTGGTGGACAGCGGCTTGCACTTCAAGCACTGGAGCCGCGCCCAGGCCATTGAGTACCTGAACGAGAATACGCCGAGTCCGGAGGAGACGAATATTCGTGCAGTCGATCGCTATTTGGCGGTACCGGGCCAGGCTACGTCTTTCATGGTTGGCATGCGTCAATTCGTGGCGGAGCGCGAGAGGGCGAAAGTAGCGCTGGGAGATCGCTTCGACTTGCGGGAATATCATCGCGTTGCGCTTGACAGCGGTTACATTCCGCTGTGGGCGCTCGATGAGAAAGTGAGCGCGTGGATTGCCACCAAGTCTGCGCAACCGTCAGTGCCTGCGCAGCCGTCCACTGTCGCCGCTGATCCGGCGTTGCGGCGCCTGCTCGAGGACTACTGGCAGGATTATCTGGCGTTGAATCCCGGCCTCGCGCTGGCGCACGGCGATGCACGCTTTCTGGCGCAATTCGACGACTCGCTGGAGGAGGGCTGGCGCACGCGCATGCTGGCGCTCGTGGAAAAATACCAGCGGTTGAGCGGGGCGTTTTCACCTGAGTCGTTATCCGGCAACGACCGCACCAGTTTGGCCATGCTGCGCGAGCAATTGGGGCTCGCGCAAAAATTTTACGGGAGCGGGCTGTTCGAAACGGCACGTATGCTGCCCATCGATCAATTTCAGGGCCAGCACACCGCGTTCGCTGCGGATGCGGCAGGGTCAGGGTCGGTCCCGTTCAAGACGGTACGCGACTACACCCAAGCGCTGCTGCGGGCGGAGCACTATGCACGCTGGACCGATGAGGCGATTGCGCGGATGCGCGAAGGCCTGCGCGCCGGCGTGGTATTACCGCGCATGGTGGTGGAGCGCATGCTGCCGCAGTTGTCTGCCCACAGTGGGAAACGCCCCGAGCAGACTGAGTTCTGGCACCCGGTGGCCGCCATGCCCGCGACCTTTTCGCACGCCGACCGGGCCGAACTCGAACGCCGCTACCGACACAGCATCAACACCGTGATCGAGCCCGCTTACCGCCGCCTGTATGACTTCTTGACAGCGGAGTACCTGCCGCACGCGCGGCCGACGGTGGGTTTGGGCGCCATCCCGGGCGGCGCGGCGCTGTACGCGTATGACGTGCGTTTTCACACCACCACACCCCTGACGCCCCAGGAAATTCATGCGCTGGGTCGTACGGAGGTGACGCGCATCGAGACGGAACTTGCGAAGGTTCAAGCGACCTTGGGCTATCAAGGCACGCTGCCTGAGTTTTTTGCGCGGGTTCGTGCGGATGCTTCGCAACGCTTCAGCGCGCGTGAGCAGATCGTGCCGGCCTTCGAAGCCGCGCGCGACCGAATCGTCGGCAAACTGCCACAGTTGTTCGATGTCCTGCCCCGCGCCGAATTTCAAATCAAGGCGCTGCCCGACTCCTTCAAGCACTCCCAGGGCAACGGCTATTATTCCGCCGCCGGCGCGGATGGCTCGCGACCGGGCGTGTTGTGGATCAACACCTACGCGCCGGGGGTCACGGACGAGTTCAACGTCATGACCATCACGCTGCACGAAGGACTGCCGGGCCATCATTTTCAAACCTCGGTCGCACAAGAACAGTCTGAGCTACCGGCGTTTCGCCGCTTCGACTTTACCAATGCCTACGGTGAAGGCTGGGCGCTCTATGCGGAGTCGTTGGGGACCGAGCTTGGTATGTTCGATGATCCCTGGAATTATTATGGCCACCTGAACTATGCGGTGCTGCGCGCCAATCGTCTGGTCATCGATACCGGCTTGCACGCACTCGGTTGGGACGTCGACACTGGCGTCGAATGGATGATGCAGCATTCCTCGATGAACCGCGAACAGGCGGTGGCCGAGGTGGAGCGCTATGTGGCGTATCCGGGCCAGGCGCTGTCCTATAAAATCGGCGAGCTGAAGATCCGCGAATTGCGCCGCCGTGCCGAACAGGCGCTTGGGCCGCGTTTCGATCTGAAAGCCTTCCATGATCAGATTCTGCTGGGCGGCAGTATGCCCCTGACCATACTCGAGGAACGCGTCCAGCGCTGGATCTCGGCGACGCGCGGCGGATAGGCCATACTGGCGCCGTCGCGCAATCTACGGGGGCTTGAACGAACGTGCAGGAGTTGAATCTGCGCTATCTTTATGAAGCGGCCAAGTTGGGGTCAATGCGTGCGGCCGCCGATAATCTTGGCGTGGCGGTTTCCTCGGTCAGCCGCCAAATCGCCCAGCTGGAGGCAGATGTCGGCATGGGCTTGATCGAGCATGCACGCCGCACCATCAAGCTCACCGAAACAGGCCAGTTGCTGATTGAACTGTATTCCGAGCAGCTGCGCTTGAACGAAACGTTTGACGCCAAGCTATCCGACCTCAAGGGATTGCGAACCGGACGTATTCAGGTGGCCATCGGCGAGGGTTTCATCGGTCAGCCCTTGTCGAACCTGATGGTGCGTTTCAACGCCAAGCATCCGGGTTTGCTGATCAATGTTCATATGTGCGCCTCGTCGAGCGACGTGGTGCGACTGGTGGCCGAAGATGACGCCCATCTGGGGCTCGGGTTTCAGTCCGCCGACGATCCGCGGATCAGGGTACTGGCCTCGGTACGGCAGCCGTTGTGCGCCGTGATGGACGTCAGACATCCGCTGGCTGTCAGCAAGCGGCTCAAGCTCGCCGACTTGCAGACGCATCGGCTGTGCCTGCTCGACCCTTCTTTCAGAACGCGGCAATTGCTGCAAACCGCAGAATCGAGTGAAAAAATTTCCCTGCAGCCGTGTGTGACCTCGAATTCGGTGACGATGTTGAAGAGTCTCCTGGCCTCGGGCGAGTTCTTCACCTTGCTGCCGCTGCTGGCCGTCAGCAAGGAAGTCGAATTGGGTGAGTTTGCGGCAGTGCCCATCGACGCCACCGCGTTTCAGGAGGCGGCGGTGCAGTTGATCTGCCGGCTGGGGCGGCGGCTGCCCCCCGCGCCGTTGCGCATGCTGAGCGCCCTGACTGTGTATCTGGAGTCGTGCGGGGCGATGCGCGATCAGACCGAGGTTGCGACTGAGGCGCCGGATTGGTAGCGCTGCCCAGATTGCGGTCAACGCAAACCAATTCGGAGGGCATGTTATTGATCCTCATCGCCGCTATCTGCAGCATGCTGCGACCATGAGCCTACCCTCAACCGAGAGTTCCGCGCAGGGCGCCGCTGGGTCGGCGTGCTTCGAGCTCTATGACTTGCGGGTCGAGGTGGTGGCCCCGCCGGGCGCCCGCATTCTTTGCGGCGCTGAAGTGGGGGATTGGTTCGAGTTGCGTGGCGAGATGTTACATCTGCCCCCCGGCCAGGGATTTTCCATCTACTCGCTGGCTGCGCTCATGCTGCTGTTACCGGCCAAGCAGCGCCCCGTCGATCGTCATGACTGGATGTATTCGGATGCGGAGGTTGCCTGCCCGGATCCGAACTGTCCTTCGCGCTTCCGGATCACCCGTTTGGGACTGCGCCGTTTCGAACGTAGTCAGGTTACCGCCACCGCACTGCCGCCCGCGGCCGGCTGATGGGAATGTCCGCGCGTATTCGTTTGCGCAGCGATTACGAGATTTCGCGCGTCATCAAAGGCGGCTGGCATCTCGCGGGGGATCATGGCGTCATCGATCCCGATCAGGCGATTCACGACATGGCTGCCTTTGTCGAAGGAGGCATCACCACATTCGATTGCGCCGACATTTATGTCGGGGTCGAACTGCTGATCGGGCGTTTCCGTGCCCGCTATCCGACGCTCGCGCGCGAGTTGCAGGTTCATACCAAGTTCGTACCGGACCTCGCGGACTTGTCGAAACTCGACGCGGGGTACGTCGAGCGCGGCATTGACCGATCGCTCGCGCGTCTAGGCGTGGAGCGCCTGGATCTGGTGCAATTTCACTGGTGGGACTACGACGTGCCAGGTTACGTCGAGGCGGCAGCAGAGTTGGCGCGCTTGCGGCACAAGGGCAAAATTGCCCATATCGGCGTGACCAACTTCGATGTGCCGCGGCTGACGCAAATACTCGACGCCGGTGTTCCGGTGATCGCGCTGCAGGCGCAGTACTCGCTGCTCGATCAACGGCCGCGTAACGGCATGATCGAGCTCTGCCGCGCGCGCGATATTGCGCTGCTGTGCTATGGCACGGTGGCCGGCGGCTTTCTCTCGGAGCGCTGGCTGGGGCAGCGCGAACCGACCGGCGAATTGAAAAACCGCTCGCTGATCAAATACAAACTCATCATCGACGATTTTGGTGGCTGGGAATTGCTGCAAAGACTGTTGACCGTTCTGAACAATATTGCGGTCCGGCAACGCTGCGACATTGCAACGATCGCGTCGCGAGCGGTGCTGGGCTGGGACTGCGTGGCTGCCGTCATTATCGGCGCCACCAATGTCGCGCACCTGCGCGCGAATCGCCGAATTCCGGAGGCGCAGCTCACGCCCGCCGATCTCGCAGCCATCGAGGCGGTGCTCGAAGAGCGTCGCGGGCCCTCAGGCGATGTGTATTCGCTTGAACGTGATCGAACCGGCCGCCACGGTCGCATCATGAAATACAACCTGCTGCAGAATGAGGCGTATGCGACCTGATCGTAGGTCCGGCATCGCCGGCTGCGCAATGCTCGCTGCAGTGCTGGCGTTGGTCGCGGCAGCGGCTCGTGCGCAAACACAGTTGCCGGTGAGCATCGCATTGGTCGGGGGTACGGTGGTCGCGACCGATGGCAGTCCCGCCATCGCCCATGCCACGGTGCTCATTGCCGGAGATCGGATCGTACAGGTGGGGCCGGCCGATCTGCCGGTCCCCGCTGGCGCGCGCAGCCTATCGATGGCCGGGAAGTGGCTCATTCCTGGGCTGATGAACATGCACGTGCATCTGGGTTTGAGACTACCCGGCGCCGCCGGTGACTCGTTGCTCAACGAGACAGATCCGGAGGAGGTGCTGCGCATGGCTGGCAACGCCCGTCTGTCCCTCCTGTCCGGCGTGACGACGCTGCGCCTGGTGGGCGAGGACCACGGCACCGATTTCGCCCTGCGCGCCGCGATCGAACGCGGTGAAGTCACCGGCCCGCGCATCAAGACCGCCGGCGAGGTGATCGTTCCCACCGGGGGTCATGGATCACTCGAGGGCGACGGGCCTTATGCCTTCGCGCATCTGGTGCGCGCCCAGATCAAGGGTGGCGCCGACTGGATCAAGATCGCCATTTCCGGCGGCATCTCGGACGTCCGTGGCAGCATCTCTGCCGCACCCATGACCGATGAAGAGATGTCGGTGCTCATCGATGTGGCGCACCGCAACGGCATCAAGGTGACAGCCCATAATGGCTCGAACGAAGCTGCGCGACAGGCATTGAAATTCGGCATCGACGGTTTCGAACACGGCTACCACCTGAACGAAGCCGTGCTGAAAGACATGAAAACGAAGGGCGTCTGGTTGGTGCCGACCATCGTGGTCACGCAACCTGGGGCCTTCGAATTTTACCGCAAGATCGGTTCGCCGCCCTGGTACCTGGAACGCGTCAGGATCACGGGAGCGGATCACTGGGCGATGCTGCAACACGCGATCCGTTTGGGCGTCAAGATCGCACTGGGCACGGATCAGTTTCCGTTCGAGCCCAACGATGGGACGACCGCCACGGTGGCGGAGGCGGAGTTGTACGTCAAAGCCGGGATGACGCCCATGCAGGCATTGCAGTCGGCGACCACGCAGGCGGCCACCATGCTGAACATGCAATCTGATCTCGGCAGCATCAAGGCCGGCGGGTTTGCCGACATCGATGCGCTCGATGCCGATCCCAGCAAGGACATACATGCCCTGCGAACCATGCATTTCGTGATGAAGGGCGGGGTAGTTGTCCGCGATGATCAGCGCGGACTGCTGGCCCAATAAGGCCCAGGCATGTGGCGCGACGCATTTCATGTCCCGGGTCCCGGCCCTTACGTGCTCACGCATTCGATCGGGTGCGCGCCCAAGACGCATGACCAAGCCCTGCGGCGCTCGTTCACCGAGCCTTGGCATCAGCAGGGTGGCGACGCGTGGGGTGTGTGGTTGCCGGCAATCGAAGAATTTCGCGCAGCGCTCGCTGACCTGTTGGGTGGTGCCGCTAGGGACTACTGTCCGCAGACCAACCTCTCGTCCGGTCTTGCAAAGCTGTTGCCCGCGCTGCCTGCCGCACCCACACGTCCGATCTTGCTGGCCGCGGAGGATTCTTTTCCATCGATGGTGTTCGCCTTGCAGCAGGCTGGCCGTGGCCATCAGACCCGCCTGATTCCCCGCGCTCTCGATCCCGCCCAGATCGGGACGTGGGAAGCCGCCTTGACCGAGGACGTGACGGTGGCGCTCGTGACGCATGTGCATTCCAATACCGGCACGGTTGCGCCCGTCGCGGAAATCGCCGCGCTGTGCCGCACGCGCGGCATTCG
The DNA here is from genome assembly GCA_964658805.1 of uncultured Steroidobacteraceae bacterium. GTDB lineage: Bacteria > Pseudomonadota > Gammaproteobacteria > Steroidobacterales > Steroidobacteraceae > Bog-1198. The sequence continues at coordinate 32,951 of CAZZZU010000040.1, forward strand.
CTGCATCGTCGACATTGCGCAATCCGCCGGCATCCTGGCCATGTCGGTGCCGCAGTTCGGCGCTGACGCGGTGCTCGGCAGCTGCGTAAAATGGCTCTGCGGCGGACCCGGTGCGGGCTTTCTGTGGCTAGATCCTGCCTTGCTGCCGCAGCTGGAACCGCCGGACGTTGGCTGGTTCTCGCATGCCGATCCCTTTGAATTCGACGTGCATTCGTTTCGATATGCGCCGGATGCGCTGCGCTTCTGGGGCGGCACGCCTTCCGTCGCACCCTGCGTGATTGCAGCCGACAGCCTGCGTCTGCTGGCCGAGATCGGCGTCGATGCGATCCGTGCGCACAACGGCGAACTGCGGGCGGTATTCCGTGCGGCGCTCCCACCGGCGTGGCGACGCCGGGTGGCGTTGGCCGGCCGGGGTGGTAGCATCTGCCTGGAATTGGGCGCCGGTCTGCCCGCGGTTCGCAAGGCTCTGCACGACCATGCGATACGCGTCGACTATCGCGGTTCGGTGGTGCGGATTTCTTTCCACATCTACAACACGGCCGCGGAGGCTGCGTTCATCGCGCGGTGCTGGCAGACTCTCTAACAGTGGAATCGAGTAGCGCATGACGAGCAGGGCGGACGCGTTCGAGCACTGGATTCGCACCTCGTTCGTGCAGATGAACACCGATCTGGAGAATCTGTACTTCGCGCAGAGTGATCGCGAGCAGGTAGCAGGACGCGGCGATTCGATCAAGTTCGCGCTGCGCGACGAAGGCCATGCGTACGTCACCGCGTTGCTTGCCGAAGGCAACACCGGCGATGGATTTGAAAGCGGTTTTGGGGTGCTCGGCAGTGTCGGCATGTACCTGGGCGCCTTGCGCCGGCATGAGCTCACCAATCCGATGCGCGAGGAGCGTTCGCCCTTTCCGGAAGCCTCGTCACTTGCATTGCACGTAGGCGCCTCGCTCGGCATGGCACCGCGCTTTGCGACCGCGCATTTGGCGACCCACAATCGCGCCCGGGCGGGTGTGCGCAAGAGTTTCACGACGCTCGCGGACGAATTCCTGTTCATCGACGAAAATACGCGTGGGATCCTGTCTCTGCAGCGCGCCGCGGAGGCGCTCATGCGCATCGTGCATCTGGGCGTGTCGAGTCCGGTGGCCGACGTGATGTTCGAGACTGCGAAGCACGCGCTGAGTGACGTCATTCGGTTCAACGATCGACTCATGCAAGGACTCGACGTCGATCGGTTCTTTTTTTCGGTGCGGCCTTACTACAAACCTTACCGCGTGGGGCGGCAGGAGTATCGCGGCGCCAACGCGGGCGACTTCTCCGGCATCAATGAAATAGATCTGTTGCTCGGCCTGTGCCGCGCCAACGATCCCTACTACGCGCAACTACTGGTCGACAAGATGCTCTTCATGCTGCCCGCCGACCAGGCGCGCCTGCGCGACTGCATGACCCGCACGAGTCTGCTGGATGAACTGCTCGGTTTGGTCGACACGCACCATCGCAGCGATTGGTTTCAGCAAAACGCGCGGGCCTATCTCGAGGTCTGCGACCTCTTCGGCCAGGCAGCGGCGCAGCACCATGACGCGTTGGTGAAACGTTTCATCGAGGTGCCGGCCGCGCAACTCGACGAAAAAGCCTTGGTCGGCATCACGGCAAGTGGTCCGCCGCTCGGCGTCCTGTTGCGTTCGCTTGCCGTACTGCGCGACATGCGCTGCGCGGCACCCCGCCGCGATATCCACACTCGTTACGCCGATCTCGCCCGCCTGCGCACCGCGCTGGCCGGCGTTGACGGCGCTTGAGAACCCAAGTGACCCGACTCTCGCGAGAAGTCGTCATTCACGTCGCAGTTCGACGCGTCGATTGAGTGCGCGATGCTCCAGCGTGTCGTTCTTCTCGCGGGGTGAGGAGTCGCCGTAGCCGTTGGTATCGAGCCGCGACCCGTCGACGTTATAGCGCGAAACCAACGCCGCCTTGACTGCAGCCGAACGCTTCTTGGACAGCTCCAGATTCGCCGCGCTGCCGCCGACATTGTCGGTATGGCCATCAATCCGCAGATGCCAATCCGGATGCGCCTGCAGGACGTTCGATATTTCCTTGAGCACGCGTTCTGACTCTGGCCGGATATCCGCTTTCGCAAAGGAAAAGTAGATACCGTACACGAGAGCCGGTTCCCGCTTCGTCAGCGTGCTTTCCAGTGAGGAGGGCGCGTCCGTCGGCACGGGATATTCGATCCGTGTCACCTTGCCTTCAGACTCGCCTAGTTTGAAGGAGAGCAGGATGGGATTGGCAGGATCGTCCAGAACCAGTAAGTCGGCATCTTCTGAATCATCGTCATCGGACAGCGTGCCCTGCACATGCAGCACCGGCAACTGTCGTTGTTGGCCGTTCACCAGCATCGGGATTTGCGTCGGACTTGCCACCCGCGCAACCGTGCCTTGCAGCTCTGAGACCTTGGACATGCCGAGAAAGGAATGCACTTCGTGATAGGTCACGCTCGTCTTGCCGGACTTGCGTAGTTCATCTACCTGGCCCGCTGAGAACCCCGCCGTGGTGCCCGGGAACGAGGCGGGATCGCCGTCGGTAAACAGCAGGCGCATCGCATGCGCGCCAGCCTGATCGGCCGCTCGCACGCGGCGTGTCACTTTGACCCTGAACGGCGGACCGCCGCCTTCGTCGGGGACCTCTGCCGAATAGCCTATCTCGTACCCGTCAGCGTCGACCTTGTGAATGACGCGAAGTGACTCGTAATCGCCCGCGGGTTCGCTGATCGAGCGAACCACAGTGAGACCCACGATTAGCGGGATCGGGGCCGGGGCGGCGCTGGCGGCCGTGGTCGTGGCAGGCGCTACGGCG
>CAZZZU010000041.1:0-34679 GCA_964658805.1 uncultured Steroidobacteraceae bacterium
GTCATTGCGATTTGGTTTGCTCACCGGCGCGCGTCCCGAAACTTGCGGCGGTCCTAGCAAGCACTCCGAGCTACCCTTCCTCCTGTCGTCGCCATCCGAACCAGCGCGATACCTTGTTTGTGTATCGAATATAGACTTCACCGAAATTTCTCTCGAGCGCCAACTCTTCGGGGCTGATTTGCGTCTTCGAGATCAACCAGACGAACATGGCCACGAACAGCCAGCACGCGGGGGCCCCGCGTAACCAGCTTAAGCCGATGAGCACCAAGGTCAGGCCTAGGTACATCGGATTCCTCGAGAAGCGGTAGGGTCCAAGCTGCACCAGCGCCGTGGCACGCTCGGGGTATAACGGGTTGATCGTCGTACGATGACGCCAGAGCATCGCGAAGGCAGCGACATCGACGCTCATTCCCAGCACGATGATTGGCCATCCCAGCAGGGTGAGCGGTGCGCTGAAAACTTCGAGCGTGGGGAAGACGCTCGCAGTTTCCCAGACCAGGGCACCGGTAGCGGCTGCATAAACAGGAGGCGGAATTCGAATGGCGATCTGCCGCATTAGAAATTGGTGATCCAAGGTTCTAATGGACATAATAACGCGGGTACCCCTAAGGAACGATCCTGCGGTTACCGCACGCATGAATGACTTTCAAACCGGCGAGCACGATCTTCTCTCGCATTTGAAACCGGATACCTGGATCGGTGCGTTCACGTATTTGGTGTTGGCCATTCTGCTGGCCTGGCTGCTGTCGCGCGGCCGTGCATGCCGCCATGACGCGCAGCGGTCATATCGACCACACCACCATCAGTTTTCTACAACAGTTCGGCACGGCGCTGATCTGGGTGGGCATTCTGATTCTCTATGCCCATCTGATTCCTGTGCTGCGATCGGTGGGTACGGCGCTGCTGGCCGGCGCGAGCGTTGCATCCGTGGTGATCGGCCTCGCCGCGCAGAGCACGCTCGGCAACCTGATCGCGCATCGCCATCAGGGTCAGTCGCGATGCTGATACCGACACTGCGCGTGAATTGGCGCTGCAGGTGGCGCGGGAGAGCGCCGGTGAAAAACGTCCAAGGCTGCTACCTGACCCGCATCGATGCTGCGGCTATCAACCTGGAGCTACGCGTTCAAGCCGCCGATGCGGCCGGCCGCGACAGACTGCGCTCGGTGTTGCTGCACACTCTGGCACAACGCTTCATCGCAGCGCATGTCGGCACGAGCGCAGCCGACATGCCCTCGTTCGCCTGAACGTTAGCCGCCGTCGCCGTCCGCGGTTTTAGGTTCGATGTCCATGCGCGTGATCACGCGTACCAGGTCGATGCGACGCCGGTCCGCACGCAAAATCCGAAATTCGAACGTGTCCACCTTGCTGGTCTCGCCGCGCCGCGGCAACCGGCCGAACTCCTGCATCAGCAGTCCGCCAATCGTGTCGAATTCCTCATCCGAGAAATTGCTGCCGAAAAACTCGTTGAATTCGGCAATCGGCGTGAGCGCGCGCACCGTGAACTCGCGCGGCCGCACCTTTCGAATGGTCTCGTCCTCTTCGACATCATGCTCATCGTCGATGTCGCCGACGATTTGCTCGATCACGTCCTCGATGGTGACGAGGCCGCAGACGCCGCCGTATTCGTCCACCACCATGGCAATGTGATTGTGGCTGCGGCGGAACTCTTTCAACAGCACATTGACGCGCTTGCTCTCCGGCACGAAAATCACCGGTCGCATGAATTCGCGGATTTCGAAGCTGGCATCGCCGGCCGCCTGCAATCGCAGCAGATCCTTGGCGAGCAACATCCCCAAAATCTGGTCACGATCGTCACCGATGACCGGAAAACGCGAATGACCCGATTCGACCACCTTCTCCACCAGCCGCTCCGGCGACTCATCGCGGCTGACGAAGACCATCTGAGAGCGCGGCACCATGATGTCGCGCACCTGCATGTCGGCAACGGCTAGCACGCCTTCGAGCATCACCAAGGCATCCCCGTCGAACAGACCCCGCTCACTCGCTTCACGCAAGTCCTCGATGAGCTCCGCAAGATCGCGCGGTTCGCCCGACATCGACTGCGTAATGCGCTTCAACCAACGGCCGGTGCTGCCGGTCAGGTTTTGATCAGACATGGGTAGAAAGCATACTCGATCAGCGGTACGGGTCTGAAAAACCAAGCTGATCAAGGATTTGAACCTCCCGGGCCTCCATTTTACGCGCCGGCGCCGAAGCTTCGTGATCGAAACCGAGTAGGTGCAGCACCCCGTGTACTGTCAAATGCGCCCAATGCGCCGGTAGCTTTTTTGCCTGCCGACGTGCTTCGTCCGCAACCAGCGGCGCGCACATCACGAGTTCGCCCAAATCCCGTGCACCGTCCGGCATGCTTCCTGCGCCGGCGAACGACAGGACGTTTGTCGGCTTGTCCTTGTTGCGAAAAACCGCGTTCAACCGGCGGCTCTGCATGCGGCCGATCACCCGGATGGAGAGCGCACAGCGCTGCGCTTGAGCGGGCAGCGCCGCGGCGGCCCACATGGAGAACGCGCGGTTGCTGGGTACCCAAGGGCTTCGCGACGCAAATGACACATCGAGCACCAGCCTGCTCGGCTTCCCCGCTTTGGCTATCAAGCGTCGGGCGTCTTGGCTTCGTAGGCCTGCACGATGCGTTGCACCAAAGGGTGTCGCACCACGTCACGCGAGGTAAAAAATGTAAACGCGATGCCCTGCACGCCGCGCAGGATGTCGATCACCGTACGCAGACCTGACTGCTTCGCGCTCGGCAGGTCGACCTGGGTGATGTCCCCGGTCACCACTGCCTTGGAGCCGAAGCCAATCCGGGTCAGAAACATTTTCATCTGTTCGTTGGTGGTGTTCTGCGCCTCATCGAGGATCACGAACGAATCATTGAGTGAACGGCCACGCATGAAAGCCAGCGGCGCGACTTCGATGACGTTGCGCTCCATGAGCTTGGCGACCCGCTCGAAACCCATCATCTCGTACAGCGCGTCATACATCGGCCGCAGATAGGGATCTACTTTCTGCGAAAGGTCGCCGGGCAGGAAGCCGAGGCGTTCGCCTGCCTCGACGGCCGGTCGCACCAGGATGATCCGCCTTACCTTTTCAGACTGCAGCGCTTCCACCGCACAGGCCACCGCCAGATAAGTCTTGCCGGTGCCGGCGGGACCGATGCCAAACGCCAGATCATGACTGCGCACGTTGGCAAGATATTCCGTTTGATTGGAACCGCGCGCCCGCACTGAGCCACGCAACGTGCGCACTTTGATTTCGTCGGCGGCAGCGGGCAGATCAGGCGTCGCCTGCCCCATGTCGAGTGCCTGCAGTGCGAGGTGGACGCGCTCCGAGTCGACCGGCTCGCGTTGCGCGCGTGCATACAGATCCTGCAGCACCGTCTCCGCACGGCTTATGGCCGGTGGCTGTCCCACCAGCTGAAACCGATTACCGCGACGACGCACTTCCACGCCCAGGCGGTTTTCGATCAGACGCAGATGCTCGTCGAGCGGCCCGCATAACTCAACCAGGCGTACGTTGTCGGCGGGCGCGAGCACCACCTCACGCGTCTCTCGGTCCGTGCCGGTCGGCACCGTGCTCACGCAGGCACCGCGGCGTATTCCAGCAAACGACCGCGCAGCGAATTCGGCCGGGCCTCGGTGATGACCACATCGGTGAAGCGATTCATGAGTGAAGCAGGGCCATCGAAATTCACCCAGCGATTGTTGTCGGTGCGACCCGCGAGTTCCAGCGCATCCCGCTTCGACGGGCGTTCCACCAGAATGCGCTGCGTGCTGCCGACCATGCGCTCGGATATGGCGCGGGCCTGGCCATTCAGGCGCTGCTGCAGCAGCGTCAGGCGCTGTTGTTTGACCTCCTGCGGCACTTCGTCAGGCAAAGAAGCAGCCGGCGTGCCCGGCCGCCGGCTATACAGAAAGCTGAAGGACTGATCGAAACCCACGTCTGCGACGAGATTCATGGTGGCCATGAAATCGGCATCGCTTTCGCCCGGAAATCCTACGATGAGATCCGTGGAGATACAGATGTCAGGGCGCACCGCCCGCAATTTACGAATCTTTTGTTTGTACTCGAGCACCGTATGGCCGCGCTTCATGGCCGCCAGAATACGATCGGAACCACTTTGCACCGGCAGATGCAGAAAGTTGTTGAGCTTGCGCACGTTGGCATACGCCTCGATCAGGCTGTCGGTGAACTCGAGAGGATGAGAGGTGGTGAAACGTATGCGCTCGACCGCATCGATGGCCGCGACGAAATGGATCAGCGTGGCAAGGTCGGCTATGGTCCCGTCCTCCATCTCGCCCGCATACGCATTGACGTTCTGGCCCAACAGGGTGATTTCCCGCACGCCTTGCGTGGCCAGACTCTCAACCTCGCGCAATATCTGCTCGAAGGGCCGACTGATCTCTTCGCCGCGCGTGTACGGCACGACACAAAAGGTACAGTACTTGCTGCACCCCTCCATGATGGAGACGAACGCCGTGGCGCCCTGCGCCCGTGCCGCGGGCAGGCGGTCGAATTTCTCGATCTCGGGGAAACTCACGTCGATCTGCGCGCGCCCCGAAGATTTCAAACCGTCGATCATCTCGGGCAGGCGGTGCAAGGTTTGCGGGCCGAACACCAGATCGACGAACGGCGCTCGCGCCGTGATGCCTGCGCCTTCCTGACTCGCCACGCAGCCGCCGACGCCGATCACCACATGCGGCCTCGACTGCTTGAAGAGCCGCCATTCCCCGAGCAGCGAAAATACCTTCTCCTGCGCTTTCTCGCGCACCGAACAGGTATTGACCAACAGCACATCCGCTGCCGCCGGATCATCGGTCACGGTCATTCCGAGTGACTCGCGCAAGACGTCCTGCATTTTGCCGGAGTCGTACTCGTTCATCTGGCAGCCAAAAGTCTTAATGTAAAAACGGCCGGGCATGGTCCTGTGAAAGCGTCGGAAGTCGTGAAAAGGCCGCTAAGATACTCGCAACCATGGCAATACGCGAAGTTCTCAAAATGGGGGATCCCCGCCTCCTGGCGGTGTCCCAGCCGGTGCGTGAATTCGGCACTCCGGCGCTCGCGGCCCTGCTGGACGATATGCGGGATACGATGCGGGATCTCAATGGGGCAGGCCTGGCCGCACCCCAGATCGGGGTCCACCTAAGAGTGGTGATCTTCGGGGTCGACAGCAACCCGCGCTATCCTGACGCCGAGCCGGTGCCCTACACGGTGCTCATCAATCCCGAACTGACGCCGCTCGGCGCGGCCCAGGACGAGGCCTGGGAAGGTTGCCTGTCGGTACCCGGTATGCGCGGCCTGGTGCCACGTTGGCGCGATCTGCGCTACACCGGGTTCGATCCGCGTGGCGCGTCGATCGACCGCACGGTCAAAGACTTCCATGCCCGGGTGGTGCAGCACGAAGTCGATCATCTGGACGGCATACTGTATCCGCGGCGGATCCGCGATCTGACGCAATTCGGCTTTTCCGAGGCCCTCTTCCCGGGTGAAGACGTCGAAGACGATTAGAAAGGGATGTCGTCGTCGAAATCGTCCTTGCCGCCGGCCGGCGCGGGGGACTGATCGTACTCCTCACGTGGCGGGGCGCTGCTGCCGCCACCCTTCTCGTAGCCACCGCCGGCGCCGCCGCCCGCACCACCCCCGCCGCCTGCGCCACCGCGACCGCTGAGCATCTGCATGTTGTCGGCAATGATTTCGGTGGTGAAGCGATCGTTGCCGGTCTTGTCCTGCCATTTACGCGTGCGCAGTTTGCCTTCGATGTATACCTGCGACCCCTTGCGCAGATATTCGGCGGCAATCTCGCCGAGCCGGGCAAACAGGGCCACGCTGTGCCACTCGGTGCGCTCCTGCTGCGCCCCCGACGACTTGTCCTTCCAGGCCTCGCTGGTCGCGATGCGGATATTGGTCACCGTCATCCCGCTCGGCATGGAGCGCGTCTCCGGATCGGCACCCAAGTTGCCGACCAGAATGACTTTATTTACGCCTCGCGCCATGGTGGGACCCCTGAAAATTACTGTTGCGTCATTGTACGCGGACCGGGCCCTGATTCTCATCCGATAAGGGGTGTATTTACGCAAAAAGCCGCACCTTAAGCCGTCTCTTGACGCGCGGCGTATAGTGAATGGTTACATGCAAATGATCCGAATACGGGGCGCCCGGACCCACAACCTGAAGGATATCGATCTCGATTTGCCGCGGGACAAGCTGGTCGTGTTGACCGGGTTGTCAGGTTCGGGCAAGTCGTCGCTGGCATTCGATACCATCTACGCAGAGGGCCAACGCCGCTATGTGGAATCGTTGTCCACCTATGCCCGGCAATTCCTCTCCATGATGGAGAAGCCCGACGTCGACACCATCGAAGGCTTGTCGCCCGCCATCTCCATCGAACAGAAATCGACTTCGCACAATCCGCGCTCCACGGTCGGCACCGTTACCGAAATTTACGACTACCTTCGGCTGCTGTACGCGCGCGCCGGAACGCCCCGCTGTCCCGATCACAAAATCGACCTGGCCGCGCAGACGGTGAGCCAGATGGTGGATGCGGTGCTGCAAATCCCGGCGGGCGCTGCCCTCATGTTGCTGGCGCCTGCGGTCGCCGAGCGTAAGGGGGAGCACGCCGAGCTGATTGAAGAACTGCAGGCGGGCGGCTTCGTGCGCGCTCGCATCGATGGCAAGGTCGTGGAACTCGATCACCCGCCGAAACTCGATGTGCGCCGCAAGCACACCATTGAAGCCGTGGTCGACCGCTTCAAGGTCCGCGCCGACCTTGCGCAGCGGCTGGCGGAATCGTTCGAGACTGCGCTGCGACTCGGCCAGGGCGTCGCACGCGTCGCCTACATCGATGCACCCGAGCGCGAAGAACTGGTTTTTTCGGATAAGTTTGCCTGTCCCATCTGCGATTACTCGCTCACCGAACTCGAACCGCGCCTGTTCTCGTTCAACAGCCCGATCGGCGCGTGCCCGACCTGCGATGGCCTTGGCACCCAGGAATTTTTCGATCCCGAAAAAATCGTGTTGAATCCGCACCTGTCGCTCGCCGGTGGCGCAGTACGCGGCTGGGATCGTCGCAATGCCTATTACTTTCAATTGATTCAGTCGCTCGCGCGTCACGCAAAATTCGATATCGAAGCGCCGTACCAAGACTTGCCGCCGAAGATCCAGCAACTGGTGCTGTTCGGCAGCGACGAGGAACAGATCGAATTCAAGTACCTCGACGGCAAGGGCGGCACCACGAAGCGCAAACACGTGTTCGAGGGCATAGTCAAAAATCTCGAGCGCCGCTACGTCGAAACCGAAAGCGCCACCGTGCGTGAGGAGCTTGCCCGGTTTCGCTCCTCACGCGCCTGCACGGAATGCCGCGGCACGCGCCTGAACCGGGCGGCCCGCAACGTCTTCGTCGATGGCAGAAGTGTGCCTGAAGTCTCATCTTTGTCGGTGACGCACGCACTCGAGTTCTTCACCCAATTGAAGCTCGCTGGCTGGCGCGGTGAGATCGCAGTGAAAATCGTCAAGGAGATCGGCGACCGGCTGGGTTTTCTCAGCAATGTGGGTTTGGGTTATCTCTCGCTCGACCGCAGTGCCGATACGTTGTCGGGCGGTGAGGCCCAGCGAATTCGCCTGGCGAGTCAGATCGGCTCAGGGCTGGTGGGCGTGATGTACATTCTCGATGAACCGTCGATCGGTTTGCACCAGCGCGATAATCAACGCTTGCTCGACACGCTCGTCAATCTGCGTGATCTTGGCAACAGCGTCATCGTGGTCGAACACGATGAGGATGCGATACGGCAGGCCGACTACGTGGTCGATCTCGGTCCCGGCGCGGGCGCGCATGGGGGACGCATCGTGGCGCAAGGCACTGCTGCTGAAGTGGCGGCGCATCCCGACTCCATCACGGGTCAGTATCTGAGCGGTCGTCGCCGCATCGAAATTCCGACGCGCCGGCATCCGCCCAATCCGAAGCGCATGCTGCGTGTGCACGGCGCCACCGCGAACAACCTGAAGAAGGTGACCGCGGAATTTCCGTTGGGATTGCTGACATGCGTCACTGGCGTGTCCGGGTCGGGCAAGTCGACGCTGGTGAACGATACCTTGTTCCGCGCAGTGGCGACGCAGCTCAACCATGCCGCCGCGGGCAGCGCACATTTCGATCGCATCGAAGGCCTGGAGCACATCGACCGCGTCATCGAAATCGACCAGAGTCCGATCGGGCGCACGCCGCGCTCTAACCCGGCGACCTATACGGGCCTGTTCGCGCCGATCCGCGAAATCTTCGCCGCCGTGCCTGAGTCACGTGCCCGCGGCTACGAGTCGGGACGATTCAGTTTCAACGTCAAAGGCGGTCGCTGCGAAGCCTGTCAGGGCGACGGGGTGATCAAGGTCGAGATGCATTTTCTCGCCGATGTGTACGTGCCATGCGACGTGTGCAAAGGCAAGCGTTACAACCGTGAGACCCTCGAGATCCGCTTCAAGGGTAAGAACATTCAAGAAGTGCTCGATCTGACCGTCGAAGACGCTTTGCCGTTCTTTTCAGCCGTACCGACGGTGCAGCCCAAGCTGCAGACACTGATGGACGTGGGGCTTGCGTACGTAAGACTGGGGCAAAGCGCCACGACGTTGTCAGGCGGCGAGGCGCAGCGCGTCAAATTAGCCAAGGAACTGTCCAAACGCGCCACCGGACGGACGCTCTACATACTCGACGAACCCACCACCGGGCTACATTTCGCCGACATCGCCCAGCTCCTCAAGGTGTTGGAGCGGCTGCGCGACGAAGGTAATACGGTGATCGTGATCGAACACAATCTGGACGTGATCAAAACGGCTGACTGGATCGTGGACTTGGGTCCTGAAGGCGGTGATGGCGGCGGCAAGATCATCGCGGTGGGCACACCCGAGCAGGTGGCCGCCAGCAAGACGTCACACACAGGTCGCTATCTGAAGACCAAGCTGGCAATGCTGCCCGAGCGCAAGCGCGCATGACCACACCGCGCCGTGCGGGCCCCGGCAAGCCTTTGCTTGCAGCCTGGCGCAATGCCCTGCCACAACGCTTGGCGCCCCTGCACGCCGCACTGACGGGCCTCGCCGCAGGCGCGGCGTACTGGTTGTCAGCGCAGCTCTGGCCGGCGAGCATTGCGGTCGCGCTCGCCATGCTGGTAGCCACCCTGTTCGCCGGGTTTTGGGAACCACACCGCCCGAACCGCGACCTGCGTTTGTGGTTCTTTTACCTGCTGCTGAAATTCAGCGCGCTGATGGCGCTCTCGGCCGCCAAATTGCCCTTCTCGTTTCCAGCCAACGCGGCACTCGGATGGATCATGCTCAGCGGCTTGATGACGGCGGCGGCACTCGCCGTGTCCGGCCGCATCGTCGATCATGCGGTCGCCTTCGCGCTCGGCTTCACACCCGCTTTGCTGCTCGGTGTGCCGGGCTTGGTGGGTCTGGCCGTTGCCATCAGCACTGCCCTCGTCATGATCTCGTATCGTAGGTTTGCAGGCCACGACACGCAGACGGGCCACGAGGCGCTCAAGCTTGCCAGCGAGGTGGCTTTTTACCTCGGCGCCGTGGCGAGTTGGAGCCTGATAGGTTGATGAAGCGTTTTGCCGCGCGGGCGTTGACCAGCGCGTCGCTGCCCCTGCTCAGGCGCCTCGATCCGGAAACCGCACACGACGTCGGCCTCAAAGGCTTGCGCTGGATGGAATCGTGGTGGCCCGTACCGATGGTATCGGCGTCGCTGCGCCTGACCATTTGCGGACTGTCTTTCGCGCATCCGGTCGGCCTGGCCGCGGGCTTCGACAAGAATGGCGACTATGCCGACGCGCTCGGTGCGATGGGTTTCAGCCATATCGAATTTGGCACCGTGACACCACGGCCGCAGCCGGGCAATCCCAAACCGCGTATGTTTCGGTTTGCGGCGCAGGACGCGCTGGTCAACAGCATGGGGTTCAACAACAAAGGCGTCGATCACCTGCTCGATCGATTGGCGCGCAGTCGCTATCGCGGCGTACGCGGCATCAGCATCGGCAAAAATTTCGATACGCCGATGGAACGCGCGCAAGACGATTACGTGACCTGCCTGCGCAAGGTGCATGGAGCGGCCGGGTATGTCGCGGTCAACGTGTCTTCTCCCAACACCGCGAGGCTGCGTGAGTTGCAGGCGCCCGATGGCTTGCAACGCATCCTGAGTGCGCTCGCGGAGGAGCGCCGCACGCTCGCGTTGCGCGAACGGCGCCATGTACCGTTGTTGGTGAAGATCGCGCCTGATCTGGATGCCGCCCAAGTCACGGCGCTGGTGCAGGCGCTTCGGGCGCACGGCGTCGATGGCATCATTGCCACCAATACTTCGAGCGATTTGAGTGTGCTCGGCAGCCTCGCGGCCAACTGCCGCGGCGGCTTGAGTGGCGCGCCTCTGCACGATCGCTCTATCAAAGTCATCACGCAACTGCGCGCCGAACTGGGTCCGACGTTCCCCATCATTGGCGTGGGCGGGATTCTCGACGCGGCCGGCGCCCTGGCAACCCTGCAGGCCGGCGCCGATCTGCTGCAGATCTATACCGGTTTTGCCTATCGCGGTGCTGCCTTGTTGGAAGAGATTCTGACTGCGCTGACGGCTCAGGGTGGCTCGACCGTGTAGCCCCGCGTCTTCAGCTCATCGATGAACCCGCCGGGCTGCAACAGCAAGTCGATGCTCACCACCGCAACGGTGGTGCCCTGGCCGTCCAGTTGTTCGACCACCCGTGACAGCCACGTGCGTCGCAACTGCGCGAGCAGATCGCCGGCGGTACCGCCGCCCATGATGGCTCCGCGACATTCGCTTACTTCGCGGGGCTCCGGCAGGCTCTGAATCTTTTCGATGTTGCCGGTCGCCCACGCCGCAGCGCGTTCGACCAGCGGCGGCAATCCGGTTTCGAGGGTCGCCAGGCTGGCGCCGACGCATTTGTACTCCGTGTCTCGCGGCAGCGTCTTGAGCGCATCCAGAACATCGTGCCACCCGGCCACCTTGATCTCATCCACGTGCACACGGTGCTTGCGCGCCAGACTGCGCACTTCCTCGCCGAGATCAAGATGCGTCGACAATCCGACCTGATGCAACGCCTCCTCCTCGAGAAAAGCGGCGGCGATGATAGGCCGGTATTTCTCCCACTTGTCGGGATTGTGAACGTACTTGGCGCGTTGCACAGCGAAGCGCGCATACAGATCTGCGGGCATCAGGTCCTTGAGTCTCTTGCCGTGTCCGGCCAGTAACAGATCGCGCTGCGTGACCATCAACCACAGCGCGCGCGCGAAGCTCAAGTCCACTGGTTTGGTAGCAAGCACCCGATCTGTGTGATCCAGGATGGATTCCAGCTGCTTCGAGCGCCACGTCATGTCCTTCGGCAGTGGCGAGGCCGTACCGAAAATCCACAGCTCCGCCGCACCGTGCCGGACATGCCAGAGCCCGGGCCCTGCGGCCTCCCCCATGACGGTGATGTCCTCCGCCTGCGGCGCTGGGGCTGCAGCAGCGGTTCCTGCCGCTTTCGCGGACGCCATGACTGAGAACGCTGCGCACCACAGCGCCAACGCAAGTCGCATTGTCATTTTTTTGGCGGCGGGCCGCGCATCACATAGCCACCTGGTTCACGTTCTGCGTAGTCAATGATATGTAGGATCACCCGCTATTATGGCACTCGAAACTGCCGCCTCCGGCGCGAAATTGTGGATCGCCGCCTTGCTGCTCACCTCGCTCTCGGCGCGCGCCGCAGACCCGGTGTACAAGCTGTCCCTCGACGAGGACCGCTGGGCCGACGAATTTTCAGTATTTCATATGGACGTGAAAGACGAATTCGGTGCGGTCAATTCGAGTCTCGCCACCTCCGACGATCCACGCCTGCATCCGGTGACACGCCTCGATACGTCCTGGACTTTCAACGCGCCCGTGGTCAATGCGCCGGTGCGCCTCGGCGACACCGTGGCAAGCACCGCGCTGTGGGCGCAGCCGGTGCGCATGGGCGGCCTGCAAATCGGGACCCTGCAGCCGGTGCTGCCGGGGATCATCTTGCCGCCCATTCTGCTGGCACCTGAATACGTCGGCAATGGCGCTGCAGCCGCTTACGAGTCGGCGCGCGTCATCGAGCAGGTCAGCAGCATCACCCAGTTTCAAAAGCCCGCGCTGATCGCTCCCGGGCAGGCCGTCTACTCATTTGAGTCCGGCCGCGTCCGCCAGGACTTCGAACTGCGCAGCAACGGCTATGGCGCATGGCTCACGTCTGGTACCTATCGCTACGGCGCCGGTCGGAACACCACTGTCGACGGGCAGTTCGCGCAGGTGGGTGAGCAGCAGACCGTGATCGGCTTCGGCCTGCTGGAGGGGTTGGGGCCGCTCGGCCTGATATCGGCACGCATTGCGGGCAGCCGCGACATCGACTCGAACGGGTGGCTGGCGCGCATGGGCTACGACTTCACACACGACAACCTCAGCTTCACGCTGCGTTCGCACATCCAGTCCGTGGGATATCAATCCATCGGTGACTCGGCCTACCTCGAGGCCTTGCGGCAGCGGACGCTCGCGAGCGCCGGCATGAATTTCGGTTCGCTCGGCAAGATTTCGGTTGCGAGTGCAACGCAGACTTTGACCGACGACTCACGCAGTAATGTGCTCGCCTTGAGCCATGCAATAGCACTCATCGGCGGCGGCATCCTCTCCACCGCGGCGGCCTATTCGCCCGGGCAGATTGCGAATACGGTGTGGGCCGTGTCCGTCACCTTCCCGTTCAACTACGAAATCGCGCCTGCGCGTCAGCTTGCAGCAGCGGGCGATATGGTGCTAGACCGCACGCTGATCAATGCCTTCAACCTGACTCGCATTCCCACCCCGGGCCGCCTGCTCAACGAGCGGCTGCAACTCCCGTAGTGGTCAGCACTTTCAACAGACGGTAGTAAAACTCGACCCCATCGTAGTAAGACCTCGCTCGAAGACGTTCATCCTTGCCGTGCATCCGGACGTCGTCACGGTCGATGGCGATGCCACAGATTCCGTAGCTCGGTATTCCAGCCGCAATCGTGTAAACGCTGTCGGAGGATCCCGTCTCCATGATGGGCAGCACCGTGCTGCCCGGCCACATGTCCTGCGACACCTTGCGCAGCGCGTCCATGACATCGGCTCGCAACGGCGGCGGCGCCAGCGCCATGCGGCCCGGGCCATGTTCCGAGACTTCGCCCGCCTCGTTCTGGTAACTCACGGTGACTGCCGGGTCAGCGAACAGCTTGACCAGCGCCAGGCGAATCTCTTCCTGCGAGTGGCCCGGGAAAATACGGCAGTTCACGTTGGCTTCGGCATGCTGCGGCAACGCATTGAAGGCATGCCCGGCCTTGACCGTCGTCGCCACGCACGTCGTCCGCAGCGTCGAGTTGTAGCGTGCATCCATGGCAAGCCGAGCGAACGCCTGGCGCTCCGGTTGCGGCTTCAAAATGGCGCGCATGTCTGCCGCTGTCTGGCCTGTCTCGAGCGTCGCCATCCCGTTGAAAAATTCGCGTGTCACTGAATTCAGTTCAAACGGGAAACCGTAATGCTCGAGCTTCGCAAGCGCATCCGCGACGTGATAGATCGCGTTATCGGGCTTGGGTAACGAACTGTGCCCGCCGGAATTGGTCGCGACCACGCGATAATCCGCATAGAGCTTCTCCGAAGCCTCGAACTCCACCGTGAGCGGCTTGTCGGTGTGGACCTCGCCGCCGTCCGGATTGAGCACGTACTCGGCTGCCACGAGTTCAGGATGATTCTTGAGCAGCCAGTCGACGCCGTTGGCAGTGCCGTTTTCCTCATCCGCCGTCAGCGTCAGGATCAGATCGCGTTCCGGCACGTAACCTTCGCGCTTCAGGCGGATGAAGTCCTCAACCATGATGGCATCGCTTGCCTTCATGTCCTGGGTGCCGCGCCCGTAAAAGTAGCCGTCCTTCTCAACGAACTCGAACGGGTCGGTGGTCCAGTCCTGCCGTAACGCCTCGACGACGTCGGTATGACAGAGGATCAATACGGGCTTCAAGGTCGATCCGGCTCGGCCACGGTAGCGCGCCACCATGTTTCCTTTGCGCTCGTTCGGCCCCAGCACCACGACGTCGGCGGCAGCGAATCCAGCGGCCATGAGCCGATCGGCCATGGCTCGCGCCGCGAGCGTGGTGTTGCCGACCGAGTCGGTGGTATTGATTTCGATCAGCTGCTTGAGGATATCGCGCGATTCCTTACGCACCTGTTCGGTGCCGGCAGACTGCCCGAGCACCGGCAACACGCCTGCCGCCATGGCCCATGCGGCGATCACCCCGAGAGCGGCTTTGTTCATGAGACGCATGCTATCGTATGTTCATGCCTCGGAAAAAAACAAAAAAGCCCGACGTCACCCGCGAACAAGCCGAGTCGGCCGTTCGAACGCTGCTGCGCTGGGCCGGCGATGATCCCAGTCGTGAAGGCTTGCGGGACACACCGAAGCGGGTCGCCGGCGCTTATCGCGACTGGTTTTCAGGCTATGACAGCGACCCGGGGGATTACCTGCTGCGCACCTTCGAGGAGGTCGACGGCTATGACGAGATGGTCGTGTTGCGCGACATATCGTTCGAGTCATTTTGCGAGCATCACATGGCGCCCATCATCGGTCGCGCGCACGTCGGCTACCTGCCGACTGATCGCGTGGTCGGCATCAGCAAACTGGCACGCGTGGTCGATGGCTGGGCACGACGCTTACAGGTGCAGGAAAAGCTCACTGCGCAGATTGCGAGCTGCATCAATGACGTTCTCAAGCCGCGCGGTGTGGGTGTGGTAATCGATGCGACCCATCAATGCATGACCACGCGCGGCGTACACAAACGCGGAGTGTCGATGATCACGAGCACGATGCTCGGCTCATTTCGTGAGGACCCGCGCACGCGCGCAGAATTCCTGCGTTTCATCGCGATCGACACCCACGCCCGCTGATCAGCGCTTGCGGTCGAGGGGAGCCTTGACCGGCATGAGTTCCACCGAAAAACTGTAGTTGTGGCGCTCGTTGGGCTGCAGAGCGCCGACACCCACGACGTGTCGCGCGAGCTTCTCGCCGCGCTCATTGGTGATGGCGACGACTACGCAATACTCGCATTGCTCATCCCGATTCGCATGCTTGATCGAGCCATCGATGCGCAGCGCCGACAGGGGTTTTGCCTGCGCATCGGCGCCGGTAGCGACGCCGGTGTTGAAGCGCAAGTGATGGTGACAACCGGGACAGATGCTGGCGCTTTGTAAAACCACGGCTTTGCAATGCGGGCAGACGCGCGTGGCACCGACAGGGTTCGGACGTGCAACCGCCATGCTATCTGGCGCTCACCAGGCCAGGCTTGATGCTGGGCTTCTCGCCGTCCCAACCGAATTCCACATGACCATGCATACGCGAACCGGCCGCGACCGTGATGGAACCGGCTTTGACGTCCCCGACGATCGAGCCACCGTCGAGCACCTCGACGCGCCGCGCAGACTCAATATTGCCCTGCAACTCGCCACCGACGATGACCACCGCGGCAACCACCTGGCCCGTCAGCTGCGCGCCGGTTTCGATGCTGAAGTTGCCGTCAATGCGCACGTCGCCCTTGAAACGGCCGGCGATTCGCACGTTACCCGTACCTTCGATCTTGCCTTCGATGTTCAAGCCGGCGCCAATGAGAGAATCGCCGCCCTCGGCGGTGCGCGGCGCGGACCGGTTGGCCGCCGCGCCCGGGCCCGGCGTGGCGACGCCCGTCTCGCTGACCGCTCGCATGGACGGCAACCGCTCTGGTGGAACGGCAGCAGACGTCGGGTGGGATGAACCCGCAGCTGCGGGCAGGGTTTCTTTCCAGAGTGCCATGGAACTCGCCTCCAGCGGATTGATCTTCACAGCGTACACGCTAACGGCCGCACGTGTCATGCGGTCAGCGTGCGCTGCGTCGCTTATAATGCAGCCATGTTTCAACAATTACAGCAGCTCCGTCCCGACCTCATTCTCGGCCTCATGAGTGCCTTTCGTGCCGATACGACTGCGCACAAGGTGGACCTCGGTGTCGGCGTATTCAGGGACCTCGACGGCAACACACCGGTGCTCGACTGCGTGCGGCGCGCCGAAAGCGCGGTCATCGCCGCGCAGCAGACCAAGTCGTATGTTGCCGCCGCCGGTCGTGAGGAATTCAACACGCTGGTCGAGGCGCTGGTGCTGGGTGAGCAGCATCCGGTGCGCGCCGATCGGCGCGCTTTCACGGTCCAGGCGCCGGGCGGCTGCGGTGCACTGCGCGTCGGTGCGGAACTCATCCGCGCCGCCTCACCCACAGCGACGGTGCATGTCAGCGACCCGACGTGGGGCAACCATATTCCGCTGCTGGGCAGTTCCGGTCTCAAGCTCGAACGTTACCCGTATTACGTTGCCGGTACGCACGAACTCGAGTTCCCGGCCATGTTGGAGCGGCTCGAGCGGGCGCAGCAGGGCGACGTGGTATTGGTGCACGCCTGTTGTCACAACCCGACCGGCGCGGACCTCGATGCCGCGCAATGGGAGGCGCTCGCAGTGCTCCTCGAACGGCGCCGTCTGATTCCCTTCCTCGACCTCGCATACCAGGGATTTGGCGATTCGCTGGAAAGCGATGCGGCCGGCGTGCGCCTGATCGCAGCGCGCGTGCCCGAGGCCTTGATCGCGATTTCCTTTTCCAAGAACCTTGGGCTGTACCGCGAGCGCGTCGGCGCACTGACCGTGTTGAGCGAGAATGCGGAGCGGGCCGATGCCGTGCGCAGTCACGTGCTGCAGATTGCGCGCAGTATTTATTCCATGCCGCCTGACCACGGCGCCGCGATTGCCGCACGCGTGCTGGGGGATGAGTCTCTGCGCCGCGACTGGATCGGAGAACTCGAGGCCATGCGGACTCGCATCACCGCAATGCGTGTCTTGCTCGCCGAACAGCTGCGTAAATCGACGGGCGGTAATGCGTTTGATTTCATCCGTGCGCAACGCGGCATGTTCTCGCTCCTGGGTGTCTCTGCGGCTGCCGTACAAACCTTGCGCGAGCGGCATCACATCTACATGCTCGGCGACAGCCGCATGAACCTTGCGGGAATCATGCCGCATAACGCCGTATACGTAGCGGCGGCGGTCGCGGAGACGCTCGCTCGAGAACGCGCCGCCTGACCTTCAACTGCCCAAGGCTTGGCTCAATGCCGTGACCTCGGCGGCCGAGTCCTGCATCAACGCCATCATCTTGGACCCGTTCAAGCCGAGGCGCTGTGCCACGGCGACGTCCCGAAGTGCCATCTCAAGGCCCGCAATGTCGGTGCCGTAAGAAGCGATCAGGATCGCAATACCCACGACATCGCTCAAGTCCGCAGTTCCGGAACGAACGCGTGAAAAGTCCGCCTGCTCACCCACTGCCTGCGCCATGACCTCGGGGAAATCCCAATTCTCCAAAATCGCCTTGCCGATCGACGCATGCCAGCCGTCGATGATTTCATTCATGGAGTCTGCATCTGCAAAAAATTCAGGGTGGCCGGCGGCACGCGTGAGGATGTAGAGCTTGCCGATGCCGTGCATCATGCCGGTCAATAACGCCTCATCCGGATTGACCCGCGTGTGGCTGCGGGCCAATACGAAAGAATAGGCAGCCACACAGGTGCTGCGCTCCCACAGATCGTTCAGATGCGAGGCGATGCTCGCAAGCTTGCTGCTGTTGCGGATCTGATTCATCGAGAACGACATCGAGGCACTGCGCACCATGTTGTAGCCGATGCGATTGATGGCCGTACGCAGATCGGAAACCGGCCGACCGCTGCAATTCAACGAGGCGGAGTTGGCGATGCGCATCAGGCGCGCTGCCAACGCCGGCTCCGAGCCGACCACCCGCACCACCTGATCGACCGAGGACTTCGGGTCGGACAAGATGCGCCGGACCTGCACCGCCACGTCCGGGAACGAAGGCAATTCGACATGTCCGGCGGAGAGTTCGAGGGCGAGATCGCGAACGAAGCTGAAGGCAGGATTGATCTGAGGTTGGGCTTGCACAGGCTTCAAATCGGCCGGCTGGAGCCGAACTTGAATTTCATCCGCGGCCGTGTGGACTGCTTCTCGATTTGAAGCGTTGCTGAATTTCGCCGTTACGCACGCGCTCGGTGAAACTGCCCGCACTGTAGCGGCTGATCACGCTGCGCCAGAAGGCGATGGAATCCGGATGGCGCTGATATTCGGTGACCTCCCAGGCCCCCGCGAAGCGGTCGAATATCAGGGTCGCCGCGTCTCGTCCGACGCCCAAACGACGATGTCCGTCACGGACGAAGAACTCCGACATCCGATAGCTCGGCGCTGGGTCGTTGGAGACCGGCAGACGCACTCGGGATACCAGGGCGAAGCCGACGGACTGGGATCCACGGACTATCACCAGCGGGTGTGACTGGTCACTGGAGAACCAGTTGGCGAAAATCTCGTCTTGGCGGGGGCTGTCGGCGCCGATCACCGAGAACAAGCCGGTGTTCAGATCGGCCAGGGAATCCATGTACTCGCCATAGACATCCTCGATCCAGACGCGATCTTTCTTTGAGTGTCGGACGTCGCGAATGCTGACCAGCATGCGTATTTCCCTGCCCGCAAAACAAAGCCCGGACGAACACACCTTGACGGCGGCTCGCCCGGGCTTGTGGCATCAGCTCAGAAGCGTATTACGGCTTCGCGGCGGATGCGGCGCTCGCCGCAGAGTCGGCAGCGGCGCTGGCGGCAGCGGCCGAATCGGCAGCTGAGCTGGCGGCACTATCAGCCGACGAGGACGCAGGCGGCGACATCGTATCAGCAGCCGGGGCGGGAGCCTCGGTCTTGCTGCCGCAAGCACTCAGCACGAATGCAGCGACAAAAGCGCTCAGAACAAGTTTGGTCTTCATCTAACGATACCCCAGAATATTAAGGATTAAACTTTGTGTGCAAACGTACTGTGTCAGACACCTGCCTGATGGTCGGCAATGATTTTAAAGGGTTTCGCCGGACTTTCCTATCTCTTTTGCCAAAGCTCTCACCGCTTTAACTTTGAAAATGCTACAGAGGATGACGAGATGGACGATCAAACTATCGACGCACTCTACGGGGCTCACCTGGCCACCCTCATGCGCCGCACGGACCGATCGCTGGCTGCGACTGGCTACGATGCGCTGGTCATATTTTCAGGCGTACCACCGGTATTGTTCCTCGACGATCAGGATTATCCCTTCAAGGTAAATCCACATTTCAAGGCGTGGGTGCCCATCCTCGATAATCCTCGCTGCGTATTGATTTACACGCCGGGTCGGCGTCCCACGGTGCTGTTCCATCGGCCGAACGACTTCTGGCACAAGCCGGCGCCGGTGCCCACGGCGGCCTGGACCTCGTCAATCGATCTGATAGAAATGAGTGACCTTGCGAATGCCGCCGTGCACTGGACACGGCTCGGCCGCGTCGCCTTTATCGGCGCGGAAGCTGCGCAATCCGGCGTTGCCGCGGAGCACCTCAATCCGGCGCCGCTGCTGGCCGGACTCAATTACGACCGCGCCATCAAAACCGACTACGAACTGGCCTGCATGCGAAGAGCGAACGAACTCGGCGCGCGCGGTCATCTGGCAGCGCTCGACGCGTTTCGAGAAGGTGGCTCGGAATACGATGCCCATATGCGCTATCTGCTGGCGTGCGGGCAGCGCGAGGAGGAGATGCCTTACAACAATATCGTGGCGTTCAATGAAAATGCCGCGGTGCTCCACTACCAGCATCTTGGACGCATACCACCCTCGCAGCGTCGCTCATTTCTGCTCGACGCCGGTGCCCAGTTTCGAGGCTACGCAGCCGATATCACGCGCACCCATGCGGCCGGTAGCGGCCGCTTTGCCGAACTGGTTGCCGCACTCGACGTCGCACAGCTATCGCTCTGCGAAGAAATCGTCAGCGGTCGCGACTACCGTGATGTACACCTGTGCGCCCACCGGGTAATCGGCGCCGTACTGCAGCGCGTCGGGATCAGCAGGCTCGACGGCCAGGCTGCTTTGGAAGCGGGTGTCACCAGCGTGTTTTTCCCGCACGGCATCGGTCATCTGCTCGGATTGCAGGTGCACGATGTCGGCGGCGTGCAGGACGTCGGCGGCGCGGAACGCGCGCGGCCCAAGGGACATCCCTACCTCAGATTGACTCGCATGCTGGAGCCCGGCGTGGTGGTCACGGTAGAACCCGGCATTTATAT
Source organism: uncultured Steroidobacteraceae bacterium (assembly GCA_964658805.1). Classification (GTDB taxonomy): domain Bacteria; phylum Pseudomonadota; class Gammaproteobacteria; order Steroidobacterales; family Steroidobacteraceae; genus Bog-1198. The sequence goes on from CAZZZU010000041.1 coordinate 20,203, forward strand.
GATCGACTCACTGCTGGCCGCCGCACACGCCGACGAGCGGCGTGCCCTCATTGACTGGGCGGTAGTCGATGAACTGAAGTCTTTCGGCGGTGCGCGGATCGAAGATAACGTCGCCACGACCGCCGCCCAGCCTGAGAACATGACGCGCGATGCGTTCGATTCCCTCGCGACAAAGCGCGACGCCGTCGCGGCGTAACGCGACCAGCGTCGCGCCAGCGGCCTTAAGCGGCCTGTGCCTTGCGACGCTTCGGCGCAGCGGCAGTGTTGCTGCCCTCGTCCGAATCGCCCGAAGCCTTTTTCTTCGCCCGCTTCGCTGGCTTACCGGCAGTATCCGCACTGTCGGCTGTCGCGCCGGCCAACTCCACGAGCTGCATCAGCGCCATGTCGGCATTGTCGCCCGGACGTGGTTCCATCTTCAAAATGCGCGTGTAACCGCCGGCGCGCGCTTTGAAACGCGGTCCCAAATCGACGAACAATTTCTCGACCACCTTGGCGTCGCGCAATCGGGCCAGTGCCAGACGGCGCAGGGCCAGCGAATCGACCTTCGCCAGGGTGATCAAAGGCTCAACCACCTTGCGCAGCTCCTTGGCCTTGGGAACGGTCGTCCGGATGGTCTCGTGCCGCAACAGCGACGCCGCCATGTTGCGCAGCATTGCGTGGCGATGGGACGAATTCCGAGAGAGCTGCCGACCGACGTTTCTATGACGCATTTTCTTGAACCTTGACTAGTGTCTTTTACAGGCCGTCGCGCTCGTCGTCGCGCTTCAAACCCGGGGGCGGCCAGTTGTCGATACGCATGCCTAGCGTCAAGCCGTGGCTTTCGAGCACTTCCTTGATCTCGGTGAGCGACTTCTTGCCGAGATTCGGCGTGCGCAACAACTCGACTTCCGTACGTTGCACGAGATCGCCGATGTAATGGATGTTCTCGGCCTTGAGGCAGTTGGCACTGCGCACGGTGAGTTCGAGCTCGTCGACCGGACGCAGCAGAATCGGGTCGAATTGCGTCTCGGTGGCTTTTTGTGTCGACTCGTCCTGACCCTGCAGGTCCACAAATACGGACAACTGATCCTTGAGGATGCCGCCGGCGCGCCGAATGGCCTCCTCGGGATCGATGGTGCCATTGGTCTCGATGTCGAGGATCAGCTTGTCGAGATCGGTGCGTTGTTCGACCCGCGCACTCTCGACATTGTAAGTCACCTTGCGGACGGGGCTGAACGAGGCATCCAACTGCAGCCGCCCGATGGCGCGGGTCTGCTCTTCGAACGCCATGCGGGCTGCGGCCGGGCGATAACCACGGCCTCGCTCGACCTTCAAGGACATCGACAATTCGCCTGCCTTGGTCAGATTGGCAAGCACCAGGTCAGGATTCAAAATCTCGATATCGTGATCACCGGAAATATCACCGGCAGTCACCGGGCCGGGACCTTTCTTGTGCAGGCGTATTTCCGCCACGTCACGGCTGTGCATGCGGATGGCGACCGCCTTCAGGTTCAACAGGATGTCGACCACATCCTCCTGGACGCCTTCAATCGCCGTGTACTCGTGCAACACACCTTCGATCTCAATCTCGGTGATCGCGGCGCCGGGCAACGAGGACAACAATACCCTGCGTAAGGCATTGCCCAAGGTGTGACCAAAGCCGCGCTCGAACGGTTCGATCACGATCCGCGCATGGCGCGGCGACACGGGCTGCACTTTCACAACCCGGGGTTTCAAAAATTCATTGATCGATCCCTGCATGGATGACACCTACCGTTAACTGAAAGACAACTACTTGGAATACAACTCGACAACGAGGCTTTCGTTGATATCCGGCAGAAATTCCTGCCGATCCGGCACAGACTTGAGGATGCCCGACATTTTCTTGTCGTCGACTTCCACCCAGTCCGGCAGGCCCACCTGGGTGGCCATGGTCAACGCGGCTGTTATGCGCGTCTGCTTCTTGGCCTTCTCGCGGATATTGATCACGTCGCCGGCCTTGCACTGATAAGAGGCGATGTTCACCAGCTTCTCGTTGACGGCCACGCTCTTGTGGCTCACCAGCTGACGCGCTTCGGCGCGGGTGACCGCGAAACCCATGCGATAAACCACATTATCGAGTCGGCACTCGAGAAACTGCAGCAGCGTTTCGCCCGTCGCGCCCGGGCGGCCGGCGGCCTTCTGATAATAATTGCGAAACTGCCGCTCGAGTACGCCATACATGCGACGCAGCTTCTGCTTTTCGCGCAGCTGCAATCCGTACTCCGACAAGCGCTGCTTGCGCTCGCTCTTGACGCCGCCCGGCGGCACCTCGAGTTTGCATTTTGATTCGAGCGGCTTCGAGCCACTCTTCAAAAACAGATCAGTCCCCTCGCGACGCGAGAGCTTGCACTTGGGGCCGGTATATTTTGCCATTGCGAACCTTGTGAGTGACGTTGAGCGCGCTAAACGCGACGCTTCTTGGGAGGACGGCAACCGTTGTGCGGGATCGGCGTGACGTCTTCGATATTCGTGATTTTCAGACCGCAACCGTTCAACGCGCGCACTGCACTCTCGCGCCCTGGCCCAGGGCCCATGACGCGCACCTCAACGTTCTTCACACCGTGCTCCTGCGCGGCGGTCCCGGCGCGTTCAGCTGCTACTTGGGCGGCAAACGGGGTCGACTTACGCGAGCCGCGAAACCCACAACCACCCGAGGTCGCCCATGACAGCGTATTGCCCTGACGGTCGGTGATCGTGATGATCGTGTTGTTGAAAGATGCGTGCACATGTGCGATCGCATCGAGCACGTTCTTGCGAACCTTCTTGCGAGCCGGCTTGTTGCCGCCCTGCGCGTTAGAGCCTTGTTTCTGATCAGCCATGTGTATCTCTTAAACCTTGCCCGGGGGTGCGTTCATCTTGACCGCTTGCTTGCGGGGGCCCTTACGGGTACGTGCGTTGGTACGCGTGCGCTGACCGCGCATCGGCAGGCCCTTACGGTGGCGAATGCCGCGATAGCAGCCCAGGTCCATCAATCGCTTGATGTTCATCGACACTTCGCGTCGCAGATCGCCCTCGACCGCGAATTTCGCGACCTGCGAGCGCAAAGAGGCGACCTCAGCGTCCGTCAGGTCCTTGACCTTGACGTTGTACTTCACACCCGCCGCATCACAAATGATGGCGGCACGGCTGTTGCCAACGCCGAAAATGTGGGTTAGCCCGATGATGACATGCTTGTTCATCGGAATGTTGATACCGGCGATACGCGCCATCTAAATCTCCACCCGCGCTCGTGAAAAAAAGCGCGCTAGTATATTTGAAAACCCTGTAGCGATCAATGCCTTAGCGGAATGTGCCAAGCGTCAGCCCTGCCGCTGCTTATGGCGAGCATCGGACGAACAGATGATGAAAACGATGCCGCGCCGCCGCACCACCTTGCAGTTCTTGCAAATCTTTTTTACCGAAGGACGAACTTTCATTTCTTGGCTCCAATGCCCCGCAGGCTGGCCTTCTTCATCAGGCCCTCATATTGCTGCGACATCATGTGTGACGACGCTTGCGCGACGAAATCCATGACGCCGACGACGATGATCAGCAGCGAGGTGCCGCCGAATTGAAATGGGATGCTGGGGTTCACCATGCGGATGACCTCCGGCACGAGACACACGCCCATGATGTACAGACCGCCCCACAGCGTCAGACGCGTCAGCACTTTGTCGAGATAGTCGCCGGTTTGCTGACCGGGACGGATCCCGGGAATGAAGGCCCCGGCCTTCTTCAAGTTCTCCGCCGTATCGCGCGCGTCATAGACGAGCGCCACGTAGAAAAACGCAAAACCGATCACCAGCAGTGCAAACAATAGCACGTGCAGGGGTTGGCCATAATTCAGAACCGCTGCGATCTTCTGCAGGGTGCGCTGGACCACATTCGGGTTGGGACTGTTGCCGAAGAACTGCGCAACCGTTGCCGGGAACACCAGGAGGCTCGAGGCGAAGATCGGTGGAATCACGCCCGCCATATTCAGCTTGAACGGCAAATGGGTGCTCTGACCTTGCATCATGCGCCGCCCCACCTGGCGCTTGGCGTAGTTCACCTGAATCTTGCGTTGCGCCCGTTCCACGAACACGCAAAATAGGGTCACCAGCACCACCACGACGACGATCAGCAGCACGATCAACGGATTCATCTCGCCGGAACGCACCATTTCCAGCGTGTTGCCTATGGCCCGCGGCAGCCCGGCGACGATGCCGGCCACGATGATCATGGTGATGCCGTTGCCGATGCCACGCTCGGTGATCTGCTCGCCCAGCCACATCACGAACATCGTGCCCGTCGTGATCGAGACCGTCGCGATGAAGAGAAACTGCGGGCCGGGATTGGGCACCAGGTTACCGCCCGAATTCTGGATGGCGAGAGCCGCACCGAAACCCTGAAACGCAGCCAGGCCCACCGTCCCGTAGCGCGTGTACTGCATCAGTTTGCGCCGTCCCGACTCGCCATCCTTGCGGACCTGCGCCCACGGAGGATACACCATGGAGGCCATCTGGATGATGATGGACGCGGTGATATAAGGCATGACGTTCAACGCGAAGATGCTGAAGCGCTGCAACGCGCCCCCGGAGAACATGTTGAACATGCCCAGCAACGTCCCCTGCTGGGTCGAGAAAAATGCGGCAAACTTGGCGGCGTCAATGCCGGGCACCGGGATGAACGTGCCCACCCGATACACGACCAGCGCGCCCAGCAGGAACCACAGACGCTTGCGCATATCGGCAAAGCGCGTCATGTCTCCTAAAGCTGCTGCGGCATTGGTGCTGGATGTGGCCACGGGTATCTCTTTAACTGCTAAACATCAGGCGTCGAACTTGCCGCCGGCCGCTTCCACAGCGCTTTTCGCGCCCTTGGTTGCGGTGATCACCTTGTCCTTGATGGTGAACGGCCTGGACACGGCGCCGGACAGGATGATCTTCACTTTCTGCGTGTATTCCGGCACCAGATTGGCCGCGATCAATCCGGCGAGCGTAACGTCGTCGCCCGTGACGCGCATCAGATCGCTCAGTGTCAGCTCGGCACGCGATGCCTTCATGTGCGAGCGGAAACCGATCTTGGGCAAACGCCGCTGCAGCGGCATCTGGCCGCCCTCGAATCCGACCTTGTGGTAGCCGCCCTTGCGCGCCCGCTGGCCTTTGACGCCGCGACCGCAGGTTTTGCCCTGGCCGGCGGAAGCGCCGCGACCGACACGCAAACGGATGCGCTTGGATCCCGCGCCCGGCTTGATGGTATTTAAACGCATGCTCATGACCTTGTTACTTCGACTCAGGCTCGATCTTCAGCATGTGACTTGCCACGTTCACCATGCCCCGATTGGACGGAGTGTCCCCGACTTCCACCGTATGACCGATGCGCCGCAACCCCAATCCCTTCACGGAACTACGGATATTGCGCAACTGGCCGTAAACGCTCTTGATCAACGTCACTCGGATGATTTTGTCGCTCATGCCGCTCAGCCCACGATTTCTTCGACGGTCTTGCCGCGCTTGGCAGCGATATAGTCCGGCGTCCGCAGTTTGGCGAGCGCATCCATGGTGGCGCGCACGACGTTGATCGGGTTGCGCGAGCCGTAGCTCTTCGCCAACACGTTGCGCACCCCGGCGCACTCGAACACCGCCCGCATGCCGCCGCCCGCGATCACGCCGGTACCATCGGCGGCCGGCTGCATATAAACCCGCGTGGTGCCATGCTGACCTTTGACCGCGTAGAACAACGTTTCGTTCTTCAGGGAAACGGTCACCAGGCTCTTGCGGGCCTGCATCATCGCCTTGGAAATGGCCACCGGCACCTCACGCGCCTTGCCATAACCGAAACCGACGCGGCCGGCGCCATCGCCGACAACGGTGAGCGCGGTAAAGCCGAATTGCTTGCCACCCTTGACCACCTTTGCCACACGATTGACCGCAACCAACTTCTCGAGCAAGTCGTCGCCGGACTGGGGTCGTTGTTCTGTTCTCGCCATAGCGCTATATGCCCTTCGTTTTTAGAACTCGAGACCGGCTTCGCGAGCCGCCTCGGCCAGCGCTTTGACGCGCCCGTGGTACATGAATCCGGAACGGTCGAATGCCACCTTCGCGATGCCTTGGGCCTTGGCCCGCTCCGCGATGGCACGACCTACGGCCTTGGCCGCCTCGATGTTGCCCGTGACCTTGAGATCGCCGCGCACGTCTTTCTGCACGGTGGACGCGGCGACCAAAACCTTCTCGCCATCCAACGCAAAGATCTGCGCATAGATGTGCTGCGGCGTGCGGTGTACCGACAACCGCATCGTGGCGAGTTCGCGAATCTTGGCGCGCGTACGCGTGGCGCGGCGCCGGCGAACGTCTTGCTTGGTTAATTTCATGGCTACTTCTTCTTCGCTTCTTTGAGCGAGATCTTTTCGTCCGAATACTTCACGCCCTTGCCTTTGTAGGGCTCAGGCGGCCTGAAGCTGCGAATTTCGGCGGCTGTTTGGCCGACTCGCTGTATGTCGATGCCCTTCACCAGAATTTCCGTCTGGGTGGGGGTCTCGATCGTGATCCCCTCAGGGATCGCATAGTTGATCAGATGTGAAAAACCCAGGGTCAGGGTCAGGCTCTTGCCCTGCACCGCGGCGCGATAACCCACGCCAACGAGTTCCAGTTTCTTTTCGTAACCTTTCGACACGCCGAGAGCCATGTTGGCAAGATGGGCACGGATCGAACCCGCCAAAGCATCCAGACCCTCGACGCCTTCAGGAGCCTGCACCTCGAGTGTTTTGTCCTGCTGCACGACGGTGACACCCCGCTTGAGGGCGAGGGTGAGCGATCCCTTGGCGCCTTTCATGGTGACCGTATCGACGGCGATACTGGCACTGACACCTTGCGGCAGATCGACCGGCTTTTTAGCGACTCGCGACATGATGAACCTATCCTATTGGACGACGAAGAGCACTTCGCCGCCGGTACCGGCCGCGCGCGCTTGCTTGTCGGACATGATGCCCTTCGGCGTAGAAACCACCGCGACACCCAATCCACCCAGCACCTTCGGCAACTCGTCTTTGCCACGATAGATGCGCAACCCTGGCCGGCTGATACGCTCGATGCGGTCGATGACCGGACGGCCGTCGTGATACTTCAGGTCAATGAGCAGCGTGGTCTTGTTGTCCTCGCTCTGCGCATTGAAGCCCGCGATGTAGCCCTCGTCCTGCAACACTTTCAGGATGGCAATCTTGAGCTTGGATGCGCCCATGCCCACCGTCGGCTTACCAGCAGACTGCGCATTGCGAATGCGGGTCAGGAGATCGGCGATCGGATCACTCATGCTCATGTTGCGCGCCTCACCAGCTTGCCTTGGACAGTCCGGGAATCTCGCCGCGATTGGCGGCCTCGCGCAACTTGGTGCGCGACAATCCGAACTTGCGATAAACGCCACGCGAACGGCCGGTAATGGAGCAGCGTTGGCGCTGTCGCGATACCGACGCATCCCGGGGCTGCTTCTGCAGGGATACCTGCGCGGCAGCCCGCTCCTCCGCACCGGTTTTCGGGTCGCGGATCAACTCTTTAAGCTCGGCGCGTCGGCTCGCGAATTGCTTCGCAACCTTCAAGCGGCGCTTCTCGCGCATGAGCATGTTCGTCTTGGCCATTCGCTATTACCCTACTTGCGAAACGGAAAGTTAAAGGCTTCGAGCAGTGCGCGACCATGCGCGTCATCGCGCGCGGTCGTGGAAATCGTGATGTCCATGCCGCGTATCTGATCGATCTGGTCGTACTGAATCTCGGGAAAAATGATCTGCTCTTTGACGCCGAGGCTGTAGTTGCCGCGGCCATCGAAAGACCGCGTGCTGATGCCACGGAAGTCACGGATGCGCGGAATGGCGATGCTCACCAGGCGATCCAGGAATTCGTACATGCGATCGCCGCGCAGCGTCACCTTGCAACCGATCGCCTGGCCGTCACGCACCTTGAAAGTCGCGATGGATTTCTTGGCCTTGGTGACCGCCGGCTTCTGACCGGTGATTTTCTGCATGTCAGCCGTCGCCGCGTCCATGACCTTCTTGTCGGCCACGGCTTCGCCCACACCCATGTTGACGGTGATCTTGAGGATCTTCGGCACCTGCATGGTGTTCTTGAGCTCGAGCTTCTGCTTGAGGTCAGGGACGACCTTTTCTTTGTAAAACGTTCTTAGTCTGGCTGGCATGTCATTGTTCCGTTATTTCGCGTCGACCATTTCTTTGTTCGACTTGAATATGCGCACCTTGCGGCCGTCCTCGAGCGCCTTGAAGCCGACCCGGTCGCCCTTCTGCGTAGCCGGGTTGAGCACCAGCACGTTCGACACATGCAGCGGCGCTTCACGCTCGATGATGCCGCCCTGCACGCCGGCATTCGGATTCGGCCGCTGATGCTTCTTGGACATGTTGAGTCCCTCGACGCGCAGGCGCTCGTTCGCCAACACCTCGAGCACCGCGCCCTTGCGGCCTTTGTCCTTGCCGGTGATCACGATCACCATGTCACCTTTGCGAATTTTGTTCATCACAGCACCTCAGGTGCGAGCGAAATGATCTTCATGAACTGCACGTTGCGCAGTTCGCGCGTCACGGGTCCAAAGATGCGCGTGCCGATGGGCTCGAGCTTGGTCGTGAGCAGCACCGCGGCATTCGTATCGAAACGAATCAGGGAACCGTCTGCCCGCCGTACGCCACGCTTGGTTCGTACCACCACCGCGTCGTAAACCTCACCCTTTTTCACCTTGCCGCGCGGGATGGCGTCTTTGACGCTCACCTTGATGACGTCGCCCACGGCGGCGTAACGGCGCTTCGAGCCGCCCAGCACCTTGATGCACATCAAGCGTTTCGCGCCGCTGTTGTCAGCGACGTTCAACATGGTTCGGAGCTGAATCATTGCTTCGCGCTCCTCATTCGCCGCGGGCGCGTTCGACGACGCGCACCAGCAACCAGGCCTTGCGGCGCGACATCGGACGGCAAGGACGAATCGCGACCAAATCGCCCTCCTTCGCCTCATTGGTCTCGTCATGCGCGAGCACTTTGGTGGTACGGCGGATGTACTTGCCGTAGGTCGGATGCTTCACCAGGCGCTCAACCGACACGGCGATGGTCTTGTGCATCTTGTCGCTGACCACCTTGCCGAACCCGAGCCGCTCGGTGGCAGCTTTATGCACGCCGCCGGTGGCATCTTCAGGCGCTACGACCTTCTCTTCGCCCACACCCTCATAGCCCGCATTTTCTGCTGTCGTCGACATCACGCCTTACCTCCGGCCGCTTTGGCCTGTGCCAACACGGTCTTCACACGGGCAATATTCTTACGCACCTTGGCAAACTGATCCGGCTTAGCGGCCTGACCGGTAGCGCGTGCCATCCGCAGATTGAACTGTTCCCGACGCAGCTTGAGCAGCTCCTCGCCAAGATCCTTCGCGGGCTTGCCGCGTAATTCTTTCGCCTTCATGCCCTCACCTGACGTTTTACAAAGGCGGTGGAGACGGACAACTTGGCCGACGCCAGGCGAAACGCCTCGCGCGCAATCTCTTCGCTCATGCCCTCGATCTCGAACAACACCTTGCCCGGCAGTACCTTGGCGACCCAGTATTCGACATTGCCCTTACCGGACCCCATGCGGACCTCGAGCGGCTTTTGCGTGATCGGCACATCCGGGAACACCCGGATCCAGATACGGCCGCCACGCTTGACGTGGCGCGAAATGGCGCGCCGCGCCGCCTCGATCTCGCGGGCAGTCATGCGGCATCGATCGGTGGCTTTCAAGCCGTACTCGCCGAACGCGACCGAATTGCCACGTTGTGCACTGCCGGCGATCTTGCCTTTGAACTGTTTGCGGAATTTGGTCCGCTTCGGCTGCATCATGTCGTATTACCTTTCCTTCAGCCGCCGGCCGGTGCCGCGGCGGCCGGTGCCGCAGCCGCGGGTGCAGTCTCAGGCGCCTTGGCCGCCTCGGCATCGGGCTCGGTCTCGATCACCGGCTCATCAAAGATTTCACCCTTGAAGATCCAGACCTTGATGCCGATGACACCGTAAGTGGTCAACGCTTCGGCGAGTCCGTAATCGATGTCGGCACGGAAGGTATGCAGGGGCACACGACCCTCGCGATTGGTTTCCGTGCGGGCGATCTCTGAACCGTTCAAACGGCCCGAGATGCGCACCTTGATGCCGAGCGCGCCCGAACGCATGGTGTTCGTCACGGCACGCTTCATGGCGCGGCGGAACATCACCCGCTTTTCCAGCTGCTGCGAAATGCCCTCAGCCACCAGCTTCGCGTCGAGCTCGGGCTTGCGGATCTCGGCGATGTTCAAACGCACGTCATTCATCGTCATGCCCAGGATCTTGGCGACGGCAGTGCGCAGTTTTTCGATGTCCTCGCCCTTCTTGCCGATCACGATGCCTGGGCGGGCAGTATGAATGGTGATGTTGGCACGGCGCGCAGCGCGTTCGATGTGGATATTGCTGACCGACGCGTCGGCAAGCTTTTTCATCAGGAACTGGCGCACCAGGAAATCCGTATGGATGTTGCCGGCGAAGGTCTTCGTATTGGCGTACCACTTCGACGACCAGTCGCGTGTGATACCGAGACGAATACCAATCGGATTTACTTTCTGACCCATTAGGCGTCTCGCTTCCCGTCGGATACTTGAACCAGGATGTGGCTGTTGCGCTTGGCGATACGCACGCCTCGGCCCTTGGCACGTGCGTGAAAACGCTTCAGCATCGGTGCCGGATCGACTTCGATTCGCGTCACCTTGAGATCGTCGACATCGGCATTGAAATTGTTGTAAGCGTTGGCGATGGCCGAGTCGAGCACCTTCAACACGATCTTCGCACCCTTCTTGGGCATGAACTTCAGAGTCGTCACCGCAAGGGTGGCGGACTTGCCGCGGATGGTGTCCACCACCAGCCGGCACTTCTGCGGCGAGATGCGCGCGTAACGCAAAATTGCTTTGGTTTCCATGGGCTACTCCGACGCCGAGACTTTCTTGTCGCCGGAATGGCCCTTGAACGTGCGCGTGGGCGCGAATTCGCCGAGCTTGTGGCCAACCATGTTTTCGGACACCAGCACGGGCACGTGCAGCCGACCGTTGTGAACCGCAATCGTCAATCCGACCATGTCGGGAATGACCATTGAGCGACGCGACCACGTCTTGATGGGACGTCGATCATTTTTCTGACTTGCGGTCTGCACTTTCTTGGCCAAGTGCAAATCCACAAACGGGCCTTTCTTGAGCGAACGAGGCACTTTAAGTCTCCAGTCTCTTACAGACGTTTGTTCTTGCGACGCTGAAGGATCATGCCGTCAGTCCGTTTGTTGGCACGGGTCTTCTTACCCTTGGTCTGCAGACCCCACGGGCTCACGGGATGCGGATTACCCTGGCCTGATTTGCCTTCGCCGCCGCCGTGCGGGTGATCGACCGGGTTCATCACGACACCGCGTACGGTCGGACGCACGCCGAGCCAGCGGATCGCGCCGGCCTTGCCGTACACGCGCAGGTTGTGTTCTTCATTGCCCACTTCGCCGATCGTCGCGCGGCAGTCGACATGCACCTTGCGGATCTCGCCGGACTTCAACCGCACGCTGGCATAGACACCCTCGCGCGCCGCGAACTGCGCCGAGGCGCCGGCGCTGCGTGCCATCTGGCCGCCCTTGCCAACCTTCAACTCGATGTTGTGGATGGTGCTGCCTACCGGAATGTGGCGCAGCGGCAAGGTATTGCCGGACTTGATGGGCGCATCGGCTCCCGAGCGGATCTCATCACCGGCTTTCACACCCTTCGGCGCGAGAATGTAACGGCGCTCGCCGTCCTTGTAGAGGACCAGCGCCAGGTGGGATGTGCGGTTCGGATCGTACTCGAGCCGCTCCACCGTCGCCGGGATGCCATCCTTGTCGCGCTTGAAATCGACAATTCGATAACGCTGCTTGTGACCGCCGCCAATGTGGCGGGTGGTCTGACGGCCGGAATGATTGCGCGCTCCGGTGCGATTCTTCTTCGCGGTCAGCGATTCCAGCGGCCCGCCCTTGTGCAGGTGCGAACGGTCGATCTTCACCACGAAGCGCGTGCCCGGGGAAGTCGGCTTCATTTTGATGAGTGCCATGATCCTTCCTTATTTCGCGGCAGTGCCGGTGAAATCGATGCTTTGACCGTCGGCGAGCTGCACGTACGCTTTCTTGAAGCCATTGCGCCTGCCCGCGACGTTCTTGAAGCGACGCGTCTTGCCTGGGCGGTTCAGCAGGTTCACCCCGTCGACTTTGACTTCGAACATCATTTCCACGGCTTGCTTGACGTCCGCCTTGGAGGCGTCGTTACGCACACGAAAGACATACTGATTGGCCTTTTCGGTGACGTTTGCCGCTTTTTCCGATACGTGCGGCTGCAGCAGCACGGTCATGAGTTGTTCTTTATTCACTCGCGCCTCCCAAACGCTGATCCAACAAACGCAACGCGCCGGCGGTCGCAACCACCTTGTCGTGCTTGATCAGGCTGACCGGATCCAGGGACGTCACTGCCATGACGTCGACATACGGAATGTTGCGCGACGCCAGAAACAACTTCTCTTCATAGGCCTCGACCAGGATCAGGCCACGGGTCAGGCCCAATTCGGCGAGCTTCGAGATGAGTTGCTTGGTCTTCGGCGCCTCGATCTCCATCGTCTCGACGGCGATGAGACGATCCTGACGCACCAGTTCGGAGATCATCGATTGCATCGCCGCGCGGTACATCTTCCGATTGACCTTCTGCGAGTAGTCGCGCGGGCGCGCCGCAAAAGCCCTGCCGCCGCCCACCCAGATGGGACTGCGATTCGAACCGGCACGCGCCTGGCCCGTACCTTTCTGCGCCCACGGCTTCTTGCCGCCGCCCCGCACTTCCGCACGGCTCAACTGGCGCTTGGTGCCAGCCCGACCGGCATTCTGGTACGCGACCACGACCTGATGGATCAGCGCCTCGTTGTACGCACGGCCAAAGGCCGCATCGGAGAGCTGAATTTCACCGCCACCGGCGGCATTTTTGAGTTGCAGCTTCATGACTTACTTCTTGTCCTTTCCGCCGCCTTTCGAGGCTCCACCCTTGGCGGCGCCACCTTTGGCGGCGGCCGGTGCCTTGTTGGGTGCCAGCGTCTTACGACGCGACTGCCCCAACGCCTTGACGGACGGTCGCACTATCACGCGGCCGCCTTCGGCACCTGGCACCGCACCAAAGATCAGCAGCAGGTTGCGCGCTGCATCCACTTCGACGATGCGCAGATTTTCAACGGTGCGGTTGCGCACGCCCATGTGCCCGGACATACGCTTGCCTTTGAATACGCGGCCCGGGGTCTGACGCTGGCCGATGGATCCAGGCGAGCGGTGCGACACTGAGTTGCCGTGGGTCTTGCGGCCGCCTTTGAAGTTATGACGCTTCATGACGCCGGCAAAGCCTTTGCCCACGGTGGTGCCGGTCACGTCGACGATCTGGCCGACGGTAAAGATGTCCACCTTGAGCTCGCCACCGGCGGCTAATGCATCGCCTTCACCAGTGACGAGGCGAAATTCCTGCGAAGTGGAGCCTGCGGCAACATTGGCCTTTGCGAAGTGTCCGGCCATTGCCTTGGTCACGCGCGACGGCCGGCGGGTACCCACGGTGACCTGTAAAGCGCGGTAGCCATCGACCTTCTCATTTTTGATTTGAGTGATGCGATTCGGCAACGCTTCGACCACTGTGACAGGCACAGTGACGCCGGCGTCCGTGAATACGCGGGTCATGCCGCACTTGCGGCCCACCAGACCGATGGACATTTTTCGTTCCTCTATGCGGCAAGCTACGATTGGCCTGCCCGTGCGTTGCAATCTAGTCGGCGGTTTGACAATCCAGACCCCGATTACCCTTGGATAATCGGCGTTGGCGCCACTCGCTCCGACCCCCTAAAATGGATCGCGAATACTACAGGTGCAAGCCTTCACTTGCAACTGTAACTACTTCAATTCAGCTTGATTTGAACGTCCACGCCAGCTGGTAACTCCAGCTTCATCAGCGCATCGACGGTCTTGTCGGTGGGATTCAAGATGTCCATCAGCCGCTTGTGCGTGCGGATCTCGAACTGGTCGCGGGCATCCTTGTCGCCATGCGGCGCAGTGAGAACGGTAAACCGCTCCATCTTGATGGGCAGCGGCACCGGGCCTTTTACCGTAGCACCCGTTCGCTTGGCGGTATCGACGATTTCGCGCGCAGATTTATCGATCAGGCGATGATCGAATGCCTTCAGGCGGATGCGAATATTTTGATTAGCCATAATTTACAAAAGTCCTAAACACTGACAAGGCGAACGGGGGCGTGCTTTATAAGGCGCTTACGCGCCAGTGTCAATTAATGCGCTGCGCGCAAACTCTTACGGGGTCGCCGAAGGCGACCCCGCCTTTGGGGCGAGGCCGCAGCGGCCTCGTTAAGAGTTGCGCGAAGCGCTAATCAAGCGATGACCTTCGCGACGACCCCGGCACCGACGGTCTTGCCGCCCTCGC
>CAZZZU010000042.1:0-33931 GCA_964658805.1 uncultured Steroidobacteraceae bacterium
ACCCGCATCCGAGCCCGCGCGCGCGCTGATGCCCCAGATCCTGGCCGACATCAAAGCCGGCACGCCCGACACCGCGCTGGGCCGCGTCGACGCCCTGCAGGCGACCGGCACCGTATCGCCCGACGACATTGCGGCCCTGTCGCATCGCGTACTGCCGGACGGCTGCGCCGATCTGCTGCTGGACCTGAACGCTACCCGCGATGAAGGTGCCGGCGCGACGCTCGTGGGGCCGATGAGCACCGCCATCGTCGTCTGCTTGAGCGGCGCGATTGACATCATCGGCATACGCCTGCTGCCGCAGGCCTGCGGCAGCGTCAGCGGCGTACCGGCGAGCGCGCTGCGCGATGTGCAGTTGGCACTGTGTGACGTGGGCGGTGCATTCGACTTATCGCTCGCAGCAGTGGCGGAACCCGCCTGCGCCGACCCGGTGACACGGGTGTGGGAGACCTTGTCCGTGGCGTTGCGGGATCGCAGTCATCCCGACGCATTGGTCGCCATGGCGGCACAGCGCTTGCGCCGCGCGGCGGACGGCGACGCCCTGCGGGTGGCGGCGCTGGCCAATGAACTCGGCGTCAGCGAACGGGCGTTGGAACGGCGCTTTAACGCCGCGCTGGGCATGAGCCCCGCGGCCTACCGACGGCTGCAACGCTTCCACTTGGTTCTGCAGCGCCATGCGCGCGGCGAGCGTAACTGGGCGGACCTGGCAGCTGCGGTCGGCTACAGCGATCAGGCGCACCTGAGCCGCGAATTCAAAGCATGGGCTGGTATGACGCCGTCGGCGTGGGCGCTCGAGCCAGCACCCCGCGTCGGATTCGTTCAAGACGCGCAGGTCACGGCGCTCTAGAGTCACTCCGGCCAGACACTGAAGGAGCCTGTATTTGTCACTGCTACTCAAAAAATTGACGCCGGTTCTGATCGTCGAGCGCATCGAACCCGTGCTCGCCTTCTGGGCCAAGCTCGATGTGCGCCCCACTGTCGAAGTGCCGGATGCCGCCGCGCCCGGGCGTCTCGGCTTCGTCATCCTGAACGGCGATGGGATCGAGGTGATGTACCAAACGCGCGCCAGCGTGCGCGCCGATATGCTCGAAAAGGCCACGGCTAAGGCAGCGTTCGTGGACAGCGTGCAACAATCGACCTTGTTCATCGAGGTGCGCCAGCTCGCCGAGGTCGAACAGCGGCTCGTCGGTGAGTCGCTGTTCATGCCGCGGCGCAAGACTTTCTATGGCATGGCGGAGGCGGGCTATACCGAGCCTGCCGGCAACCTCATCGTCTTCGCCGAGCCACTCGAAGCATGAGGTAAACCGGTCGGTTAGCGATGCGACTCTGCATCGTAGAGGGCGCCTTCGGCCGCGTGCAGTGCCGCGTCGATGTGCGTCACGGCGCGATTGCGCAGGTCACGGGACACCGGGTCGTCTTCCTCACGCGCCACATCCGCGTGCACCTTGCGTAACAACTCCACCGCCTTGTGCAGCCGGCCCGGACGATCGGGCGGCGCGTCGACATTGGGATGCTCGCCGATGTTCTTGCCGTCATCGATTGCGGCGCGCTTGATCTCGCCGATGGCCTGGTCGATCTCAGAAATCGCGACGTCTTCATGGCCGCTGACGCTAGCGTCGCCGGGACGATGCTCCACCATCCAGCGTGCGGCGCGCAGATCACTCAATGCGTGCAAATAATAGGGATGCCTACCGGGCGAATCGGCTTGCGCAATCCAGGGCAATGCAAGACCTGCACACAGCGCGGCGAGCGCGACCATCGCGTTGACTTTCTGTTTCATGCGCGCAGCTTAAAGCAAGAACAAAAGCCCCCGCGCTGCTTGTTTCAGTTGAAATTGCGTCGCTACGGCTCGTGTCAGCTCAATGCGTAGACGCGGCAATGCTCCAGATAAGCCGCCTCGTGAACAGCGGCAAGCTCGACCACACTGGTCCACAACCAGGAAGGCGCATCGATCCGCCTGGAGCGCTGACGCGTCAGATCCTTGATCAGTTCGCGTCGCGACGACGTATCCATCTGGCGTGCGTGTGCGCGGCCCACCACGCCTGCCAGGAAGCGCGCCATGGTCACGGCTTCCTTGCGGCTCAGGCGCGCGATCTCCAACTTCAGATCCTGCGGCATCAACTCGCGTATGAATACCGGCTTGTCGAAGAGGCGTGTCGCAATCATGCGTTTACCCAGAGCCGGAGAGAGCGCCCGCGCTCCTTCAATGACGCGCTGCGCCTGATCCTTTGGCATGCGCGCACCCGTGGCATGCGGCGAAGCGGCTGCCGCGGCTTCCTTGATGTCGATGAGGCAGTGTTCCGGGTCCGCGCCTTTGCTGCTGACGTCGAGCACCACCGCCAGGCGCAATTTGCCAAGCGAACTGCAGCCCTTGACCCAGTGCGCGGCGTCCAGCAACTCGATCGATACGTCGTCCTCGCGCTTGCGCAACGACGTGACCAGACCACGCACCGCGTCGCTCTCGAACAACGTTGCCAGCTCGTGGCGAGCAGTCTTGCTGAGCGACGAAAAACGCTCGCCGCGCGGCAGGCGCGGCTTTGATTGCTCGAGACGCTCGCGTGCGAGATGTTTCCAGGTTCTGCGCATGGCTTTACGCATCACCAGGCGGATCGATTCCGGGTTCGCGCCGCCTTCAGGTTTCACGTTGCTGCGTAATGAGCGCACGTAGCCGTCGGTCATGTTCTCGAGAATATGCGCCGTCGCCACACCGGGCAGGTCCGAGCCGCGGGCCGCCGAGGCCAACGAAAGCGCCAAACGGACCAAGTCATGATTCGGATTGCCGATCACAGTCTGATCGAGATCGCGGATCTGAATGCTGACCCGGCCCTTCAGGTCAGCGATAGGGCCCAGATTCCCGACGTGACAGTCACCGCAAATCCAAACAGGCGGGCCTTTCGGGATCGAGTGTCCGCCTTTGGCTTCCAGCCATCGGTAAAACTGCTGGGTACTGCCGCGTACGAAAGCATGCGCGGAGCTCGCCATCTTGAGGTTGCGACGCTCGATCAGACGTGCCTGACTCATGCCCTTCAAGCAAGGATTCCCAATTCATCGATGCTCAGATGCAACTGCTCGGCATCCCGATATACCCGCATGGCGCCGGCGTTATAAAGTTCCTGCTCGCCGAAACCTCCCGTCAGCAATCCTACCGATAGAATGCCGGCGCGGCGCGCCGCGTGGATATCCCAGACTGAATCCCCGACCACCAGGCATTCGCTCTTTTCCACCTGTAGCTGAGATTGACATTCTACGAACAGATCCGGATCAGGTTTAGCGCGCTCGGTAGCACTGCCGTCGATGAAAACAGTCCGCGCATCCAGCGCAAATGCCTTGAGCGCATCGGGCGCCTCACCGCGTTTGCCGGTGGTGGCGATGCCATGCGCGATCTCAGACTTGCGCAGGAACTCAATGAGGGCCACCGCGCCGGGTAGCGCCCGGCAGGAGGCCTGCATCTCCCGAAACAGCGCGGCATGCCGATCCTCGAGCTTCTTGAGGAGTTCCGCTCCCACATTGCGATCGCGCACGCGCGCAACGCCTTGTGCCAGCAGCTTGCCACTCATGCCGATGCGCCGCTGTATCTCATAGGCCGGCACGATCAGGTCGTATTCGGCGCAGGCCCTTTGCCAGGCGAGCGTATGCTGAAAAACGGAGTCGAGGAGCGTACCGTCCAAATCGAAAATGATTGCTTTCATCCGCACCATCCTAGACAGCAGCCGGCGGTTGCGCCCTCAGACGAGTCCTATTTTGGTGTTGCACAAAAGCGCTATAGTATCGCCCATCGTTGCCGGCACGCCACGGTGCGAACTGGGTAGGCGCTGACAAAGATGCAAGAAAACGACGGCGAACTGAGCGCCGGCGATGATTCGCCCACCCGCAAGCGGAACGACCTCGTGCTGATTCCTGTACTCGTGATCTCGCTCGGTGCGGCCCTGGGGGCGCTACTGCGCTGGTACCTGGCGAATCGTTTGAACGCGGTCTTCCCGCACCTGCCGCCGGGCACGCTCGCGGCGAACCTCATCGGCGGCTATCTCATCGGCATCGCGATGGCGGTGTTCCTAGCCGTGCCGCACCTCTCGCCTTACTGGCGACTGTTGACGGTAACCGGGTTTCTCGGCGGGCTCACCACATTCTCGACCTTCTCGGCGGAAGTCGCGACCGCATTGCTCGGCGGGGAGTTTTGGTGGGCGGCGGCGACGGTGCTGGCGCATGTCCTCGGCAGCGTCACGATGACTTTACTGGGCGTAGGTACGGTGCGGGCCGTGCGGCAGTTGACGGGCTAGTTGGTCGGCGGCGCGAACGGCAGCTCGGTAACTCGCTCCCACGGACCGCCGCAGTACCGCCAGATGAGCAGGCCCGTGCCCGCGCCTTCCAAGCCTTCGAACGACCCAGACAGAGTTACGAACGTTTGCGCCGCCACCGCCGCGTCGACTTTGTTCTGAATGGTGACGTGCGGTCGGAACGACTGACTGTCCTGCCGTGTGAAGGGTCCGTCGAGGTCGGTCATGAGCGCCCGGCGAAAATTCATGAGTTCGCGCGACTCGACCGCGCAGGCCACGCCACGACCCAATGACCGCAGGCCCGTGAAACTCAGCGGGATTGGCTGTCGCGGCATCGACGCAGCGGTGGGCTGCAGTCGTTCTAACTGTGTGGCAGACACCGTGTGCAACAACGTCAGATGCGCCGCCAGGAAATTGCGCTCGCGTGGAAAATGCGCGCGCCTGAGGCCATCGAGGCGCCCGAAACTCGCGAGGTCGAGTGCGAGTGTCAGGACGAAACTGTCGGCCTCCGGCAAGCTGCCGGTCAGCCGGGTAATGGCGTCGCCGGTCGTGACGCCTTCGCTGAAAAATCGGCACCACTGACGTCGCCAGGCTCGAGGCGACGGTCGACGTCGAGCCCGGTCAGGCGCCAGTCATGCACCTGCAGGGGCGCCGGGCGGAGCAGCTTTTCGTGGAAGCGCGTCGGCCAGCGGATGCCGTGCGCGGTGACGTACTGCATCGTGTCGACCTCAGCCAGGGCACCGCGTGTCGACTCGAGGCCTTCAAGCGTGAAACGGATGCGGCGCAAGATGTGCTCATCACGGTCGAGATACAGCGCCAGTTGATCAGCGTCGGAGAAGCCGATTCCCGGCTGCATGCGGATGCGTAATACGTCGCACATGAACTCGCCCTTCTCCTGCACCACTTTTTCGCCCGGCGCGAGCGCCATGACCAGACTGCGTCCCTGATCGACGTAACGCTGGATCAACATGGGACCGAACAGGAACAGACTGTAGCCGTCGACGACCAACGCAGCCGCGTCGCGGCGATCGTCATGGGCCTCTTCGCCGTTGAACCACACCTGTACCGTGCCCCGGTCTTTGGGAACGATGTGCCGCACGACGTGCTTATTGCCGCTCGGGCCGGTGTGCGCCTGCGCCACCACGCCCTCGCGCAGCAACAGGCGTTCCTGCGACCCGCCGCGGAATCCGGCATCGACCAACTTCGGCTGGACCTTGGCGACCAGCTTGTGCCACTCACCGGCGTAGCTCACATTGACGTCGCGCAACTTGTCGAAGAACTTCATGCCCTGGGCATCGGCACTCTTGCGCAGCAGCGCCGCTGCATCCGGCGTCGTCGCGGTCGCCGCCAGGGGTGGCAACGAAACGCGGCAGGCCTGCAGGGCCGGCAGCAGTGGAATTGCCAAAGACGCCCAGAGCAGGCGGCGTCGAACGAGGCTGGGATCAGTCATGCCCGTAAAGTTCTCCAGAAGGTTGCCTAAAGATGCGAAAAAGATGGCGGGATGTTCGCACACTACCGGTTCATTATTTACCAATGGTAATGTCGGATCTGCGCAGAGCACGGCCGACAAAATAAATTAAGCCAAGGAGACTCTCATGGCGGACGACGGCATTCTAGGTCTGGTCCAGATCATCAAGACCAGCAACGACATTAAAGAAGTTCAGTATGCATACGGCAAGATTGCCTACACGTTGGGATTGGAGGTGCTGGTGAGATTCGCCCACCTTGCCTATGGTCCTGATCCGGAAAACGGCAGTGGCGGCGGCGGTGGACCGAGGATAGCCGAGAAAGCGACGCTTAATGCGGCAGCCGAGGGCGGAACACACCCCATAACCGCACAGGGCCGGCAGGCTCCAGGATCGGGCCCGCACCCTGAAGTCATCGTTTCTACGGTCAACAACGCGCTCAAGCTTTAGCAGCAGCGATCAATTGTGCGCCAGAGTCTCCAGCTCTGGCGCCAATTGCGCGTTCAGTTGCTCCACTTGGGACAGCAATGATTGAAATTCTGGCCTCGATCTAAGTGAAGCAAAGTAGGGCTCATGCTCCGCGGACCAAGAGGCACGCCAACCAAGGTTGACGGCCTTGGCGAGATCTTTCATCGCTTCGTCGTTTTTTCCTAATAACGCGTTCGTCTTTGCGCGCAGCTCGTACGTGCCATGTCGCTCGACCCCGGACGAAATCATACTATTCAATAGTGCGAGGAACGCGTTTAGCTCTCGTTGAGCGGCTGAACGATCGCCGACGTTCTGGTGTGCTATCGCAAGGTCAAGCACATACGGGGAACCGATGGCTACGGCGCCCCGGGCAGCCCAAACACCTTCTTTGTACTCAGGATCTCGATCCTGCGAATGGAGAGCGCGCGCGATCAAGTCCTGAGAGAGACGATAGTCTCCCATTAGCATATGCGCATAAGCCGTTTCGAAGAGCGTCGAAGAGTTCTGGGAATTGTCGAAACCATGGCTGTCGATGAGTCTGCGTAGCGCCTCGATGCCCCCCTCGGCGTAGACAACCCTGATCGACGCAACGTCTGCCTCTATGTCGGCTCCGGTCACCGCTCGGCCAGCCTCAATCGCCGCTCGCGCGGCGCTGACGCGGTGAATTGACAAAAAAAGACTCGAGCGAAACGCATAAAACTCCCAGTCACTGCGCGCCGCCGAGATAGCCTTCGCGTTCCATTGCAACGCTTCTCGCAGGAGCCCACGCGACTCAGCAAGCCAAGTGCTCGAATCATATGGCCAAGGACTCGAAGGTTGCAGATCACGCGCTTTCTTGCAGGCCTGCTCTGCTTCCGCGTAACGCGCCAGGTCTTCATAGACTGCGCAGATCTGCGCATGCAAAATGGCGTGCAAGGGGTCCAGCAGCAGTGCACGTTGATAGCTTCCCAAAGCATCGCGTGGCGCGCCTGAAGTGTGCTGGATGTGGGCGAGTTCGCTGTAAGCAAGCATTTCACTTGGATTCAATGTGACTGCCCACTGGAGATCGCGCAGCGCATCAGCGTTGCGGCCTTGTGCCGCACGCAGCGCCCCTCGCACCGCGTATGCCGACGAAAGGCGCTCATCGCGACGCAAGGCCTCGGTGAGTAGCGATTCTATTTCGGCTTCCACTTTTTTGACGGGCGCATCTTCGAGATAAGCTCCGTTCAGAAGCGCAAGAGCAAGATGCACGTAAGCAGGCGAGAAGCCAGGATCGGCGCTCACGGTTTGCTTGTAGAGCTCGATCGCTCGCTGGGTCGACTGCGAGGTGACTTCCTGCGACGCGTGACGGGCGAGCAGATACGCTTGATACCCTTGCGAACTGCTGGAACGCCGCGCGAGAAACTGGCGCTCAGTGTCCGAGCTGATACGCACCTGAATTTTTTTAGCCACCGTCCGCGAAATCTCTTCCTGTATCTTCACTGCATCATCAAACGGTCGGTCGAAGTTTTCCGACCAGAGGTGATAGCCGGTCTGGGCATCGATCAATTGAACGGTGATTCTCATGCTGTCGCCGGACCGGCGCATGGAGCCTTCCAGTACGGTTTTGGTGTTGAGTGCCCTGCCGATTTCGCGTACGTCGCCTCCTTGATTTCGAAAAGCGAACGCGGAGGTTCTCGCCACCACTCGCAGGGTCGGGATTTGGGCCAGCCAATTAGAGAGTTCTTCCGTGAGTCCGTCGCAGAACGGCTGATCTGACTTGTTTTCGGTTAGGTCAAGGAACGGTAGCACCACGATGGACGCGATAGCGGGGGCTGAATGGTAGAAGGTCTGCGTTATTTTCCAGATTGCCACGCCGGCAAGACCGATGACGAGTGTCGCGATAACGACAACCGCCAGGCGCGACCGCACCGGTGGCGGCGGGGTTGCAGGCAATGGCACGGGCAGCGCTGACGCAGGAGTCCCCGCGGGGACTGACGATGCGAGTTCAGGCGGTGTGGGCTGTTGAACCGGCGGCGCGCGCGATATGCGCTCCACCGCTGCAATCAATCGGTAGCCTTTGCGCGGGACGTTCGCGATATAAGTTGGCTTTTCTTCGGTGTCGCCGAGCAGACGACGCAACTGCGACACGGCCTGATAGACGGAGGCCGGTCCAACAACAACGCCGGTCCAGACATCAGTCAGCAGTCGATCCACGCTGATGACGCTGCCGGGGGCGCCGGCGAGGCAGATCAGCAGCCGCATGGTCCTTGGCTCAAGCTTATGGGCCTCTTCACCGCGACTGATGGTGTCGAGCGCCGGGTCTACCTGCCACTCACCGATTTTAAGTACGTCGTCCGATGGCGCGGCCATGCCGGGGTCCCTCCTATATCGAGTATAGGCGCTGGGATACCCGGCTGTGACCTCGTGCGTATTTCGGTGAAACATGATTGGACACTGAAACGGGTGGCCCACAGGCAGGCCACCCAATCCATGCGGGCGCTTTTCAACGCTTGCTCAACAACTCGCCGCGAACCTTCGCGTTCGCCGCCAGTTTGACTTCGAGCTGGTTGAACGCCCGGGCGACCGCGTCGTCGACGCAGCGCACGAAGTCGGTCTGGTGCGAGAATGACCATGGTTCGACCACCCGATTGCACAACCACCTTGCTTTCTCATGCAAGCGGCCGCGTGCCACTTGCATCCCCCCGTCGGTCGTCAGGTCGAGGTCCTCCAGATTGACCATCGCGCTTCGTTCTGCGGCCTCTGCCGGCAACTCGGTGCAGATGCCCGCCACCAAAAAGACCACGCCCAGGGAAAGCGCGACCAGATTGACGTAGCTCGCGTAAACGACCTGCTGGATCGCATTGCTCGTAGTGTTCATGGAACGCTCCCGGATTAGCGACGGGCCAAACGTGTTTCGGTACCGAAGCGCAGGGCCGTCAGCTCAGGCGCACGGACATCGCGAACCGCGTTATCGACGGCCTTGTTCATGCACGCCTCTTCGTGGATAGCGGCGAACGGGCCTGTCTCTGCGGGCGACCTGCAGACGTCATGGGCAGCCGCCCGGATGCGCAGGTACAAGGCCCGCGCCCCGGCTGCACTGCTCACGTTGAGGTCGTCATACCGCACGACCTTGGTGCTGACGGACAGATCGGCGGCCTCGGCATGGACGCTGAAAACCCCGACGGTGGTGGCGCTCAAAACACAGTAAAGGGCCGTGCCGAACGTGGTGTTGAAAGACTTCTTCATGATTGCGTACTCCGTTGTGTTGAATCGCCGCGACGACGTCGTGGCGTGGGAGACGGTGTACGGCGAACCGACGGCGGAAGTCCTCAGCACTCTCTAATGAATGCCTGAAGCTTCTCTGAACATCTACAAATCAATGACTTGCACGCGTCCACCAGCGGGCTACAGAGAATAAAAATAGTCCCGGCGAGCACTGCGTTGCGCAAGCTCGCCGGGCGTTTCGCTCCCAACCATCACATTGTCATGTCTGCCATCGCGTGATGCTTAGCACCTGGCGCCACCTGGGCTGCGTAACCTTTGCCATCCGAGTGCTCGGGAATCTTGGCAATGAGCGTTGCGATGCCGTCGTCGCCGAACTCGATATGCAAGCGGTACGCGCCGTCCGCATTCTTGCCGCGGTAATCCCAGGTCTCGTCGGTTTGCCCCGGCTGTGCGGTCGAGTGGCCACAGTCGGTGAACTGCACGATTCGCAGCGGCTTGCCTAGCTTCGATTCGACCTGACTCTTGGTCGACCTGCCGGGTATGACCTCCGAGACAGCACGATCCGTGACGACACCGGCGGCGGGGAGGACCCCTCCTGGCGTGCCGGCAACCGCGGCAAATGCGCAGATAGCCAATGCTGTAGCGGTAGTCACATGTTTCACGGTGCACCCGCTTCGGTGACCGCTTTGGCCGCACCGGTCAGTGACAGAATCGTGATGCCTGAGCCGACGCGATCTGCGGCATAGATATAGCCGCGGTCGTCGTACTCCACGTAATCGTTCATCGTGGCCTTGTAGCAATTGCTCTGGCCATTGATGACCGAACACGACGCCAGGGTGTTCTCGTTCGGCGCCTGGATGTAGTACGCGATGGGCTTGGGCGCCTTTGGATCGCGCACATCCCAGATGCGTACCCCGGCATTGAACCAGGACACGCTGACGATTTTGCCATAATACGGCGGGTAGATCGCCTCGGTCACCGCGTGCGCGCCGAAGCGCCCGCCTTTGCCGCAGAAATCTCCCGGCTGCTGAGGCACCGAGAGAGTGGCCATCGGCCAGGGTGACGTTTCCGAAGTAATGTCGGCAATCCAGGCATCGTGCGGCTCTTCACCGAAGCAATTGTTCGCCGTGCCTTCCGAGACGACGACCATGATGTCTTTAGACTGCGGTTTACCGTTGCCCCAACCGCTTTGCTGCTCGGGCATCGGCACCTTGTAGTACGGCATGGCGCTGTGACCGCCATTCTCCGGATTCATGGTGACGTAGCTGATCTGCGGGAACAGCAGGTCAGCCTGCGTCGGGCTATTGGCGCAATTAGGCGACGCATTTGGATTCGAATCGTTGCCGCTGGTGCGGCACCCGTTGACCAACTTGGCCCGGTTCACGATCTGCACCACACCATTGCCACCCACGCCATACGGCAGGTATACCCGGTTCGCCCTCATGCCCATGGATATCGGGCCGTGTACCCCGGCCGGCGGATTGGTGATGCCTTCGTAGCAGCTGTCACTCGGCGCGTTGGTGCAAGACTGGGCGCTGGCAACCGGCGCGGTCGGCTGCTGACCCGGCAAACCGTATTGACGGATAAACACGGGCTTGGCCGGGTTCTTCAAGTCATACACATAAATATGCTGCATCGAACCGCTTTGCTGCCAGCCATCGGTCTTCGAACCGGCCACGAGAAAGGCGATACCCGTATCGCATTCCCACCAGTTCTTGTGCGTGTTGCTCAGGCCGCCCACGACGGTGGATACGAATGTGGGATGCGACGGATCCGTGACGTCCCAGATCTGGTGCGAGAGATTGGTGGCGCCAGAGTTGCCGTGCGCACGCAGCAAGTAAAACTTTCCGGCCGTGCCGTTGGCGGCGCTGTTGGGCAGTTGTGCACCACCGCAAACGCGCACCATCTGGTCCCCGCCGGCGGCGTATGAGCCGTTGATGGGATCGGGTCCGGGCAAGTGATAAAGAAACTTGGGCTGCTTCACATTGGTGACGTCGACGATGGAGGTGCCATTCGATTCCATCTTGCCGGTCAACGGATTGACCGCTGCACCATTGATATTGCCGACATAAAGAATTTCGCGACCGCCTTGATTCACGACCAAGGGCTGATAGATCGGCCGGCCTTGATTGTCGTTGAAACCTTCGACCTTCATGTTCCAGGCCGATTCCTGATTGGGCGGATTCGGATCGGGTTCTTTTTGTAAATCCTGATTGAGCGATCCTTCAGGTCCCTCATTGAGTGTGATTTTTGGAATGACGGTGCCGTAAGGCGGATACGGTGCCGCGGCACCCTGTGCATTGCCCTGCGACACCATGCCGAGCGCCAACCAAGCGGCCACGCCCATGCCGGCAGCGAGCCGAGCCACGTCTTGCTTTGACATTAAGAACTCCTCCCCAGGAGGTGATCGAACACTTTTTTTACGGCTGCTTATACAACCGGCTCAGGCGACGTTCTGCTGCGCCTGTGGAGAGAAATCTTGATATCCCGCATATGTTCAATATGTAGGAAAAAGCGTCTACGCGCTGTAAGTGTTCAACCTACGGAATCTGATAATCGAATTCATAGCGATGCTGCTTGCCTTCGATGATGATTTTCAGCTGGCCCGTGATACCGGCCAGATCGCCGGTGCCTGAACCGGGCGCAACGACGGCCTGTAAAATCGGCGCGCTGCCCGTTTTCATCGTGGCCATTTGCATCAGGGCGAAGCTGCCTTTCCTGCCGTCGAGCACGCCGATGACGCGCTCGATCGCGACATAGCCGGCATTGCCCTGGGCCGGGTCGCCTGCGGATAGCATCTCGCCATTGCCACTTCCCTCCAGGCCTCCATGATATTGCTTCTGCAGAGTCCGGCGGGAGACGTTATCGGCTGTCACCGGGGCGCCTGCGGCCATCGACACATCGAATGTCCCCGTCACTTGCTTCATAAAATTGTCTCCGGAGGCGCTGATCGCGAAACCCATCGCGACCAGCGCTCCAAGGGCACGCTGCGCCTGCACTACTGTGCTGCCGGCACCGCGTTTCATTACATTCCTTCGACGACCTTCTTGAGATTGTCGAGGCCCGACTGGTAGACGCCGGTGATGGCTTCGGTGGCCGCCTTGTCATTTTCCTTGTCGCCCGGCGTCGCACCGGTATCCTTGCGCTTGAAATTCCCGGACCAGGTCACGACTGACTTACCGGCGCCGGATGACTTGACCGCCAGATGCGACTTGTAATCGCTCACCGGCAACACGCTCTCGAGAATGGTGTAGCGCACCGAGTGCGACGCATCGCTCTGCGCCAGCAGCTTTTCCTTGATAGTGCCGCCGCCCTTGAGGGTGAGCAGGCGTACCGCGCCGACCTTGTTGTTGGTGCCCTCGACGATCTCATCACTCGCGAGGGCCGGATGCCACGCGGTCCAGCCGTTGAAGTCCTTGATCGTGCTCCAGACCTTTGCGGCAGGCGCATCGATCGTGATCGACTTGGTGAGGTGCAGTTCGGGCGCCGCGGCAAATGCCGAAGCAGCAGTGAGACTTAACGCTGCGACGGCAGCGATTTTGGACAATTTCATATTTCTATTCCTGTTTGATTGAGCAAGCCAGCGTCACGGACGCGCCGCCATTTTAAGCGAAGCGACGGCCCGCACGACAGAGATTGGCGGGGCCACGCCAGAATCAGTAACATGACACATGTGTCATCCTTCCTTGCCTGTTGCGTCATGACGATGCTGGCGTTGTCAGTATCGTCAATCGATGCGATGCGTTGGCAACGTCGGGTGATTCTGGTGGCAGCGCCCAGCGCAGCGGAGCCAGCGCTGGCGGCTCAGCGTAAAATCCTCGGCGATTGGCGCGGCGGCTATGCACGCGATGTCAGCGTGGTCGAGATCGCGGGTACAGCCGTCGCCGGCGCCACGGACACCGCTGATCGTTTGCGCAAGACTTATGCGCTGCCCGCGGAACGCTTCGAAGTAATTTTAATCGGCAAGGATGGCGGGGTTAAATTGCGATCTGCGCATCCCTTTTCCGCCGACATCCTGACGCAGACCATCGATGCCATGCCCATGCGGCAGGCCGGAGAGCGCTGAGGCTTTGGCGTTATTCGAAAATCTTGTCGCGCTGTTGTTCGTTGCCGCAATGCTGCTCGCCGGCTCGCGACGACTCGGCGTGCCGTATCCGACCTTGCTGTCGCTTGCAGGGGTGGCCGTAGCAGCCCTGCCCTTCGCACCGGACGTGCAGATTGAGCCGGGCGTTGCTCTTGCCGTGTTCATCGCGCCGGCCTTGCTGGATGCGGCGTACGACACATCGCCGCGGGATCTGCGGCGTCTCTGGGTGCCATTGCTGATGTTGGCGGTTGGCGTCGTGCTGCTGACCGTGGCGGCAGTCACGTGGGTCGGCATGCAGTATGCGCATCTGCCGTTTGCCGCCGCGGTCGCGCTGGGTGCCGTCGTGGCGCCGCCCGACGCCGCAGCTACCACAGCGGTGATGAGCCAGGTAGGACTGCCGCGCCATAGCTCGATCGTCTTGAAAGGCGAAGGTCTTTTGAACGATGCGACGGCACTGTTGATTTTCACTGCGGCGGTCGCGGCGGCCGGACACACGCGCAGCGATTTCAGCACCATAAGTCTGCTCCTGGCCGCGCCCGGCGGGCTGGCGTTCGGCGCGTTGGTCGGGGCGTTGTATGTACCCTTGGCACCGTTTTTTGCCGGCACCCACTCAAGCATCATCATGCAATTCACCGGCACCTTTGGGGTCTGGTTGCTCGCGACCCGCCTGCAAATCTCGCCCGTGCTCGCCGTAATGGCCTATGCCATGGTGATCGCACACGTAAATCGCGAACGCATCGCGGCACGCGATCGGGTTCAATCGTTTGCGGTCTGGGCGGCCGTGGTGTTCGTTTTGAACGTGCTGGCCTTTCTCTTGATGGGTTTGCAAACCCGGGCCGTGATCGCCGAGCTGCCGCGTGCAGAACTCTGGCCTGCTTTGCGCGTTGCGGGGTTAGTGCTGCTCACCGTGATCGTCGTGCGTATCATCGCGATCGCGGTCTATCACGCCATCAGCGTCCAGATTTGGCAGCGCTCCAAGCCACGCTGGCTGCCGCATCCGGTGCCGTGGCCTGCGACGTGGGTCGTTTCCTGGTGTGGAATGCGTGGTTTGTTGACCCTGGCCACCTCGTTCGCACTGCCAGCGAAATTTCCGGGGCGAAACATCATCGTGCTGTGCGCGATGGGTGTAGTGCTCGGCACGCTGATCATCCAAGGTATGACCCTAAAGCCGCTGATCCGCCTGCTGAAGGTAGGCAATGACGAGGACGAGTTCAAGGAAGAATTGCGCCAGGCACGCGCCAAAATCCTGGAAGCCGGGCTCGAGGCCGCCAAGAGCGAGCCCAAGGCGGTTGCTGCTATCTTGCAAAAGCAGCTGCGTCTCGCGATGCAGGCGTCGGCGCCTCAGAGTGACCCTACTGAACCCAGCCAATACGATGCGGGCTTGCTGCACGCGGTGGCCGCGCAGCGCGGCTTGCTGCACGAATTGCGACGCAAGAGTGAGGTGACCGATGACATCTATCGGCGGCTCGAGGAAGAACTCGACTGGGTAGAACTTGCCGCCTTGCCAAGTCATAAGATCGAGGTGTTGGAAGGGTGAGACCCGGCGCTATCATGAGGCCCAGAGGAGCTCATGATGTCGAAACGCGATCGCCTGACCCATACCATCGATGCACCGGTTGCCACTGCGCTGGTGCTGGTGTGCGAAAAATGTGGCAAACATCTCGGGCCGGACGGCAAGAATGCAAGTCCGCATCTCGCATCCAAACTGAAGCGTAACTTCAAACGCCAACTCGAACGCGGTGCGGCGCGCGCCGTGCTGACTTCTTGCATGGACGTGTGCCCGGAGGATCGTGTCACGGTGGCGATCATCCCAAGTGGAGCAGGGAGCGTGCGGTACTGCGAAGTCGACGTGAAGGACCTGGATGCGGCAAGCGACGCCGTGCTCGAGCTCGTCCGCCAGCTACCGGTGTAACGGCGCCCCGGGTAATGATTCAGGCGTTGGCCCGGTCTGTTCGGGTATGGAAACACCGGAACAGTGGTCACGTTCGCTCTCGGCACCAGCCGATCTGACGAGCGACCGTGCGCATTGGCCGTCGGCTCTCCTGCGGCACTGGACAGGCACCTCTCCTGACATGGATCAGCCGCCGCTCGATCATCATTACATCGTCCAGCATCTCGGCGGTGCGAAGCACGTGCAACGTCGCCTGGATGGCAAATCCATCACGACACGGGTCGAGTCCGGGACCCTTACCATGGTGCCGGCCGGCACCCGATTCCTGTGGCATACGTGCGGGCCAATCGAATTTGCGCACCTATACGTTTCACCGGCGCTTCTACAGGCGACGGCCATGCGTTGCAAGCGCGGTGTCGAGGTCTCGCTGGTGGATCGTGTCGGGCAACACGATCCGCTGCTGCAGACGTTGTTTGGACGCATGCTCGCTGAGCTGCGTACGCCCTGCGCCGCGCACACGCTTTATATGGATTCGCTACTGGAGACTTTCATGCTGACACTCGTCATGGAGCACACCACGGGCAGCACAAGCACGCGGCCGATCCCCGGTCGGGAGACGCTGACGGCGTACACGCTGAGACGCGTCGTCGAATTCGTCGAAGCCAACCTGCATCTCGAGATTGCGCTCGCAGACTTGGTCGAGGTCGCCGGCGGCAGCGCGTTTCACTTCAGCCGGGCCTTCAAGAACAGCAGCGGCCAGTCGCCCTATCAATTCGTGATCCGACGGCGGATCGAGCGCGCGCGGAAAATGCTCACCCGCACCAATTCGGGCCTGGAGCTGATCGCCGCGCAGTGCGGGTTTCGCGATCCGATGCATCTGGCGCGGCTGTTTACGCGGGCGGTGGGACTCGCGCCATCCGCGTACCGACGCGCGCATCGCTGAGATGGAGGCCCTCCGCGGCGCAGGCATCGGGCTACGCGCTCAGCATCATGAGGATGTATTGCGCGAGAAGCCGGCAGTTGACTGGTTCGAAGTACACAGCGAGAATTTTTTCGCCGACGGCGGTCCGCACATCCGCCAATTGATGGCTATCCGTGCTGACTATGCCTTGGCGCTGCACGGTGTCGGCATGTCGCTCGGCTCGGTGGATGAATTGAATCCCTTGCACCTGCAACGCCTGAAGCGCGCTGTGACGCGTTTTGCGCCGGCGTTCGTGTCCGAGCACTTATGTTGGTCTTCGGTGGCAGGACGTTATGCCAACGACTTGTTGCCGTTGCCGTACACGGACGAAGCGTGCCGGCACGTGGCCGTACGCATTGCGCAGCTGCAGGACTACCTCGGCCGGCAGATCCTGATCGAAAACGTCTCGAGCTATCTCGACTATCCGCATTCGCAGATGCAGGAATGGGAATTTCTTTGTGCCGTGGTCGAAAGCGCGGGCTGCGGGCTGTTGCTCGACCTCAATAATCTCTATGTAAATGCGCAAAACCACGGTTTTTGTGCACAGCAATATCTGACGGCCCTGCCCCTCGGGGCAGTACAGGAAATGCACCTGGCGGGCCACGCGGCAGTGACCGCAGGGTCGCACACGCTGCTCCTGGATACGCACGCGCAGGCGGTCAGCGAGGCGGTCTGGGGTTTATTTGACCAAGCGCTGGCGCGATTCGGCCCGGTGCCCACCCTGATCGAGTGGGATAAGGACATCCCGGCGCTCGCCGTACTCGAAAAAGAGTGCTACAAGATTCGCGCGCATTGGGAGGGTCTTTGCTAAACTGCCGAAGATAAACTGGCCAAGGGTCGGCGTCGACGTGCAGAAGCAAACACGAAGTTACGGATGGGTCGTTGGCACGCTGGTGTGCGCCATGGCGGGCGTGATGTTCGTGGTTGCTGCCTTTGCGGCGTTGCTGATGTCGCTGGTGTTAGGGATCCGCGTTATGACCCGCTATCTGCGCGTCACGGCGTTTGGTCTGCCGGTCCGTGCCCGGAAGCGAACGCTTTTGGTGTCCCGGCCACGCCGTCGATCAGATCTGGCCGCGGCTCCCCACCGCGCAAAATAGGGACTAGGGCGCCGTTTTTGGCGCGCTGCACTTGACGACTGAGCGATCCTGCTGTCCCTCAGCATCAAAACAATTGGCGAATTTGGGTGACTCGGGTCGCAGCGCACTGGCCGCGACCAACACCAGCAAGGCGCCGGAAAACCAGAGAAAGTCTGCGATTCTTCGGGGCCTTTGTAGCATCGCGGAGAGGATAAGCCTCGCAGGCTGCCGCGCAAACTACCGCCCGGTTATGACGGAATGCGCTTTCGGCACCAGTCAGGGCGGCGGCTGACGACCTCGTGGGTCATTGAAGAGTGGGTCCCAGCCGGCGCAGGGGCATAATCTGCTCCCTTCTTTTATATAAGTGCAGGAACGACTATGCCCGGCGTCACTCGTAGAACTGTCTTGACTGCCGGCGCAGCCCTCGCCGGAGTAGGCGTCGAAGCTGGACTGGCGGTGGCAGGCATGGCTGCCGGCAGCGCCGCGGCCGCCACCCAGCACCCCTCCGGCACTGGCATCGCGGTCAAGATGAACATCAACGGAACGCCGCGCGAACTGACCGTGGATCCGCGCGTGACCGTGCTGGATCTGGTGCGCGAACAGTTGCATTTGACCGGGACAAAAAAGGGTTGTGACCAGGGCCAGTGCGGCGCCTGTACCGTGCTGATCAATGGAGAAAGGGTCCTGTCGTGCCTCACTCTGGCGGCAACCGTGCAAGGCAAGCGAGTCGACACCATTGAAGGGGTCGCCCAAGGCAGTGGCAAGCTGCATCCCATGCAGCAGGCTTTTATCGATCAGGACGCCTTCCAATGTGGTTATTGCACACCGGGACAGATTATGTCGGCCATTGCCTGTGTTCATGAGGGTCATGCCGGCAGCGACGCCGACATCCAAGAATATATGAGCGGCAACCTGTGCCGCTGCGCGGCTTATCCCAACATCGTGGCGGCCATCAAGCAGGCGCGCGGCAAAATGGGTCACGCCTGATGCGCCCCTTTGCATTCGAGCGGGCGGCCGATTTAGCACAGGCGACGCGTCTCGGTGCCGCCACTGCACAGGGCCAGGTGGATGCCGAAACCCAATTTCTTGCCGGCGGCACTTCGCTGGTCGATCTGATGAAGCTGGACGTCCTGCGACCCCACCGTCTGGTGGACCTGAGCGGCCTCGATGCCGGGCACAACCACATTGAAGTGAATGCAACGTCGCTCCGACTGGGCGCCTTCGCAAAGATGGCGGCCGCCGCCAAGCATCCGGCAGTGCTGGGCGAATTTCCGGCCATTGCTGAAAGTCTGCAGCT
The DNA here is from genome assembly GCA_964658805.1 of uncultured Steroidobacteraceae bacterium. GTDB lineage: Bacteria > Pseudomonadota > Gammaproteobacteria > Steroidobacterales > Steroidobacteraceae > Bog-1198. The sequence goes on from CAZZZU010000042.1 coordinate 18,701, forward strand.
CGCTGCCAGCGCGCAGTTGCGCAACATGGCGACCCTCGGCGGCAATGTCTTGCAGAAAACCCGCTGCACGTATTACCGCGACCCGACCTGGGGCGCTTGTAATAAGCGAACACCGGGCTCCGGTTGCGCCGCGCTTCACGGATTCAACCGGAATCATGCGGTTTTGGGTGTCGATGACACCTGCATCTCGCAATCTCCCGGCGACTTCGGTGTGGCGTTGATCACGCTCGATGCCGAGGTCGAAATCGCCAGTGGCGGTAACAGGCGGCGGATTCCGTTCGCGGCGTTACACCGCTCACCGGATGGACAGCCGCATTTGGAAACCATTTTGAATCCGGGCGAAGTCATCGTGGCCTTTCATGTACCGCGGGGCGCGTGGACGCGGCATTCGACCTACGTGAAAGTGCGAGACCGCGCCTCGTACGAGTTTGCTATCGCTTCGGCCGCCGTTGCGCTCGACATGGACGGTGCGACCGTGCGCGCTGCGCGCATCGGCTTGGGTGGCATGGCGTATCGCCCATGGCGTGCTGCAGCCGCCGAAGCTGCGCTCGTCGGTAAGCCGCTGACCGAGGCAACGGCAACCGCCGCTGCGGTGCTGGCGCTGCAGGGCGCCATCACCCACGGCGAGAATGATTACAAGCCCGAGCTCGGACGGCGGACGATCGTCCGTGCCCTACTACAAGCACACGCCATGCGGCCCGCGTCCGCAGGAGTATCCGCATGAGCAACGAAACCGCCGCCGGCATCACGCTGGGGGTCAAAGCGACCCGGATCGATGGGGTTGCCAAGGTCACGGGCGCGGCGCGCTATGCCTCCGACGAACCGGTAACAAACCCTGCGTATGGCTATCTGGTGGTCAGCAGCATCGCCCGCGGCCGCATCAGCCGTTTCGACCTCGTAGCGGCCAAAGCAGTGAACGGTGTTTTAGACATTTTCACCTATGAGAACGTCGGTGGCGCCGTTAGCACAGCGCCTGGTCCGGATGGCGGGCCCACGACCACATTGCTCGAGGACAATCGCGTCTGGCATGCCGGTCAGGTGATCGGCATCGTGGTCGCGGAGTCCTATGAAGCGGCGCGTGAAGCCGCACATAAAGTCGACGTGACGTACACAACGGAAGCGCCCAGCGCGACGTTCGACTCGCCCGGCGTACGCGTGCAGGCCCACAAATCGGAGCATGGGCCCGATCCCAAAAAAGGTGATGCCGAAGTCGCTTTCACCGCTGCCGCGGTGCGCATCGATGCGCAGTATTCGACGCCCACACAGCACCACAATGCGATTGAATTATTTACGGTCACCTGCGTCTGGGATGGCAAGCGCCTCACCATTTATGAACCGTCTCAATTCATGTGGGGAAGCAAGGCCGGTGTCGCGCGGCAGCTGAAGCTCGAACCAGATGATGTGCGCGCAGTGTCGCGATACATCGGCGGTGCGTTCGGTTCCAAGGGCCCTAATCCCCGCACGGCGTGGATCGCGCTGGCGGCCCAGCGCATCGGCCGACCGCTCAAAGTCGTACCAACTCGCGACCAGGGATTCACCATCGCGACCTACCGCGCCGAGACGCGTCACCACGTCAAACTGGCTGCCGGGCGAGACGGCAAGCTCGCGTCGCTGTCTCACGAAGGATGGGAGGTAACGTCCCGTCCGTCCGGGTACAACGTGGCGGGCGTAGAGAGCACCGCCCGCATGTATGCGTGTCCGAACATCGCCACCGCCGTCAACGTGGTGCATGCGGATCGCGCCACGCCGGGCTACATGCGGGCACCGCCGGAGACGCCGTACATGTTCGCGCTGGAAAGCGCGATGGACGAACTCGCCTCTGAACTCGGCATGGACCCCGTGGAGCTGCGCCGCGTGAATGACACCGCCACAGATCCGGTGAGCGGCAAGCCGTTTTCATCGCGCTCGCTGATGCAATGCTTCGATCGCGCCGCCGAGCAGATCGGCTGGGCGAAGCGTAATTCGCAACCGGCCTCGATGCGGGACGGCGACTGGCTGATTGGCTACGGCTGCGCAACGGCCTGTTATCCCAGCAACATCGGCCCCGCAGCCGTGCGCGTTTCGATCAGCGGAGATTGCAAGGCCACCGTTGAGATTGCGGGTCACGAAATCGGCACCGGCGCGTATACGACGGTCGCCATCGTCGCGGCCCAGACACTGGGTCTGCGCGTGGAGGATGTGACCGTACGGATGGGCGACAGCAACCTGCCGCCCCTCATGATTGCCGGCGGCTCGAACAACGCGGCCTCTGCGGGTCTGGTGGTGAACAAGGCCTGCGCCGATATCGCACGGCGGATTGCCACTGCGGCAGTCGGCGCCGCGGCAAGTCCCCTGCATGGCGCGGATGCGAATGCACTCGCCTTCCGCGGCGGGTTCGTGATCGGACCGGGCGGGGCGCGCGAACCTCTGGCGCAGGCGATCGAGCGCGCAGGACATCGGCTCGAGGTGCACGTCGAGCATATCCCGGAAGGTCTGCCCGCCTCTGCCATGGCTGACATGACCAAGGGCAAGCCATCCTTTCTGAGTGGTACCGCGCGGAAGGACGTGACTGCATACGCGTTCGGTGCACATTTTGTCGAGTTGCGTGTACATCGCCTGACACGGGAAGTCCGCGTGGCGCGCAGCGTGTCTGCATTTGCAGCGGGCACCATCGTGAATCCGATCACGGCGCACAGCCAATTCCTGGGCGGCGTAATCTGGGGCCTGTCCTCGGCACTACACGAGCAGACGGAACTGGACCGCAGCGCTGCGCGCTACGTGAATCACAATCTGGCCGACTATCTCGTGCCTGTGAACGCCGACGTGCCAAATATCGAGATCATCATGGTCGACGAGCGTGACGACAAGGTCAACGCCCTCGGCATCAAAGGCATTGGTGAGGTTGGTATCGTCGGGATGAATGCCGCGGTTGCGAACGCGGTGTTTCATGCCACCGGCATACGCATTCGCGATCTGCCGATCCGGCCGGAAAAACTTCTCAGCTAAAAACTGTCAGCGATCGACCTGACGCACCACGCGCAATCCGGTGGTGCTGATGCGCAGCGAGGCCGCGAAGTGTTCGCGCCGCGCAAGCCGTGCTGCACTCGGGGAGCTGAACCACGAGGCACCACGTACCTCGTGCTGGCGGCAATCACGGCCGCCGCGCGCGGACCCGTCGGCGGGCGCGGCGCCTGCGTTGGGCTGCCAGCAATCCAGAGTCCACTCGAGCACGTTGCCAAGCGTGTCGCGCAAGCCAAATGCATTGGCAGGGAATGCGTCGACCGGCGAGGTATACAAGAAGCCGTCCGAACAAGCGAACACGTTCCAACCTTTATAGTGTTCGGCGGCACTTTTATCGGCTACGTTGGCGAGGGCGCACGCGTTTCCGTTTGCGTCCCAAGGCGTTGCGCCGGTGGACCCCGCCCGCGCCGAGTACTCCCACTGCGCAGCACTTGGCAAGTTATAAGAATGCCCGGTCGTCTGACTGAGCCACTCTGCGTACGCAACGGCATCAGTCCACGAGACGCACGTGACGGGATGGTCGGCGGTCTGCGGAAAACCGGGGTCCTTGAAAGAGGCCACGAGCCGACGCCGCCAGGTGCCGTCGTACACCTCACAGCCACGCGCGTCACGCCGCGTAGCCGTCACGAAGGCCTGATACTCCGCAACGGTGATCGGGGCGGCAGCCATTGCGAAAGGATGCTCGAAAACGATCGAGTGACGGCCCCCGCCAACAGGCACATCCTGCTCAAATTGGCCGGCGGGGATGACCACCATCAGGGGGCAGGTGCGGCAGTCGCGAAAAGTCGCCTGCGCCACCGTGTTGCTGATCGGCGCAGGCTTCTCAGGCGACTCTTTGAGCCGCGCCGTCAGTGCGTGCCACAGACCGCTGGCATGCAACAGCCACGCGCCTCCGATCAAGAAGAGTACCAATGCGGCCCATTTGCCGAGAACGATACGCCGCGCACCATCGTCGCTGCCAAACTGTTGCATGAAGGCATGCACCGACGGAATGCGTTGCGCAGTTTCCTGCGCGAGACCACCCAACAACGCCGCGTATTGGGCGTTGGTGAAACTTGGCCGCTTCAGCGGCACGAAACGCGGGTCTTCGACACCGCCGACGCCGGCAAATGGATAGTGACCCGACATGATTTCGTACACCACGCAGGCGAATGCATAGACGTCGTCGGCCTGCGTTACGCCCTGCCGTGCCATGACCTGCGGACTGGCATAGCGAGGCGTAGCGACGACTGGCGCGGAGGCCGCCAACGGAGCGTGGGCGAACCACATCGACAGGCCGAAGTCGATCAGCTTGACCGACCCGTCGCTGCACAGGAATACGTTGCCGGGCTTCAGGTCGCCGTGCACCACTCCGCGGGCGTGCGCGTATTCAAGCGCCCTGGCGACGCCGTTGATCACGTTGCGGGCCTCGCGCGCCGGCAATCCACGGGGCTCGTGGCGCGCTGCGAGCGCATCGAGCCGTCGATAAAGTGACATACCGGTCAACCATTCCATGGTGACGAACGGCGTACCGTCACTGGTGCCGCACTCTATCAGTTGCACGAGATTCGGATGGCTCAGAGCATGCACGCGTGCGAATTCACTTTGCATCGCCGCAACCGCGGTCGCGTCGCTTGCTACGGAGCGCTTGAACACTTTGAGGGCTATTTCCCGGCGCTCCGCCTTCGGCACCATCACATCTTCAGCACGGTATACACGGCTCATGTCGCTGTCGGCGACCTGTTCTATGAGTCGGAAGCGGCCGCCGAAAAACTCCGCGATCGACGGCGTGCCCTGCTCATCCATGGGCACTGATAGCCGGTCGCCGAGTACTACCGTCGGCGCTTCAGATCGTGCGGTGGATACACGCAGCGGTTCGAGCAACGGTTTTACGATATTCGTCGCTTGGCCCGGCGCTGTGTCGAGCGGCGGTGTGGCGGATACGGGTGACGCCGGAACCGCATCTATTGCCGGGGGCTCCCGGCGTGAGGGGGACATGCTCGGCGTTTCGAACGCCGTCACATCAACACTCGCTGTAGTAATGCTCGGACCGCTAATCTTTGGGGCACTGGTCGGGACGGCGATAGGAGAGACGACGCGAGGGTCGAGCACCACCGTCCTCGGCTCGGGGCGCGCCGTCGAGACACGCGGCGTTTCAAACACCGGCGGCTTGACGTTCGATGCATCGGCACGCGGCGGAGCGGTAATCGGAGGCGCACTGCGTGGGTCGAGCACCACGGTCCTTGGTTCGGGGCGCGAGGTCGAAACGCGCGGCGTCTCATACAGCGGCGGAGCAGCAATCGGCGGCGCACTGCGCGGGTCGAGCAGTACGGTCCTCGGCTCAGGGCGCGACGTCGACACGCGCGGCGTCTCAAAGACCGGCCGCTTCGCGAGTGGTGCGTCGGCACGTTGAGAGTCTTTGCGTGGCGTCTCGACAGGCGGAGGGGCAACGTGCGGCGCGTCTGAAAATATTCGTTTGGCGAGCGATGCAGCACCAGCCGTGTCAGGCACCGGGTTTCTCGGTTCGGAACGCAACTTAGAGAATCGCGGTGGCTCACTCAAGGGAGGTGTGACAGAGGGCGGAGCCAAAACGTCTTTGACCTTTTCCTTCGGCACCTCCGACAAGACCGAAGGAGCGGCATCTGGAAGGTTCGGCCGGCGGGCCGGCGACAACCAGTCCCGCAGCTCGCGAGCGATAGCTCGGCCGAGCCGATTGGGACCATCGTCACTCTTCAATGCCTGAGCGGCCGTAGAAACTGCCGCAGTCTTTGGTGGCCCGACTGGCTTCGGTGGCACCGCAACCTTCGATAGCTCCACCGGTTTCGGCGGCTCAACTACTTTCGGTGGTGGCTCAACGACCTTCGGTACCGCCGCAACCTTTGGTGGCTCGACCGGCTTCGGCGGATCAACTACTTTCGGTGGCACCGCAGCCTTCGTTAACTCGGCCGGCTTCGGCGGATCAACCGGCTTCGGTGGCTCATCTACCTTAGCTGGCACCGCAGCCTTCGTTAGCTCGGCCGTCTTCAGCGGCTCAACCGGCTTCGGTGGCTCAACGACCTTCGGTACCGCCGCAACCTTTGGTGGCTCGACCGGCTTCGGCGGCTCAACTACTTTCGGTGGCACCGTAGCCTTCGGTGGCTCAATTGGCGCCGGGGGCTCAACGACTCTCGGTGGCACCGCAGCCTTTGGTAGCTCGACCGGCTTCGGCGGCTCAACTACTTTCGGTGGCACCGTAGCCTTCGGTAGCTCAACTGGCTTCCGTGGTTCAACGACCTTCGGTACCGCTGCAGCCTTTGGTGGCTCGACCGGCTTCGGCGGCTCGGCGGGCTTAGGCGTCGGCGCTGTTCGTACCGCCACCTCAGGAATTGCTGCCGGCAGCTCCGGCGTCAACGTGCCTGCGAGATACTGCTGCTGTTCTTCGGCCGGTATAGCAAATGGATCGCTGTCCCAGGAGAATACAAATTCGTCCGCGGCTAGCGCTGCGGGCGGTGCATCTCGATCGGCGTCCGGTCCCGCCGCCGGTATCGATTGCCTGAGCGGCTGTTCGATGCGGGCGAGCACCACAGCATGAATTGGCGGCGGCAATGCCTCGATTTGCTCGCGCCGCCATAGGACGTCGAGCATCTCCGAAACGGACGCACCGCCCTCCATCTGAGTATCGATTTCGCTCAGAAAGTCGTTATGTGTTATGCCGCCCGTTTGAAAGGCGCGGAGCGCCTTGTCGAAGGCTGCACCAAATGCCGTGTTCGCCACGCCCTATTTTGCCCTCCATGCGACCTAAAAGGGGGCCGATTATCTAAGCCGCGAGCGGGCGCTACATAACGTGACATAGTCCACCCGGCGTGATGACAGCCGCTTGTGGATAAGGGCGATACAAATTGGCCCGACTGTGGCAACACTGCATAATGCGTTTGCGCGACCGCGCGAGACTGAGGGTTATACACGACGTGCGACGATGGACATGCATGCTCGCTGCCGGAGCGACGCTTTTCTTACAATCCGCTCATGCGCAGCGCTCGCCTATCGAAAATCCGCTCGCGCCGGATTCGGGCAAGCTACCGCTGACGGCTGGATTCAACGACGTGGACGGCGCCGGCGGCGCCGGCTTGGTACCCTGGGCGATCATCACTGGCTATGGCACCAGCGACAGTTGGGGCGCCAATGCACACTACACCTACCTGCCGCTGCGCGACTTTCGGCTACAGAGTTACGGTGTCGCGGTGGGCGCTCTGGACCGCTTTGAAATCTCGGCGACGCATGACAAGTTCGACGCCACTGGCACGGCGATCGACGGCCTGAGCGTTGAACAGCAAATCTACGGGCTCAAGGTCAAGCTGTTCGGTGATGCCGTCTATGATCAGGATTCGTGGTTGCCGCAGACCGCGCTCGGGTTCGAATACAAGCGCAATACCGGCATCAGCCACGCTGCCGGTCTGACGGACCCCCGCCAGCTGGGTGCGTCGGGCAAGTCGGGTACGGACTTCTACCTGGCGGCGACCAAAGTGTTTCTTGCGCAAAGTCTGCTGGTCGACGCGACCTTGCGCTATACCAAAGCCAACGAGTTCGGTCTGCTTGGCTTCGGTGGCGACCTTAAAGATTCCCGCTCGCTGCAATTCGAGGCAAGCGTCGCTTACCTGCTCACCCGTAAATTCGCGATCGGTGCCGAGTATCGCGGCAAACCGCACAATCTCTCAGTGGACGGGGAGCGCGATGCCTATGACGTATTCGGCGCCTGGACACCGAATCGCTATATATCGGTGGTCGCGGCATTCGTCCGACTCGGCGCGATCCTGGCGCCCGTCACGGGCGAGAGCCGCAATCAGCAAGGCGGATACGTTTCCCTGCAGGTGGGATTCTAGATGGCGCGCTTAATTAATGCTCCAGTGGTATCCGTAGCATGGTTGTTGCTTTTGGTCAGCGGCGGCCCGGCACACGCTAAAACGCTGTTCGACTCGATGGGCGGCGAATCAGTACTGCATCACGCCGTCGACGAATTCGCCGATCTCATCGTCGCCGACAATCGCATCAACTTTACCTTTGCCGAAACCAAACTCGATAAATTCAAGCAGCTGCTATACGACCAGCTTTGCGACCTCAGCGGTGGCCCGTGTCACTACACGGGACGGGACATGGCCACCGCGCACGCAAAGCTGCACCTGAACAAAGCGGAGTTCAATGCGCTGGCCGAAGACTTGTATCTTGCGCTCGGTAAAGCCGGGGTGCCCTATCGGCAGCAGAACCGGCTGATGGCGCTGCTGGCGCCGATGGAACGAGACATCATCAAGCCTGGTCATGCAATCCGGGACGAAGCGATCGACGACAAGGCCGATCCGGAATAGTCGCGACTAGTGCGACCGGCCTTCGGGGGCGATGTTCGAGTAGCGCCGCGGTGGCTTGTCAGCGGCGGTGAGCGGCGTAACTGACGCTGACGCCGCTGCAAGCCGCGTCGGCGTCGGCGATGGCGAAGCCGCCGCGAGTGGGGTAGGCGCGGGTTTCCGCGCGGTGGTTGCGACGCGGGCCGGTGCGGGCGGCGATGGCGCCGCGGGCGAAGCGGGTGCCGTGCGTGACCTGCCCGCCAGTTCATCCGCCGCCGCAATCTTCGAAGCGACATCAGCGTTTTGACCGCCCAGATTTTGGGCCAGTCGATAGCGGCTCAACGCCTCGCCCGGCCGCTTCGCATGCATCAGCGCATCGCCTTGTGCCATCACCAACTGCGCATCATCCGGCTGACTGCGCACGGCTTCGTTGCAGGCATCGAGATCGTTGATCGTCTTGCAGCGGAACACGGCACGTTTGAGCTTCGCCGCATCGGCGGCGCGGTCGAGATTGTCGAAGTAGTGCTCCTCGCCGACGACGCTGCGGGCGACACGCAGGCGGGTTTGCAGTTCTTTGTCGTTGTGATTTTGCGCAGCGTCCTGCAAGACCTGCAAGGCATCAGTGAAGCAGCCGGCGTCGCTCCAGGCATCAGCCAAACGAAACGTCGACTTGAGATCGCCAGGTGCCTGGACGAGCTGTTGCTTTGCTACGGCGATCGGTGGCTGCATAGCGGCGGCACGGCAAGATGCCGGGGATGCCGCTTCGCGGGACAACACCGGGCCGCTGGCTAACAGGCATAGCAATAACAGCGCTTTACTTGTAGCCATCGATGTTGCCGCCGCGGCCGAGCTTGTCGAACACCCAACGGCCGTTGGGCAGGCGTACCAGATTGAACAAATACCATTCATCGACGGTGCGATACGCGGGATGCTCGCGCGCGATCATGTCCTGGATCTGGCCACGCAACTGCGCCATGCCATAGTCGGTCGGCAACGCACCGCGGATCGCGTTGCCGGGTGCGGTGTCGCCTTCAACGTTCGCCTCTGCAGCCTTGACGATCTCCGTGACGACCACTGCCGCCTCGCCCCGCGTTTTACTGGCGGCGACATCCCTGGCGAGCAATTCGATGTAATCGCACCGGCCGATAACGGCGGCGATGTTGGCTTTGAACACCGGCGCGAACCGGATCACGTTGACGCTGGCATCTGCAGAGGTTGCGGCAAAGGAAATGTGATTGGCGGCGAGCACCAGCGATTGTTTCAGGCCGAAGCTGTCGGGGTCGTCCGTGATGCGGGCCACTTCGGCAACATGCGCCTTGATGTCGGCGAGCGTCGGCGCCTCGGCAGCGAGGAGCGCGGCCGCGAGCGCACCATCGGCGCGCTGCTCGGCCACGAGCACGTAGCCCTTGTGTCCCGGGGTCACGTGCACACCGGTGACTGCATGGCCGATGTGGACATGCGCGATGGAGGGCGGACGCGTGACGCAACCGCCCGCTGCGAGCAGTGCGAGGAGCCAAAACCATCGGGCTGCGTGCCGGAAGGGCTTCATGGTTGCACATCCCGGACTACCCGGAACCCGACGCTGCTGGTCCGATAGCCGGCGGCAAAGTGATTGCGGTGTGAGGTGCGGACCACAGGCGGGGCGCTGAACCAGGAGCCGCCGCGCAACTCGTGCTCTCGGCAATCGCCGTCGACCCTGGCGGCACCCTCTGCACTCGCGCCCGTATAACTCGAATGCCAACAGTCCTGAGTCCACTGCAACAAGTTGCCGAGCATGTCGCGCAGTCCGAAGCCATTGGCCGGAAACGAGCCGACCGGTGAGGTGTACACGAAGCCGTCGCGGCACCCGAACGTGCTCCATCCCGGGTACTGTTGTCCCGCCGTTTCATCGGCGACGTTGGCACTGGCGCAGGCATTCGCACCGCCTGCATCCCACGGCATCGACGCGCTGCCACCGCCCCTTGCGGCGTACTCCCACTCTGCGGCACTCGGTAAACGGTAGGCCCGGCCGCTCTGGCGGCTGAGCCATTTCGTATAGGCGATTGCATCATTGAAGGAGACGCAGGTGACAGGATGCATATCGGATTGCGGATAGCCGGGGTCTTTATAGCTGGCGCTGTTGCGGCGTCGCCAATCACCATCGTAAACATCGCAACCATTGACTTCGCGGTGCGTGGCGGCAGCGAAGGCGGCATACTGACCGACCGTTACATCACTGACGGCCACGGCGAGCGGATGCGCGAACACGACCAGGTGCTGCGGGCGCTCGGCAGCGAGGCCGGCACGATCCTCATCCGGCACGCCCTGACGAAAGCGGCCCGCCGGAATCACCGTCATGAAGGGGCAGGCGGCGCAGTCGCGCAACGGCTGCTGCACACTCGCGCCGGCTGCGGGCGCAGCCGCAGTCGACTCGGCCGGCGCCGCGGGCACCGGGGCCGCGTCGGGCGTCGGCACCGCCGGCGCCACGCTCTCAGGAGGCGCGATCCGTGCCGTCGGCAGTTGGCCGCGCTTCGAATACAACATCCAGGCACCGAAGCCGCCCACGGCCAGCATCAATAGCGCGATCCACACGATCCTGCCGCGTCCCGCGCCACCGACGGCAGCGCGCGCGGCGACAGCGGCCGGTTCGGCCTGCGAGAACTCGCGCAAGAATTCATGTGCAGTCTGGGTACGATCGGCACGCTCGGCACTGAGCCCGCGCAACAGAGCGGCATATTGTGCAGACGAAAATTCCGGCTGTCGTGGCGGCGGTGTGCGGGCGGAGTCTAGCCGGTCTGCGCCGGCGAAGGGGTGGCGGCCCGACAGCGCCTCATAGGCCACGCATGCGAGCGCGTAGACATCGTCCGCAGGCCGCGGTGTTTGCTGCGCGAGCAGCTGCGGGCTGGCATAGCGCGGCGTCAGCGCCACGGTGCCCGGCCGCGAGGTCAGACCGAAATCGATGACCTTGACCCCGGCGTCCGTGAGCAGCACGTTGCCGGGTTTGAGATCACCGTGCACGATCTGATGCGCGTGCGCACTCTCCAGTGCCTGAGCGATGCCGGCCACGATGTCGTTGACCTGATCCGCGGGCAGCGGCCGCGAATGCGCTTGGGAAGCCGGGTGCAGGCGCCCGTACAGCGTTTCGCCCGCGACATATTCCATGGTGATGTACAGACTGTTGCCCACGCGCCCGCACTCGAAAAGTTGCGCGATGTTCGGATGCGACAGGGCGCGCAGGCGCATGAACTCCGCTTCCACCGCATCCATCGCCAGGCTGCCATCGCCCAACGCGTGCTTGAAAACCTTGATCGCGAGCAAACGGCGCCCGCCCGCTGCAGCCGTGACATCTTCAGCTTTGTACACCCGACTCATGGCGCCGTCGCCAATCGTCTCGAGCAAACGGAAGCGGTCGCCGAAGTGAGCATCGCTCAAGGTGTCGGGCAACGCCGCCAATCGGTCCGCACCCTCCTCGCCAAGTACGATGGTGGCCGCCTCGACCGGCATCGACGACTCGGGCGGGGAGTCCGCTGCAGCCGCCGTCATCCGCGCCATGATCTGCGCATGCACCGCGGAATAGACGTCGACGGCCAGCGGTTCGACCTGCTCGCGCCGCCATAGCAATTCCAGTAATTCGCCACTCGAGGTGCCCGACGCCAGCAGGTCATCGATCTGCCCGAGCAGGTCGTCGAGCGTGATGCCGCCGGTCTGATACGAACGTAACGCTCGATCGAATATATGCTCCGGACCCTGAGCTTTGATGACATGCATCATTCGATTCTGTCACGAATCAATCCGATGGCACACAAGCCCGCGATGATTGCGCTCGCTGCTCCGACATAGGCCGCAACCCGGAAGGCCGCGATGAATTCCTGCGGGGAACTCTCCTCTATGAAGACGAAGCCAAGCAGGGCCGTCGCCAACAGACCGGCGATGCGGGCCATCGCGCTATTGAACCCGGACGCGACGCCTACCTTGTCGACGTCGACGGAAGCCATCACGGCGGTAGTCAGGGGCGCGACGCAAATCCCCATACCGAGTGCGATCAACAGCGTCGGCGGGAAGATGGCCCCCCAGTAACTCGCGTCGGCGCCGAGACGCGAATACAGAATGAGGCCTGCGCCCACCACCAGGGAGCCGACGGACAGCGGGATGCGCCCGCCGATCCGGGCGGCGACCCGGCCCATCAATCGCGAGACGAGACCGATCAAGAGCGGTACCGGCAACAGCGCCGCACCGGCAGCGGTCGCCGACCAGTGCAGCACATTGATGAACAGATAAGGCAGCAAAACGATCAGACCGCCCAGGGCGCCATATAAGAAGAACGTCAGCAGGGTCAGGCCGACGAAGGTCCCGGACGCAAACATCGCAAGCGGCATGAGGGCCGCGGCGCCGCGGCGTCGTTCATTCCATACGAACAGCACCAACAACACCCCCGCTGCAACCAGGCCCGTGAGCACGGCAGGTTTGGAATGACGCGGCTCGGCCCATGCGGCGAGCGCCCAGGTGGCGAGTCCCAGCGCGAGCGTTGCAAGCACCGCGCCTGAGATGTCGAGGTTCACGCTACGCTCGCGCTCTCGCTGCTCCACGACGAAACGCAGGGCGAAGTAGGCGGCTGCGGCCGCCACCGGTAAGTTGATCAGGAATATAGTCCGCCAGCTGCTGACGTCCACGAGCCAACCGCCGAGAATGGGTCCGACCGCTGCGGCGATAGCGCCAACCGCTGCCCAGGTGCCGATGGCGCGGCCCCGTTCCTCGCCGTCATACGCGCCGCCGAGCAGTGCCAGACTGTTGGGCATGAGCAGCGCCGCGCCGAGTCCCTGTATGGCGCGTCCGGCCAAGAACCAGGGCATCGATTCGGCAGCCGCGCATGCCAGGGAAGCTGCAGCGAACATGCCTATGCCGAGCACGAACAGGCGGCGCCGACCGTAGCGGTCGCCAAGGCTTCCGCCCAGCAGGAGTAGCGCGCCCAACGGCAGCGCATAGGCGTTGATGGCCCAGGTCAGGTCACCCGCATCCGCATTCAGTGCTTTCGCCAGAGCCGGCAGGGCAATATTCACCACCGAGCCGTCGATGAAAGCAAGACTCGAGCCGAGGATGCTCGCCGCCAATACGCCTCTCGGATGCAAGTAGGACTGTTGAGACATAATATGAGGTGAGAGCCTACAGACTTCAGATCTTCAATTTGGCAAATTGGGGGCTTAATTCAACAACTTCGGACGATTTGACCATGAGATTGTTTACTCGCGCCTTTGCATTGACGCTTTTGTTCAGCACCAGCCTCTACGGAACGGCCCAAGCGGCCACCTACAAAGAGACGATCGCCATATTCAAGGATGCGGGCGATAGCGCCACGTTCTTCTCCAAAGCGTACGCGTACGTCGTGTTTCCCAACGTGGGATCGGGTGCAGTCGGCATCGGTGGCGCGTATGGCAAGGGCCGGGTTTATGTCGGCGGCGTTTGGACCGGCTACAGCACCCTCAAGCAGGTCAGCGTCGGCTTCCAGGCGGGTGGCAAGAGCTACAGCCAGATCATTTTCTTCGAGGACAAGCGCGCCTTGGATGAATTCATCACGGGCAAGGTTGAACTCGGCGCGGATGCCAGCGTCACCGCCGTGACGGCGGGTGCGCATGCGCAAGCCGGTACCACGGGTGTCGGCACGGGCTCGAGTGCGGGGGAGCACGATGCCAACACCACAGGCCACTACAATCGCGGCATGGCTGTGTTCATCGTGGCCAAAGGTGGCTTGATGGCCGGGGCTTCGGTCGCCGGACAAAAGTTCACGTACATGTCACGTGCGGAACATGCCAAGAGCGCGGAAGCGAAAGCCGCCGCGGAATGACTTTGGGGGAGGATCCCCCCACTCTCTGATACAGAAAGCCGCTGCGTGAATCTGCGCAGCGGCTTTTTTATTCAGAAGATTTCAGGTACCAGCATGTCCGCGGCGACCGACTGTCGCGAATAATGTTCATGGCGTACGCGTGGCGGCAGTTCGATCGGCGGCTTGGCCACTTCCTGATAGGGAAACTGTTGCAACAGGTGGCTGATGCAATTCAAACGGGCGCGTTTCTTGTCGACGGCCTGCACCACCCACCAGCGCGCCTCGGGGATGTGCGAACGGGCCAACATGGTCTCCTTCGCCTTGGTGTAATCCTCCCAGCGACGCCGCGATTCGAGATCCATTGGACTCAACTTCCATTGCTTGAGCGGATCATGAATGCGGCCCAGGAAGCGCAAGTGCTGCTCGTCATCAGTGATCGAGAACCAGTACTTGATCAGCTTGATCCCTGAACGCACCAGCATGCGTTCGAACTCCGGCACACTGCGGAAGAACTCTTCGTACTCTTCCGGCGTGCAGAAACCCATGACGTGCTCCACCCCGGCGCGGTTGTACCAGCTGCGATCGAACAGTACGATCTCGCCGGCCGCGGGCAGATGCGTTACATAGCGCTGGAAGTACCACTGGGTACGTTCGCGGTCGTTCGGCGCAGGCAACGCGACCGTCCGACAGGTACGCGGATTCAGGCGCTGCATCACCCGTTTGATGGCACCGCCCTTGCCCGCCGCATCTCGTCCTTCAAACAGGATGACGACTTTCTGTTTGGATGCGACGACCCAGTCCTGCAGCTTCACGAGTTCCGCCTGCAGGCGTAGCAGCTCGCTGAAATACTTTTGGCGATAGGCCTTTTCTTCTGCTTCGTTGCCACCGGGCGCGCCCTCCGGCAATGGATGACGATCCTCGATCTCCATTTCCAGTTCTTCGTCGTAACTGTCCATGAGATCGCGCGTGATCTGGCGCATCAGGTCTTCATCGAGCTTCGGCATCTCCATCGTCAGTCCCCTGTGATCACAAGTCGCGCGCGGGCCGCTCGCCAAAACGCATGGCCCCGGTGGCGGTACTGCCGCTCTCGGCGGCGCGCAGGCCCCCCGCTGCCTCGGCGGCCAAGGCTGGGCTGTACGC
>CAZZZU010000043.1:0-4645 GCA_964658805.1 uncultured Steroidobacteraceae bacterium
GCCGAGCGCCATTTTCAGCTCCGGTCAGGCAGGCGCCACGGCGAATTTCATTTTGAGAACCGGTTCGGACAAGACAACGGGCTCGGTCGGCTTTACCTACGGGTCGGAAGGCTCGGAGCGTGTCGACGCGTTCATCAGCGGCAAGATCATCGACGGTTGGTATGGCAGCATCGGCGGCTTTTACCGCGTCTCCGACGGCGTGCGCAATCCGCAGTACCCGTCCGACATCGGCGGACAGCTGACCGCCACCTTGAAGCACGATCTGGAGGGCGGCTCGCTGATGTTCTGGTATCGCAACCTGAACGATAAGAACCAGTGGTACGCCGACTTCCCCTATATCGTCGTCAACGGCAAGGCGGAGCCCTACCCCGGCTTCAATCAGCTGAACCACACCTACAACAGCAAGCAACTGCAGAACTTTCAGATCCCGAGCCCGGGCGGCGGTTTCTGGAATGACGACATCAGCAATGGCCGCGGCGCCCAGATGAATTACTTCGGGTCGAACCTGAACCTCAAGTTTGGCGATGGCTGGACAATCTTCAACACCTTCCTGTGGGATGGCGGCTACATCCCCACGAATGCATTGGTGAACAACGGCAATCCGACGACCCTGGGGGCGTACATCGCCGGGCTGACACTGCCCGCGCCGTTGACGGCGGGCGCCGTCCAGGCGCATTACGCCAACGGCGCGCCCGTGCCGCTCGACACGAGCGTGATCACCGAACAGGCTTGGCAGGTCCGCAAGAAAATCATGAACCTCACGGATGAATTTCGCGTGGCCAAGGACTTAGGGCTCGGCAACACGCTGACGTTGGGCGTCTATGGTGCTTATTACACCGACAATGACGCGTGGTCGTTGAGTTCCAATGTCCTCATGAACAACGTGTCGAATGCGAGTCCCATCATCCTGCAAGGGGTTGCCGGCGGAAACATTTACAACGTGACCAGTCCGCAGGGCATCTCGAGCGCCAATGGCGGTTACAACATTCTCGAGCAAGGCAGCGCCGTGAACATCGCCGCTTACCTGTCCGACTCCTGGAAGATCGATCGCTTGCTGCTCGATGCGTCGATTCGCGTCGAGCACATCACCATGCATCAACAAACGACCAACCTTTCGCCGCAGCAGCTCGGCACTGCATTCGATCTGTGGGACAACGCAGTGGAATTGCCCAATGGCACGTACTCGCCCGCGAAGGAAATCAATACCATCCCGACCTTTTCGGTGGGCGCCAACTACGAGTTCACGGACAACATGAGCGCCTACGTGCGCGTCAACAACGGCGTATTCTTCGACAACTTCGACGCTGTTCGATGCAACATCTATGCCGCGGGCACACCCACGGCCTCGAACGGCTGTCCCGCGAATCCGCCCCTCAACAAGGTGAAGAATTTCGAGGCCGGTTTTAAGATTCAAAACCGCTATACGTATGTCGATGCGGCGGTTTACGACAAGGAATTCCAGGGCCTGCTGTATCAGCCCGTCGACGCCGCCCATGTTCCCCTCGCCAAATCGGCGACCTACGGCTCCACCGCCCGCGGCGGCCGGGTCGTCGGCACCGTCAATCCGTTAGCAGATCTCGAGTTTCAGCCGTTGCGGGACTTCAAGATCCAGGTGAATGCGGAGTATGAGAAGGCGCACTACAAGGATTTCCAGGGTTGCTACTTCTATCAGGACATCACCGGCGCCACCATTTGCGGATCCATCAATGGCAAACAGCTCGCGCGCCTGCCGAACTTTCAGATTCGCGTGACGCCGAGCGACCAGCAGACCTTCTCCTGGGGCTCGGTGACCGAGTATCTGACGTACGAGCATGTCGGGCAGCATTATCAGGACAACACCGGACTCAATCCGCTGGGCAGCTACTACGACATCGCGGCGGGCATCGTCACGCAGATCGGCGACAACTGGGAGGTTCGCCTCGCGGGCACCAACCTCACCAACCAGATCGGACTCACCGAAGGCAACGCGCGGTTCGGCGGGAACACCGCCCAGAACGGCGTCAACTTCGGCAGGTCGATCCTGGGTCGCGAGGGCAACATCCAGCTCAAATACAAGTTTTAGCGGACCACCCCTCGCGTCGTCCGGCGCGAGGGGTACGGCGGCTGGTTTATCGGGCGCTCGGCACGACGTCGAACGCGACCGTGAGCCGCGGCTGAGTGCTGTGAAACGGCAGCGTGCCATGCCAAAAATACGACGGAAACAGGATCAGCTGACCGACAGCAGGCTGTACCGACAGTTCGGCACCGAGCCCGGGCGTCGTCATCATCCCTGGTGTGCCAAAACTCAGAGCCCCCTCGCCCGTGTGTGCCGCGCGCATCGTAACCGGCAGCTGGATATAGCACGCTGACGATATCCAGCCGCGCGGATGCACGTGACTGGTGTGGTAACCCGCGCTGTGCAACCGAACGGACCAACTGCCGTTGAAGCGTGCCGCGCCCTGATTGCGACGCCGGAGCGCATCCTGCCCTTGACCTATGTGAGCGCGGTAACGCGCAATCGGTGCGGCAAAAGCCGCAAAGAGCGCCTGGATGATCGGATCCTCGCTGCGCGATAGATCCCGCGTGGTCTCGGTGCCCCGCCGCAACGACTGGTAGATCTGCCGATGACCCTGCGGATTATGCAGCGCAGCCAGGCTCGCGCTGAGGTCGGCCAGAAAGCGGTCGAGACTCGACCACCCCGGCGGGGTCTCGAGCGTCTGTGATAACACCATGGTGTCGTAGTTGCACATGGTCTCGTAGCGGGAATCGTTCGACAGCCGCAACGCGGTGGCTTGCATGGCGATCAGGTATTGATCATCCGGTGTCGCCGCGAGCAGCGACGCGCATTCCGCCGACGCTGCGGTCGCGTCGCCAACGCCAAGGTACGCGGCGCACAGCAACTTGCGCGTGGTTGGATTGTCTGGCTGCGCCCGCAGGACCTTCTGCGCCAGCATCAGCGCCGTGGCGGGGTCGAACTCGAGTGCCGCCAAACCTGCACGCAGGAGCAGCATGGGTGGCGCCTGGGGGCGTACGACACGTGGCATGAGACACGCGTAGGCGCCGTGCGCGTCACCAGCTCCCTGCAACAGGGCCGCTTTGGTGGCCCACAGTGCATCGTCATGCGCGTATCGTTCGAGTGCCTGATCCAGAACGCGCGTCGCTTCACCGATGTCGCCGCTGCGCATCCAGATCAGTTGCGCCAGACTGTCATGCGCCTCGGCACGCGTCGGCGCCAGCTTGACGCAGTCGCGCAATGCCTGCTCGGCCTGATCGAATCGCTCGAGCGCCATCAGGCTGCGCGCATGAGTGTGATACAACGCCGCCGTCGGCCGGGTGCACTGCAGCGTCTGCCGCGCCACGCGCTCGCTTTCGTCTGCCTGTTCCGCTGCATTCAATGCAATCGCCAGGGTATGCATGACGGTGTCGTTACTGGGGTAGAGCGCCGCGAGGCGCCGATAGTGCGCCACGGCTTCGCGCTGACGACCGAGCGCCGCGCAAGCAGTCACGTGGAGCTCGGCCAGATCCGGATCGACCTCGGCGCCGCCGCACCACGGCGCCGCTGCATCGAAGGCGGCGGCCGGCTGGCCCGCGTCAAGATAGTATCGCGCCAAAAGATATGCGGCGCGCGGATAAGGCGGCAAGCCTTCGACCGCCCGCTGTAACAACGGCAAGGCCTCGGCGCTGCGACCCGAGGTCAGCAACAACTGCGCCAAGGCGGTCAGCGTCGGCGTCCAACCGGGATCGATGCGCAGCGCACGCTGCAACAGCGACTCGGCCATCGCGAAATCGCCCATCACCTGTTTCGTGCCGGCCAGAAGCCGCAAGCCCTCCACGTAATCCGGGTTGGCTTCGAGCAGCGCTGCCAACTGGGACTGCGCCTCGTCAAATCGACCCGCTTGCAGCAGGCCGCTGATGCGGCGCATGGACTCAGCCAGCGCAGCGGACATGTGGCTGTCTCAGGCGAGCCCGAGGGATTTGAGCAGCGCGAGCGGCGGTCCGTCGAAGCTCGCCTGCGGCACATTGCCGATGTAGTTCAAGTCTTGCCGGCCAATGGCAGATGAGTAATAGCCACCCGCCGTCAGATCGCGGTAGCGCGCGAAGAAGTGCGCAGCCTCGCGCATCGATGCGGGCGCGCGCTTGACGTCGCAGATGTTGTCGCACAGCGCCGCTTGCCTCGCGGCGTTAAGGTCGACGAAGTCGCGCCCGCTGCGCCGGCCCGCTTCGAAATCGAGCCACGCCAGACCGCCCAACACGACACCGCGATCGCGCTGGCAGTCCGGATAAGGCGAGCTCACCCACTCGTCGATGAAATCCACGATGCCGACCGCCAAGGCGCCGGCCGAACGGTCATCTGCCGGGATGATGAGGTCCGACAAAACACCTGCAAGCCGCCGCTGGGCGGGCGTCAGGGTCAGCGGCCACGGCTCGCCTGCACGGTATATTTTTTGAAGATCAGGATCCGTGCCATAACCGCGCGCGGTCGTCGCCGACAGCGCCTGCGCCGCGTCCAAACGCCACAATGGCCAGGACGCGCTCGCTGCCAGCACCCACTTGATCGTCTCGCGCCGGTCCATCACAACTCCTTCCGTCGCAGTCGTTCGAGAATGTGATCCGATGCGCGCCATGCCAACGCCATGATGGTGAGGGTCGGATTCTTATACGCGTT
>CAZZZU010000043.1:4655-33162 GCA_964658805.1 uncultured Steroidobacteraceae bacterium
GAATAAATTGTCCACGTCCCACAGCTGGTTCCAGCGATTGGTCACCGAAGTGGCGGGATTCGATCCCATGATGGCGCCGCCCACCTCGTGAATGATCGAGCCGCCCGGTGCAATGGCCTCAGCACCATCGGTTTTGACGGGTTCGCGTATCTTGCCACCCATGGCGTCGATGATCCCGGCAAACGTGGTCTGCATGTGCGCGGCCTGCCGCCGCTCGTGATCCGACCACTGCCAATGAAAGCGCAGCACGGGGATGCCCCATTTATCCTTGACCTCAGGGTCGATCTCGCAATAAGAATGCTCGTTCGGAATCATCTCGCCGCGGCCGTCGAAACCGACGAACGAGCCATAGTAGCGCCGTACATCCTCCTTGAATTTCCGGCCATAGCTGCCACCCGTGAGCCACTCGAGTCCGGCCGCCGTGCCAAAGCCGGGCATTCGTCTGCCGCCGCCGAATTCGATGTGATAGCCGCGCGCAAAGCCGAGCTTGCCGGCGTTTTGTTCGCGGTACTGCCACCATGGCACATACATCGCGTGACCATCGGCTCCATCCTCGTTCAAGGGTGGCAGATTCTCGAGCAGCGGGATCTGACCGCTCATCGAGGAGCCGACCGTGTCCATGAGGTAGCGGCCGACCTTGCCGCTCGAATTGCCGAGTCCGTTCGGAAACTGCGCGCTCTTCGAATTGAGCAGGATGCGTGCTGACTCGCAGGCACTCGCCGCAATGACGACCACCCGAGCCGCCGCGTGCCGTTCCTTGCCGCTGCTGCGATCGATGAAATTGACCCCGTTCGCCCGTCCGTTGCTGCCTAAGGTCACTTCGTAAACCATCGCATCGGTCATGATGTCGAGGTTGCCGGTTTTCAGGGCCGGCGGCAGATGCACGGTGGTGGACTGGTAATTGGCCCGGATCGCACAGCCGCTGCCGCAAGGCGTCGCCCAGAAGCACGCCAGTCGGGCGCGCATGTCCTCAGCCAGAATTTTCTGAGCCCGCACGTTGCCCGGATGCAACTGCGCGGGTACGCGTTTGTGGTCGAGGGCCCGCGTCAGGATGGCGCGATGAGCCGGTATCGCCGGAACCCCGACCCGTTTTGCACGCTGCGCGATCAGATAATCACTGACCAGGGGTTTAGGGGGTGGTAGCAGACACCCAGGCGACGAATTCGGGGTATTTTCGAGGCCTTCGTTGCTGCCATACACACCGATGAGCATTTCGACCTTGTCGTAATACGGCGCGACGTCCGCATAGCCGATCGGCCAGTCGAAACCGAGACCATCCCGGCTATACGGCTTGAAATCATACGGTCCGTTGCGCAGCGAGATACGTCCCCAATGGTTGGTCCTCCCGCCCAACATGCGCGCCCGCCACCACTCGAACCGCCCAGCCGCATCTTCGCTCGCGCGCACGTAGGGTTCGCCCGGGACGCTCCAGCCGCCGTCCACCGTCGCATCGTAGAAACCGAACGGCTTGTCGGGCGTCGAGGTGCCGGCCAGCGGCGCCATATCCGGCGTGCGAAACATCGCCGACTCACTGGCGGAGTAGTTGCGCCCGGCCTCGAGCAAGAGAACCTTGGCACCATCCATACAAAGCGTGTAGGCCGACTGGCCGCCGCCGGCCCCCGAACCCACCACGATCACATCGTAGTGGCCTTGCTGCGTATCCGGCGTGACGAATGGCATGGCTTAAGACCTGAACGGCTCGCGGCCAACGCCCTGCACCGCAATGCCTTGCGCAGCGAGCACCTCGGACTGCAAGGCGTACATCGCGGCCGCCGCTTCATCGATCGCACGTGTAAAGGCGATCGATCCAGCCAGGATCGGTCTGAGCCGCTCCCTGTCCTGGAAACGGGCCTGCGGATATTCATGCTCTACCACCAAAAAAGTCTCCTCCGGGACGATATCGAGCAGCTCACGCGCGGCGAGTTGATGATCGAGCCAATCAACGCTGCGATTTTGCAGATACGCGAGCGGGTCGTGCCGCGCGGTCCCCGGCAGCTCGTGCTCGGCAAACACGGTCTGCTTCTTCCAGGCGTTTTGTTGATCGGCCGGGTTCTTCGAGGGCTGGTCGCCGTGCCAGTCGCCGCGCTCGAGAGTTTGACCGCCGTAGCCCCAGGCGGCAACGCCGCGTGAATCGATGACCTGACCCTTGACGTGAAAGCCACTGATCAGAAAGTTGTAGCCCGCATCCTTCAGGTACTGAAACACCGAGCGTGAATCCTGCCCCATCAGAATCGCATGTGAAGGATCATAGTGGATCCGGAACTGATCCCCCACACCGTGGCGTTCGCAGATCCGATGCAAGGCGATCCACGGGCCTGGCGCATACGCAAGATTGTTGTGCCAATGGTCGGTGACATTCCAGCCCGGCATCGGACACTGCTCGACCCGATAGGTGAGGCCCCGAGCCTTCGCTGCCTCGAGCAGAGGCACAAAAACCTCTTCGAACATGCTCAAGTTTGCATCCATGTCGAGCAACGGATTGCGGCCGACGAACCCGGTGACGGCATCGGTTCCGAGCAGCACGGCTGCATCGAAGACACGTATCATCAGCTCGTGCTTACGCCGTCGCACCGTCGTGTCGGCAGCCAGCATGTTGTCGAAATAAGCGAGATCCGAAAGTCCTACCCGCGTCGTGCGCATGGCCTGTCGTATTCGCGCCGCGCGCTCCGCGTCGAACGGCTTTCGCAGGTCGAGCGTATTCGCCACCGGATCGAGCAGTGCCGTCGCCGGCACCTCACTCTCGCTCGGATGCAGCGCCGCCGACAATTCGATGTTCGGGCAATCCAGCTCGCGCGCGAACTCGAGCCATGCCTCGATCGCGAGATCCGGATCGGCTTCGCGCAAGGCACGCGGGGTCAATTCCTGCAGCGCTGCTGTCAGCACGGCGAGTTGCATGGGACGCGGTTTGAAGTCCTTCATGCTTTCACGTAAGCGACGGTTTCATTGCGAAAGACGGCAGCGAATACGACGAATACGAGGGCCGCGAACCCGCACGGATACAACCAGATCGTTTTCCAGTCATGCACGCCGCCGCTCGAATTGAGATCAGCGACATATCCCGCGACCGCGAATCCGATCAGCATTCCCACCCCGTAAGTCGCCAGTGTGATGAGGCCTTGTGCCGCACTCTTGTACTGCGCACCCGCCTTCGAGTCAGTATAAATCTGGCCGGAGACGAAGAAAAAGTCATAGCAGACACCATGCAGCGCGATGCCAATGATGAGCATGTAGGTGAGCTCATGCGCATTGCCGAACGCAAACAGCGCATACCGAAGCGCCCAGGCGGCCATCCCAAGGAGCAGCGTCACTTTCATGCCGAAGCGCTGCAGGAACAACGGGATCAGCAACATGAACAGCACCTCCGACATCTGGCCGAGCGTTTGCTTGCCGGTGGCGTTGGCGACATGGATCTCGGTGAGAAACTGGTTGGCGTTCTGGTAATAAAACGCGAGCGGAATGCAGATCAATATCGATGCAGCGAAAAACACGGCGAAGTTCTTTTCCTTCAGGAGCACGAGGGCATTGAAGCCGAGAAAACTGCCCAGGCGTTGGCCGGTGCTGCTGCGCGTGACGGGTGGCGTTTTCGGTAGTGTGAAACTGTAAACACCCAGCAAGAATGAAGCGATGGCACACATCCCGAAAGTATTCCTGAGCAAGCCCTGTGAAAGACTCGCGCCCGAATCCCAACCGAACCCAAAGCTGATCACCAACCCGGCGACGATCCAGCCGACGGTGCCCCACACCCGGATGCCGGAAAAGTGTCGGGACGGGTCGCTCATCTGGCGAAAAGCAATGGCGTTGACCAACGCCAGGGTCGGCATGTAGAGGATCATGTAGGCGAGGAGGCAGGGATAAAACCCGCTGAACGCGTCACTCGAAAATAACGCGTACATCAGGCCCGCGCCGCACAGGTGAATGACACCCAACAAGCGCTCGGCGTTGATGTAGCGATCTGCCACAAGGCCGACGACGAAGGGGGCAATGATTGCTCCCCAAGACTGCGTCGAATAGGCGAGACCGGTTTGCGCGCCGCTCGCGTGCAGGTTCGACGCCAAATAGCTCCCCATGGTCACGAACCAGCCGCCCCAGATGAAAAACTCGAGGAACATCATGAGGCAGAGCCGGATTCTGATACTGGGACTCAAGAACGCTCCTGGAGATCGAGCCAAACCGAACCGGCCTGCGAGCTGGCCACCGCACGCTCGATGAAACGCAGGCCGCGCAAGCCATCGTGGACGTCGGGATACCCGCCGAGAGCGGCCTGACCCGCGCCGACACGCCGCACGTCCTCGATGAAATCCCGATAGATATTGGCAAATGCTTCCAGATACCCCTCGGGGTGTCCCGGCGGCATGCGCGACGCGGCCTTGGCCGACTCGCTCATGTAGGGCTGACCGGTTCGCATCAGCACCTCCGGTCGTCCCGCGGCTTTGAAGCGGAGCGTGTTCGCCTCCGACTGGTTCCACTCGAGTCCCGCTGCGGACCCATACACGCGCAAGGAAAGCCGGTTCTCCTCGCCACACGCAATTTGCGAGCACACCAGCGTGCCTTTGGCACCGCCGCGAAGTCGCAGCAGCAGGTTGGCGTCATCGTCGAGTCGGCGGCCCGGTAGCACGCTGCTCAGGTCAGCGCATAACGCTTCGATCTGCAGACCCGTGACGAATTCCAGCAGATTCTCGGCATGCGATCCTATGTCACCGAGCGCGCCCGCGAGACCGGCACGCGCAGGATCGGCGCGCCACGCTGCCTGCTTGTTACCCGTGTCTTCGAGCGGCTGCATCAGCCAATCTTGCGTGTACTCGACCATGACCTTGCGGATCGTGCCGAGTTGCCCGGAGCGCGCCATCTCGCGCGCCTGACGCACCGCAGGGTAGCCGGTGTAGTTGTGGGTGAGTGCGAAAAGACTTCTGCCCCCTGCGACGAGCCGGACCAGTTCTTCGCCCTGCGCAACGGTATGCGCGAGGGGTTTTTCACACATCACGTGGATGCCGGCAGCAAGGAAGGCCTGCGCCACCGGAAAATGCAAATGGTTCGGCGTCGCAATGATCACGAAATCGATACCGTCCGCGGCAGCAGCCTCGCCGGTCGCCATGGCCTGGTACGAATCCCAGGAGCGTTCGAGGCACCAGTCGGCCGCACTTTGACGCGCCACCGCAGGATCGGCGGACAGCGCGCCGGCAACGACTAATGCCTGACCATCCAGTTCTGCCGCCCGGCGATGCACCGCGCCGATAAAAGCGCCCCGCCCGCCACCGACGATACCGGCACGCAGACGCCGCCGGCGCAGGTCAGACCGCTCAGGCATGCAGCGCCCAGGCCGCCTCGCCGGCGACATAAGGTACACAAGGATCGTAGCGGCCCGGGGTCTCAACGTAGCGCAACACCTGCGTGTACCCTACTTCGGAAGTAAAGAATCCCAGCATCGCCAGTTCCTTCATCATGCGAAAGTACGGTTTATCGGCTCGCACAGCCGACGCCCGGCCCTGCGCGGCGCCGGCGCGCTCATTGACCACGCGCATCTGCTGAGCATCGAGCTCGGTGAGCAGCGCCAGACGTTGTGCCGGGCTTGCCTGCATGAACGAAACCTGGTGCGCTTTTCTCATGGCGGCGTCCACGTCGGCCATGCCCTCCATGAATGTCTTCCGCTCGGCGGCTCCATAGGCATCCGTGACCATGAGCGCCATGAACGCCCCGGTTTTCGCCGCCTTGGCACCCGGCGTGCGGGTCGCCGGCAAGATGGTTTCGGCGATCTCGTCCAGCAACGCAATCTGTTCGGCGGTAAATCCGTCGATACGTACGCCCGGGGTGGTGGCGACCTTCGCATGCGTGCGTTCGACCGCGCCGGCGACGCCCTCCGCGCCTACGAACGCCATGCCACCCAACAAGGCGATCACGCCACGAATCGCCTCACGCCGATCGAGCAAGGGTCCGGCTTCGACGTCAGGCACTGTGTTCATGGCGCAAGCTGCTCAAAGATTCCGACGATTGAGTTCGCCCACCGCATAGTCCGCCGCGCGGGCAGTGAGCGCCATGTAAGTCAGCGAAGGATTTTGACATGCGGCTGAGGCCATGCACGCACCGTCGGTCACAAACACATTCAATGCGTCCCATACCTGATTATGCGAGTTGAGCACTGAAGTCTTCGGATCGCGACCCATGCGCGCGGTGCCCATTTCATGAATACCCATGCCCGGAAAATACCCCTGGTCGAAGGTTTCGACGTGTGAGGCGCCGGCCGCTTCGAGCATTTCGGCCATGTCGGTCATCATGTCCTTGCGCATCAGACGTTCGTTCTCGCCCGTCGCGCAATCGATCTTCAGCACCGGCAAGCCCCATTTGTCGCGTTTCACTGGGTCGAGGCTTGCGCTGTTGGCATGGTTCGGCAGCATCTCGCCGAAGCCCGTCGCGCCGAATACCCACGGGCCCGGCGCCGTTGCTGCATCTTTGAAGTCCGCGCCGATGCCGAGTTCCTTGACCGCGCGCCACCAACCGTCGCGCTTGGCCGCACCTTGGTAACCGAATCCCCGCAGGTACTCGCGTTTGTCGCCAAACAGATTGCGATAGCGCGGGATGTAGATGCCGCCCGGTCGTCGTCCGAAATAATACTTGTCGTCGAGGCCGGCCAATTTACCGGACGCACCACAACGAAAGTGATGGTCCATGAGATTGTGGCCGAGTTCGCCGCAACTGCTGCCCAGGCCGCCTGGCCAGACGTCCGTCGCTGAGCGCATCAGCAGCCAGCTCGAGTTGAGCGTGGACGCACAGACAAAAATAATTTTGGCGCTGTAGTCGGTCCATTGCTCCGTGATCGCATCGATCACCCGCACGCCGGTCGCACGCTTCGCGTCTTTGTCGTAGAGAACTTCCGTCACGATCGACCACGGTTTCAAGGTGAGCTTGCCGGTCCGCACTGCCGCCGGCAACGTCGAGGATTGCGTGCTGAAATAGGCCCCATACGGACAGCCGAGCCAACAGGCATCCCGATACTGACATGGCGCGCGGCCCTCGAGCGCCTGGGTCGCGTTGGCAGTGCGCCCCGCGATAATCTGCCGCTTGCCGCCGAATGCGCCCTTGAGACGGCCGGCCACCTGCATTTCGCCGCAGTTGAGCGCCATTGCCGGTTGATACTGGCCGTCGGGAAGCTGCGCGAGCCCGTCGCGGTTACCGGCAATGCCCGCGTGCCGCTCCACATGGTCGTACCAGGGCGCCAGTTCCTCATACCGAATCGGCCAATCGACAGCGATACCATCGCGTGCGTTGGCTTCGAAATCGTAATCGCTCCAGCGATAACTTTGGCGGCCCCAGGTGAGCGAGCGTCCGCCAACCTGATAGCCGCGATACCAATCGAAGCGTTTTACCTCCGTGTAAGGGGACTCAGCTTCGTTGACCCAAAACGCCAGATTCTTCTCGTTCAGTGGATAGTCGCGTTTCAGAACGGGATACGCTTCCTCCATGGCATGGGTATGGCCGCCCCGGTGCAGATATTCCCAGGGCGCCTTGGTCGCATTGACGTAATCCTTGATGTGCTCGACATTGCGACCACGCTCGAGGAGCAGCACGCGCAGGCCCCGCTCGGTCAGTTCCTTCGCGGCCCAACCACCGGATATACCGGAGCCCACGACGATCGCGTCATAGCTTGCAGATTCCATCAGTGCGTGAGAGTAAAGTTATGCATCGGCGCCATTTCTGATTCCCCTTCCCGAGTGAGACTATTATGACCTTTTTGTCCCGCAGGCGTTTTCTAATCCGGTCAGGCGCACTCGCTGCAACGGCCTTCGCGGCTGATTGGCCAACGGGTGCCGCCAGTGCCAACCCAGCGGGCCGACCTGCCGGCATTCAGCTCTATTGTGTCAAGTCGAGCCTGGAAACAGATCCTGCCGGGACGCTTCAAGCGATCAAGAAAATCGGCTTTGCCGAAGTCGAGACGGCAGGCTTCGGAAAATCATCGGCGCCGCAATTTCGCAAGCTCCTCGATGATGCAGGCCTGGTGTGCCCGAGCGCGCACATGTCCTTCGACCTCGACAATTTGGGACCTACCTTTGCGGACGCCCATGCGCTTGGCGTGCAGTATGTGGCAAGCGGCTGGCTGCGCAGCACCCTCAAGCCGCCGGTCAAGAATATCGGTGTGGCCATGAGTGCGGAGGAAGCAAAGCGTACGGCTGACCTCGCCAGTCGCATCGGTGAGCAGGCCCGGCGCGCGGGTTTGCAGTACGTGTATCACAACCATAATGGCGAGTTCGTGGCGCAAGGTGGAACCATCGGCTTCGATCTGCTGCTCCAGGAGACTGATCCGGAGCTGGTCAAGTTCGAAATAGACTGCGGCTGGATGGTGTTGGGCGGACGCAACCCAATCGACTATTTCAAAAAATACATAAATCGTTTCCCGATGATTCACGTCAAGGACTTTCTCCCGCCACGTAAGGCGATCGCCGCTGACGACCCGGCGCCCGAATACCCCGGTGCCGAGTTGGGTCACGGCATCATCGACTACAAACCGATCTTCGCCGCGGCGAACAAGGCGGGCCTGCAACACTATTTTGCAGAACAGGAGGGCCCGTTCGTGCGCATGAGTCAGCTCGACGCGGCGCGACAGGCATATGCCTACCTGCACGCAATGACCTGATGATCAGCCGCCGCGAAGCGCTGGGCGCGCTGGCCGGCGCCGCGGGCGTCAGCACCGCCGTAAGCGACCGCACAGTCATTGCTGCTCCGACAACGTTCGGCTTAGGCGCCGAGCACGGGCGACTCAAACAATCAGTGTGCCGATGGCCGTATGCGCACACACCACTGCCCGAGCTCTGCCGCCGCGCGCGCCAGATTGGTTTCTCAGCAATCGACCTGCTGTTTCCGGATGAGTGGGCCATCGCGCACGACGCGGGGCTCGCCGTCTCGCTGGGTTATCCAAGCCGCCGCGACAGATTCATCGAAACCGGATTCAATGATCCGGCGAATCACGAGCTCTTGATAACGGAGTTGCAGAGCGTGTTGCCGCTTGCGGCGCGCGCACGGATCCCCAGCGTCATCGGCATGTTCGGCAATCGCGTGCCCGGCGTGGACGACACCGTAGCTGCGGCCCACTGCGTCGCCGGCCTCCGCCGGATTGCACCGTTGGCCGAGGTACACGGCGTCAACCTGTGTCTGGAGTTGCTCAACAGCAAAGTCAATCATCCCGGGTACCAGGGTGACCACACGGCCTTCGGCGTCGCCGTCGTGCAGGCGGTGGGCTCACCGCGGGTGAAATTGCTATACGACATTTATCATATGCAGATCATGGAGGGCGATATCATCCGCACCATAGGCAAGAATATCGAATGGATCGGACACTTCCACACCGGCGGCGTTCCGGACCGCCATGAAATTGACGATAGCCAGGAGCTCAACTTCCGCGCCATCGCACGCACCATTGCCGATTTGAAGTTCGCGGGGTATCTCGCACACGAATTCATCCCCACCCACAGCGATCCCTTCGGCTCGCTGCAAGAGGCTTATCAGCTATGCAACA
This sequence comes from uncultured Steroidobacteraceae bacterium, assembly GCA_964658805.1. Lineage (GTDB taxonomy): Bacteria > Pseudomonadota > Gammaproteobacteria > Steroidobacterales > Steroidobacteraceae > Bog-1198. The sequence goes on from CAZZZU010000043.1 coordinate 14,158, forward strand.
TCTGACTCATGACCTGCAACGAATGGCGCTGCTCACGGTACTGACGTTGGCGGCAGGTACGGCAAACACTGCGCCGGAAACGTCGCCGGCACCGGCAGGTGACCCTAAGGATACCGAGGTGTGGTCGCCCGTTCCGGCGGTGGTTTCACCCGGCCCGGAGTTAGGCTCGCCGCCGTCAGACGCCATCATTCTCTTCAACGGCCGCAATCTGGACGAATGGGTTGCGACCCAGGATCATTCGCCGGCGCACTGGAAAGTCGCAGATGGCGTGATCACGGTCGAGAAAACAGCCGGCAATATCGAGACCAAGCGACTGTTCAAAAACTACCAGCTGCACATCGAGTGGCGCATTCCGAAAGACATCGCGGGGGAGGGTCAGGCACGCGGTAACAGCGGCCTGTTCCTGGCCTCGACCGGCCCCGGCGACAACGGCTACGAAGTTCAGATCCTGGATTCCTGGAAAAATACGACCTACGTCAACGGGCAGGCGGCGAGCATCTACAAACAGGCCGCGCCGCTCGTCAACGCCATGCGCGAGCCGGGCAAATGGCAGACGTATGATGTCGTCTGGACGGCGCCCACATTCGCAGCGGACGGCGCGCTCAAAGAGGCTGCTTACGCGACTGTGTTCCACAATGGTGTCCTCGTCCAAAATCATTTCCGGCTTTCAGGGGAAACCGTCTATATCGGCAAGCCGGCATATCGTCCCTATGATCGCGCTGCCATCAAACTGCAGGCACATGGCGACGGCTCGGCTGCAATCAGCTTCCGCAACATCTGGGTACGCGAACTAGCCGATTGAAACCGTTCCTTCTGAGCGCGTGCGCGCTCCTGGCAGTCATCCTCGGCGGCGTGTGTCTATGGGCGTGGGCGCCCGACCGTTCACGCCAGACGCTCAATGCGCGGTACTTCGATGCCTCGCACGACTCCTTTGTAGAGGTGGGCACTCCGCTGCGCGTCAGACAGAGCGGCAGAACGGATGCACCCGCGATCGTGCTGCTGCATGGCTTCGGCTCCAGTCTCGAGACCTGGGAGCCGTGGGCCGATGCGTTGTCGGATGCTTATCGCGTGATCCGGATCGATCTGCCTGGATCCGGGCTTTCGCCACCGGACACGACAGACGACTACAGTGATGCGCATACGCTCGGTCTGCTGCGCTTGACGATGGAGCGCCTCGGCATCGCCAAGGCCGCCTGGATCGGCAACTCGATGGGCGGCCGTCTTGCCTGGAAATTTGCAGCGCAGTTTCCCGCACAAGTCAGCAAGCTGATACTCATCTCGCCCGATGGCTTCGCGAGTCCGGGATTTGAGTATGGCAAGGCGCCGCAGGTACCGCGGGTGCTCGCCTTGATGAAGGCCTTCCTGCCGAGATCGATGCTGCGCGCCAATCTTGCAGTCGCCTATGCCAAGCCTGAGCGGCTGACGGATGCGGCCGTGACCCGTTACTACGATCTGCTGCTGGCCGCAGGCAACCGCAATGCGATGCTGGAGCGGATGCGCCAGACTCGCCTGCAGGATCCCCGGCCGCTATTGCAGCAGATCGAGGCGCCGACGTTGCTTCTCTGGGGCATGCAGGACGCAATGATTCCGTTCGCGAATGCAGCCGATTATCTGCAGGCATTGCCGCACGCCAGGCTGGTTTCCCTGCCTTCCCTCGGACACGTGCCGCACGAGGAAGCGCCGCAGGTATCGCTCCCCGCAGTACGTGAGTTTTTGGCGGAGTAGGCCTTAAGAACGCACCTTGCGTCGGCCCTTCAGCAATACAGCGATGGCTTCTGCGCGATCATCCCAGTAATCGAGGCGCACGCGACCATCCGGCTGTTGGCTCACCGTGGCGGGCACGGTGCTGAAGCTCACATACCAGCCTGAGGGCAAAACGACGGCATTTCGCGGCCGACCTAAACTGCGGTCAAACACCAACTCGTCTTGATCTTGTGGCCGGTCCAGGCGATAGCTGACTGCGGCGGTATAGGTTTCCGCAATACGTAGCCGCAGCGTCTGGCCCTTCTTGAGGGCATTGAATGGGATGACCACGACGCGCGCGTCCGGCGGCACCGGCTCGCCGACGTTGATCTTCGATGCGAGCAGGTCCGCGCCGCTCATCTCCGAGGCCTTGAGCAGCTTGCCGGTATCGAGAACCCTCGCTTCAGGGTGACTCGCCACGCTGCCCTCACGGACCACGTTCGCATAGCCGTTGATGCCCGGCCGCGATTCGGTGTAGTCGTGATAGAGCGTGAAGGCATGCGTTTCAGGTTGCTGTAGAAAATAGACGATGCTGCGATCCTGGTGGGCCCGCTCGGTGAGGCGCTGCTCCTCCGTCTCGCCCGCGAACGGGGCTTCCCAGCTGCGCTGCGCGGTGGGCCGCGCGGGCAGCGCGGCTTTGCCGACTTGCGCATCTTTGACCGCATGCAGCACCAACGGCGCCTCACCGGCGCCGGCGTGCATGAAACTGATCGCGATTCGCCCGTCGGGTTCGGTCAGAATCTGCGATGGAACAGTCAGGTCCACGACCTCGTAACCCGCCGGCAGAACCACCTTGTTGCGCTTCACACCGAGCGGCCGACTGAAGACGAGCGTCGTTCCGTCCATGAAGTAACTGGCCGGATCACGATAGGTCTTCAGGATAACGAGACGGGCTTGACCCTCGGGGGGCACCGGGCGCGCAAGCTGCACCTTGATGTAATCCATACCGGCATCCGCATCCTGCATCAGCGGGTCCTTGCGGGCCTCGGCACCGCTCACCACTTCAAAATGCAGCTTCGTTCCCAGCATGGCGTCCGTCACACTTTCATCACTGGCCGTGCTGCCCTTGCGAATCGGATTATAAAAGTATCGCGCTCCCGCGGTCGTCGCTGTCACCTCGTAGCAGATCCTGAAGCTGGCGCTGTCCGGTTCCAGCAACTCATAACGGGTGTACTCATCACCCTCCGACTGCCGCTCTGAGGTCGGTAAATAAATGCCGTCTGGCGCTGCGCCTTGCGATTGCGCGTCTAACGCCGGACTGCAAATCAACAACCACGCTACCCCGGCCCGATAAATTTTCTTTAGCATGGACTTACTTATACAACACACACGGCTGGAGACAGGTCATGACGAAAATTCCTGCGTGGATCGAAGCAGCGCGGCAGCACTGGGGCTGGCGCGGCAACGCTCGCCCCACCTTTGCGGAGGTGCCGCAAGACGGCCAGGAGTCCGTTTGGGATTATCCGCGCCCACCGCAATTGATGCCGGATACCCGCGAGGTCGTGATCCGCTGGGGTGCGCTCGAGGTCGCGCGCACGCAGCACGCGATTCGGGTACTCGAAACCTCGCACCCGCCGAGTTTCTACATCCCTTGGGCCGACGTCGATCGCCGTCTGCTGTCAGCTGCACCGGGTTCCTCGTTCTGCGAATGGAAAGGACCCGCCAGCTATTGGTCGCTTGTGCATGGCGGCGAGCAGCTGCCGAAAGTCGCATGGAGCTATCCCAAACCGCTGGCCGGTGCGGAAGCCATCGCAGATTGCGTTGCTTTTTACCCCGCTCATCTCGATTGCACGGTGGGCGGTGCGCGCGTCACGGCGCAGCCGGGTGGATTCTACGGTGGATGGATCACGCCAGAGCTCGTGGGTCCTTTCAAGGGTGGAGCGGGCAGCAGCGGCTGGTAAGAATCGACGCGCTGGGACGCCGCACCACTATATTGCCGCAACTATGCCAATCCATGTTCTACTAGCGCGTCGCCCGTCCCGCCGTCGCAGACGCGAGATCAATCCGGGTCGGCAAGAGAGCGCAATTGTTAGCAAAAAGAACCAAGTGGCCATTACTCAAGACGCCACCCACGGCATTAGTCCCGCCTGACCTCACCAAGATTGGGCCCGTCGCCTTCCTGCCGAGTGATCGCGTCGAGCTGACGGCCTGGCTCAGTGAAGAAGACTGGCCGCGCGAGCACATGAATATTTTCATGCTCGAAGGTTACCTGGCCGCGATGATCGTCTGGCCGATCGAGCTTTTGCCTGGCGCATGGATGCCACCCATCTGGGGCACGCGTGGATGGAAGGTCGCGGCAAAAATCGCGGCGCCGGAAACGTTCGATCGCTTCGTCCGCTTGATCGTCGGTTACCGCCAACATCTTCTCGCGAGCCTGAACTCGGTACCGATCACCTTCGTTCCGAACCTGCACTGTGGCAAGCCGGGTGCCGATCCGCGCGATGCAGCCATCGCCTGGGCGCAAGGTTTTCTCTCGGCCTTGCAACAAGGATCACAGGGATTTCATTGGCGGACGTCGGAACTCATGTCCGCCGCCGAAATCATCATCGATCATTCACAAGCAATCGCGCCCTTCCCAAGTGCGACCGAAGCGGCGCTCGCCGCCGAACTCGGCAGCGCCGTTCGTATCATTGCATCGGACCGGCCGGTGGCGCGTGTGAAGATGCCGCGTCGGCCGCCGCCACAGCGCGAACGCGTCAGCGAGCAAAAGCTGTTCTGATCTACCGGGCGAATGCGGCGCTGATCTGCTGAATTCGCCACACCGGACCGCCCTCGTACAACGGTCCTTCTTCGCGGATGAACGCGGGCACCTCGCCGCCCGATAGCCAGATGTGGTAGTCGGGCGGCGCTTTTCCGATGATGGGCGCAACGACGCCGGCTATGCCGCCGATTTCAACGTGCACGACATAATCGGATGCCTTGCGTGACACGCCGCCGAGCGTGAACTCCGCTTCGCCCGCATATTTCATGGATAGGTGCACGATGCGCGGTGACGACCCTGCCACGACGACGGCAATCTTCGTTTCGTCCCGGGTCGGCATCACGTTCATCAACATGGTCGAGGCCAGACCGTTGTAGGCATCAGGCGGCATGTCGATGTGTGCTTCTTTGGCCTGGCCCTCCGGATCACGGCTGGTGATGCTGCCATGCGTTGCATCGATGCTGACATCCATCGGTTTGGGGAACGAGGGACCTTTTTGAATATGGTGATCGCTCAGGAAGCGAAAAGTGCCGTGTTGTGAATATACCGTGGTCTCATCGTCAAGCGAGCCATCGGCGAAATGCAACGTCAGACGCGACGTCACGTTGTTGCCGCGTGCCTGCTGGATGAGATCACCGATGCCGATACGTTTGCCATCGGTCGTCGTCACCTCGACGAAGCCGTGCGCCGAACCCTGTGGCAGGCGAACCTCGATGATCTCGGCCTGCGCTGTCGCGGCGAGCACCGTGAGCAGTGGCAGGAGACGCAGCCGCCGCAACGCGCCGTTCATTTAACGCCGTCCCAGCGTCGCGACAACAAGACGATCAACGGCAGGATACAGGCCCACCCAGCCGCGATCGTCACCGCCGCAGGCAGCGGCTTGACGAAGCGCACCGCCCCGAGCGCCGCGCCGGCACGAAACGACAACGGCCCCGCGACCGCGCCCAGCACCGCGGCCGCGAGCAAGCGTGTCTTCAACCACTGATAAGTGGTGTTGAACTGCGCCGCGAACAACGCCCACAGCGCCAGAATCCACACCGGCACCAGGCTCAAGATCGCGCTCGAGCCGGGATAGGCCAGCAAGCCGAAAAAAACCATGCCGCTGTCCCACACGCCGCCGATGACGACCACGCATGCGATCAGCTTGAGCTCTTCGATAGGCCGCCGGGACGTCAGTACATGCAGCGCCACCAATGCGAGCGTCAACGCAACGCCGGCCCATTGCCAGCCGTGCGCAGCGCCGAGCACACACGCAAACCATCCGGCCTGCCCCACAACGAAGTACAGGAGCGGCGCCCACTTCTGATAAATCGATTTATTTACTGTCGTTTTAAACATATATAACAAATACTTGTAAGAAATACTGAAGGTTATTTAGAGACTAGCCGGCGGACGTCGCCTGGGTCATCGACAGCAAAGGGAAGAATACCTAATTATGCAGTGCGGTGACGCGCTGCGGGACGCGCAGTCGTGCGCTTGCGGGTACGCCGATGACACGCCAGGCCCGGATGCGATCTGCAAACAGCGGCAGGCCGCCCGCTGCGATGATCTTGAGTTCCACGTCCGACAAAATCTCAGGATGTGCCAGCGGCGTCGTGATCTGCAAAGCCCAGCGCATGACGGTGGCGACATCGGCCTCCGCCGGCTTGAGATTGAAACGCGAAATGGTGTCGGCGTTCTCGTCAGCGACTTCCAGGACCGCTTCCTGGGTCAGCAATCCGGAGTAGGCCAGCTTGCGGCAGTACTCGAGCTGGGTTTCCCAGATCGTGCGCTGGTCCACCGACGTGATGCCGCGCACGAGTGCCTCCGCGGCGGCGAGTGCGTGCCCCACATGGGCCCAGTCGCCGCGCAGGATCAGCGGCAGGTCGGTGGCGCTTTGCTTGGTGAAATTCTCCACTGCTTCCCGCAACCCGGTGTAAGCGGTGTCACGCATATCCTTCGAATCGCTGTGCGTGATGGAATGCAGGCGATTCAAGCGGGCGATGAAAAATGACATGCCCATGACCGCGAGTGTGCCAACGCCGATCGCGGCAACCGAGCTCGCCAGGTACTTGACCAGATGTTCCGCTAATTCCTTCAACATATTCAATATGCTTCATACGCGGTCCGTGTCGCGTAACCTAGGAAACAGCGCTCAATTTTCAAATCGGATAGCCCATGAACGACGTTTTCGGCGAATTGGACCACCCGGCCCGGCTGTTGATGGGGCCGGGGCCGATCAATGTCCATCCGCGTGTGCTGCGCGCTATGTCCGTGCAGTTGTTGGGTCAGTTCGACCCCGAATTCACCCAGTATATGAACGAGACCATGGCCCTGTACCGCCGTGTCTTTGCCACCCAGAACCGCTGGACCTTCCTGATCAACGGTACCTCGCGGGCGGCCATCGAGGCCGCACTGGTGTCCCTGCTCACGGCGGGTGACGATGCCGTCATCGTCAATGCGGGTCGCTTCGGCCTGCTGCTCATGGAAATTGCCGCGCGCTGTGGCGCCCGGATCACCACGGTCGATGGCGCCTGGGGCACGGTCGTGCCGCCCGAGGCCGTGGAGGCGGCGGTGCGTCGGGTACGGCCGCGTGTCGTCGCCTGCGTCTACGGCGATACCTCGACGACGATGGCGCAACCGCTCGAGGCCATCGGCGAAATCTGCCGGCGCTACGACTCGCTGCTGTACGTCGATGCGACCGCGACGTTGGGCGGCATGCCGGTACCGGTCGATGCGTGGCAGGCCGATATCGTGACGTCCGGCCTGCAGAAATGTCTCGGCGGCCCGTCGGGGTCCGGCCCCATCACCGTCTCGGAGCGCGCCGCGGAGCATATCTTTCGGCGCCGCCACGTTGAAGCGGGTATCGCCGGCGGCATCGAGAACAGCAGTCACGGCACGCGGATCGCTTCAAACTATTTCGACCTTGCCATGATCATGGATTACTGGTCGGAGAAACGGCTCAACCATCACACGGAAGCCGGCAGCATGCTGTACGCCGCGCGCGAATGTGCACGTGTGGTCCTCGAGGAAGGTCTGGAGGCGCGTTTCGAGCGCCATCGTCTGGCCGGCGCAGCGGTCGTCGCCGGCGCCCGCGCCATGGGACTGCAGATCTACGGCGACCTCGCCCACAAGATGAGCAACGTCACGGCGGTGCATATTCCGTCGAACCTGCACGGTGAAACGGTGCGCAATGCAATGCGCCAGGATTTTGAGATCGAGATCGGCACGGCCTTCGGTCCTCTGGCCGGCAAGGTCTGGCGCATTGGCGCCATGGGTGTTAACGCGCGCAAGTCCGCCGTGCTGACCACCCTGGCGGCGCTCGAGGTCGTGCTGCGCCGGCACGGACTGACGATGCCGCCCGGCGCGGGCACCGATGCAGCCCTCAGTGTCTATACTGCGTCAGCGGCCTGATCATTTCGATTCGGTGCGCGCGCGCAGAGCCTTGGCAGAGGCCTTGGCCGTCTCGTAATCGGCATCCGCTTGCGCGGTGCATCCTGCCTGCTGTTCCTGCGGCAGCGTCAGGCACCGCTTGCCATCCACCAGATGCGCTCCGTCAGCCTTGCTCATCGCAACGTCGAAGGCGCCCTCGGCCTTGGCGTGCGTTACATCGTTCGAACCCGGTCCCGCCACCTTCAGGGCGCTTTTCACATCCTTGCTGGCCTCGAGCTTGGCATCGTCCACTTGTTTGGCTGCCTTCTGTTCCGCCGCGGCGACGTCTTCAGCCGTGACCGCCGGCGGCGCTTTGGCCTCCTTTTGGCATCCCATCAGCATCCCTAAGGCGATCCCAGTCGCAGCAACCGTCAACTTCAAATTCACCAGAGGCTCCTGAATAATCCACGGCAGTACGGCTCTAATCTATGCGAAGGCGGGCGCGCGCGCTAGGCGGGCGCGATCGGCATAGGCCCTCGAAACGGATCGATCCCTGCCACCGCCGGCAAGGTGACCGGCCGTCCGGTGCGCGCGGATTCATAGATGGCGGCCATGATGACCTGGTCCTGCAGCCCTTCCTCGCCGGGCGTTCGCGGCTGCTGGTTTCGACGTACACATTGCGCCATATGATCGATCTCCAGACTGAACTGGTTCTGGCGCGGCAGTGACAGCGCGGTGTCGCCTTCGACGGCGCCCTGCAGACGCGAGATCCGCAGCCGCTGACCCTCATAGGCGAACGCTTTTTCCAGCTCCGCCGTCGCCGAGGCGCCGAGTACGCGCATGTTGCGATACTCATGCACGCTGTAGCTCGACGCACAGTTGGCGATGACGCCGGATGCAAAGCGCAGCGTGAAGCTGACGGTGGACTCCACCTCTTTGAAACGCACATCGTTCAACGGACTGAAGATGCGTGCGCTGACCTCGACCGGTTCTTCCCCCAACAGGGCACGTGTGGTGTTCAGACAATAGAGTCCCACGTCGGGCAAGGAACCACCGCCGGCCAGCGCGCTCACCTGCCGCCACTGCGTCGGATCACCTTGGTTCTGGGTATTCACGGCGTCCACGAACTGGATCTGGCCGAACTCGCCCGCGCGCGCCCGGCGGGCGAGCTCACGGTTCGCCACCTCATATTGGCAGCGATACGCGATCATGAGTTTGCGGTCCGCACGCTTGCAGGCCTCGATCATGCTGCGCGCCTCTGCCGCATCGACGGCCATGGGCTTTTCGCACAGCACGTGCTTGCCGGCAGCGGCAGCCTGCACGACCGCGTCGTGATGCAGGCTGTTCGGCAACACGACGTAAACCACGTCGACCGCAGCGTTGCGGCGTATCCGGGCGAAGTCCTGATAGCTGTAACAGGCGTCAGCGGCGATGCCGTACTGACCCGCAACGGTGCGCATCTTGTCCGCATTGCCGCTGATGAGCGCCACCGGCCGCGCATGTTTACACGCGCTGAAGGCGGGCAGGATATTTTCGAGCGCCAGGCGGCCCAGCCCCATGATGGCGAAGCCCACGCGCGCCGTCGGCGGATCCGGATTAGGCGTCCGTCCACACGCGGGCTCCGAGACCGCTTGAATCGAAGGGAAGCTGACCTGGCCGCCCCCTACAGCACCCTCATCCACCGGCTGCGGCGGCGGTCCGCTCGCGGCAGCCGCTGGCGCCGCGCCCAGCACACCGGCGCCGAGCGCGAAACCGCCCAGTTTGAGCAAATTTCGGCGCGAGGTAGCGGGGCTGTCGGCGCCCGGATCGTGGTCATTGTTCATAGCGCGCCATTACGCGCGCAACCGCGTCCCGCCGATGTAGGCAAGGTGGACCGCTCTCGCTAGGTTGAATCTCACGCCCGCACGTTGCAAACTCCGCGCGTGAAATCAGAAAGTGGCGGCCTGGCCCAGTTGGCGGATCATCTGCAAAGCCGCCGCGAGCCCATCCTGGCGGCGTGGCGCGATGCCATCAAGCGGGATCGATTCCTGACGACCAGCAATTCCCTGCCGCGCGCCGATCTGCATGACCACATCCCGGCCTTGCTGTCGAATTTTGAGCATCAATTGCGCGGTGCCGCCGCGGGCGAGTTCGCGCTGGTGGACGCGGGACAAGACCAAGCCGCGGCGCACGGCTTGCAACGTTGGCAACAAGGCTACGATCTGCGCGAGGTCACGCGCGAACTCGGCAAGCTCAATGAGATCCTCGTCGCCGAGTTGGAAGCGTATCGCGGCGTCGACCCGGTCGCCACGGGCGCAGCGGGTCGGCTCTGGGCGTTGCTGTGCGGTACCGGAATCGAAGAGAGCGTTGCGCAGTACTTTCAACTTCAACAGCAGGAGGCCGCCGGTCACGCCAAAGACCTGGAAGCGGCGCTCGCGGAAGTACGCGAACTCGAGAAGCAGCGTGCCGACTTGTGGCGTGAGGCGGCGCACGACTTGCGCGGCAATCTGGGTGTCGTCGCCAATGCGACGGTGGGGCTGACGCGCGAAGGCCTGCGCGAGTCGTTGCGAGACCGGTTCGTCAGCATTCTGATGCGCAACGTGACCTCCTTGCATCACCTGCTGAATGATGTGACCGATCTGGCGCGCCTGCAGGCAGGCCGCGAGGCGCGAAGGATCGAGACCCTTGATGTTTCACCGGTGTTTCAGCAGTTATGCGAAGGCGTACGCCCACTCGCGGATGACCGTCGCCTGTTCGTGCTCTGTCGTGGCCCGCAGAGTTTTACGGTGGACGGCGACCAGGTGAAAATTCGGCGCATCGCGCAGAACCTCATTTTGAATGCCGTCAAATTCACCGAACAAGGTGGCATCACCGTGACCTGGGGCGACAGTGCTCTCAACGATCCGAAGCGCTGGGAACTTTGCATCCAGGATACCGGACCGGGTTTTCATGCAGGCTCGGATAAGCCCCTGACGCACGCATTGGAGAAGGCCAACCAGCAGGCAACGGAACTCGCAGCGAAGGACGCCGCACCACCGCCTGCCGGCGTGCCCGGGTCGTTGGAAGTAGACCCGGTCTTGAGCGCGCTACCCGCTGCAGCGCTCGCATCGGGCGAAGGCTTGGGTCTGTCGATCGTCAAACGCATGTGTGATCTGCTGGACGCCACCATCGAGATGTCGTCCACGCCCGGCGTGGGCACGACCTTCCGCATCCTGCTGCCGCGACGCTACTGAGCCGATGGCAGCGAACTCGCGCTACCGATCCTGCGGCTCGCATCCACGCCCAGCCAAGCCGCCGCACCTACCACGCCAAACACCGCGGCGAGCGCGAAGGCCATGGTCCAGTGACCATGACCTGACAGATAAGCGATGATGGGAATGCCGATCAGACCGCCGGCATTACCGCCCGTATTGAGAATTCCGGTCGCTGCCATGCTATCGGCGCGCGCCACGAACATCGTCGCACCCCAGTAGGCCGCCTCGTTGATCTCGACGGCGGCATAGGCAAGCGACATCGCCGCCACCGCCGCATAGGCACTGCTCAGATTGACGGCCAATAGCAACAGCGCGCCTGCGACGGGCAGTGCCACCATTGGAACAATGCGAAAACCCCATTTGAGGCCCACCCGCGTACACATGCGCGTGACCAGGGTGCCGCCCACGCCCGCGCCGACGGCTGCCGCCAACGGCGGGAAGGCCGCCAGCATGCCGCTCTCGAGCACGTCGAAGTGGCGCTCCTGCACCAGATACAAGAAACACCAATTGGAGAGCAGATAGAAAACGTAATTCAGGCACGCATAAGAAAGCGTCAGCAGGATGAGAGAGCGATCGAGCAGCAATCGCTTCACCCCATGGCGCGCGGCCAGCACGGATCCTTCCTGCGAGGCGTCATGCGCGAGTTCGGCCAGCTCCTGCTGACTTACGGCGCGATGCTCCTGCGGTGTATTACGCCCGTACCATGCCCAGAGCGCGATCGCGGCTGCTGCCGGCAGCGCCGGCCACAACAACGCTTGCTGCCAGCCGAAGCGCGTCATCAGATATGCAACCAAAGGCGGCGTGGCCGCTGCCGCAAGCTGCGTCGCCGTCGAACTCAGACCCTGGATCATCGCCCAGCTGCGCGGGTGAAACCAGGCTTCCATGACACCCGCGCCGACCGGATAGATCGCGCCCTGCGCGAGACCCAGCAACAGCTGCAAGCCAAACAATAGGGCAACCAAAGCGGCGCCCGCGGCCACGTGCGGTGCCAGCGGTGTGAAGGTCGTCGCGAGAAAGGCAACCGTCCCGATCACGACAAACATGCGGCGCGCCCCGAGGCGCTGACCGATGACGCCGCCCGGAAACTGAAAGGCCGCGTAGCCCAATACGAAGGCCCATTCCAGCCAGCCGATTTGCGCCTGGCTCAAGGAAAGCTCCGGCATCATCCGTTCGGCCGCGACGGTCAGACCTTTTTGTTGAAAATAGGCGATGAAGGCAAAGACGAACAAAAACCCGAAAATCCGCCACCTGATCCGCTGCCACAGCGCGGTCACGCGCTATGCGAGCCGTTCTTGCACATAGCGGCGGATGTCCAGACTGGCATCTTCCATCGGCGCGTAATACCCATGCACGTGCATACGGCTGCGCATGCCGCGTTGCACCGACTCGCAGATCGACCAGTCCTGGCGGTTCGTGACGTCCCAGAATTCCACCGCGTCGGTCGGGTCAAAGTCCGCGCGCGCGATCTCGTGCGGCTCGAACAGAAAATGGCAGCTGACGATCGTGCGCTCAGGCGCACACGGCCGCAGGATAAACGCCGCGACATGATCGCGCGCCAGGCTTAAGAACAAATTCGGGTAGCACAGCTCGCCCTTATGCCGCATCTGCTCATCTTCGTTGAGGGTCGGAAAAGCGCGCCGCGCGGTGGTGCCACTGTGCGTAAAAGTGTACGCGCCCTCACGGTGCGGTATGCCACGCGACCAATCGAGCGCGCCACCGCCTGACTCGCGAAACGCCGGTACCACCGCGCAGAGCTCCGGATGCACGCCGGCGCAGTGGTAGCACTCGTTGTAATTTTCGCAGATCGATTTCCAGTTGGCTGCGACGTCATAGTCGATCGACTGCGCAACGCGCAGATCCTGCAACGGATAACGCGCGAGCCTTGCCGGCAACGCGCCGAGCTGCGTCTGCAGCGGCGCTGCGGTCGCCGGTGACAGGTTGAGAAATACGAATCCGCCCCAGCACTCCACCCCGACCGGGTAAAGCTGAATGTCACTTCGTTGCATGGCTGACGCCTGCAGCAGATGAGGTGCAGCGATCAGCCGCCCATCGAGATCGTAGGTCCACTGGTGATAGGGGCAAATGATAGCGCGGCCGGCCGCAATGCCACCCTGCGCAGCCTTGCCGGGGGCCGCGCCCGAATCGCCGCGGCACAATTGCGCACCACGGTGGCGACAGACATTGTAGAAAGCGCGCAGCACGCCGTCGCGATTGCGTACCAGCAGGATGCTTTCGCCGAGCACATCCAGCACACGATGATCGCCGGCCGCCGCCAGGTCCGACTCGCGCCCCACGCACAACCATTCGCGAAAAAATATCCGCTCCTTTTCCCGACGAAAGACCGCATCGTCGTAGTACCAGTTCGAGGGCAGCGTCGCTTCGAGACTGTCGATGAGCACCGACGTCACTACGAATCCACGTAGAGACGTGGCGGGCTTTCAAGGATCGGGGCATCGCGCAAATAAGCAACCGAATTCGCTGCCTGTCCCATCTCACGCGCATGACGATGTCCGCTATAGACGGCGTGGACGATGGCACCGGGCGCCAGGGCGTCGCCGATCCGGTCGAGCGACGCAATTCCCGCCGCGTGCCAATCGCTTCGTCGTGCCAGCAAAGCATCGTAGAGCTCGTCGCAGGCCAACCGCGCACCCACGACGAGCAGCGATTCGCACGGCATATGCTGTTCCTTACCCGTAAATAAATTGGCCAGGCGCAGCTCGCCACTCTCCAGGCTCACGACCCGCGACAAAGTGATGAGGTCGACACCCGCCGCTGCCAGGGTCCGATGCACCTGCGGTTGCTCATTGGTCATGATGGACCACGCCGCGGCATGCCCCGCGGGCGTCACATACGTCACGTGCGCGCCGCTCTGCGCCAGTTTCGTCGCAAGCGCGCTGCCCATGTAATAGTTGTCGAAATCGAACACCACGATCGGTCCGGTGATCTGCACCCCCGCCGCCACATCGTCCGGCGTGAAAACATGGGGACTGTCGAGCATGCCGCTCGCGAGTTCCAGCGGCGAATACAGCATGCGGGTCCATCGCGCACCGGTCGCGATCACGACATGCTGATGCTCCAGTCCCAGAATATCGTCCGCCGACAATTCGTTGCCCGGGTACAAAGTCACTGTATCAAGACGTTGCAGTTGTTTCATCCTCCAGTCAAGCACCCTTCCCCACGTGGCCAATCCCGGCAGCGTGGTTTCAAAACGCAACCGACCCCCGAATTCGTCCTGCGCGTCAGCGAGCGAAACGCGAAAGCCGCGTCGCGCCAGCGTCAGCGCGCATTCGAGGCCGGCAGGGCCCGCGCCGACCACCAGCACGGAGGCAATGGCGGGTGGCGCCGCCACGCGCTCCGGATGCCAGCCGCGCCGCCACTCCTCGCCGATGGTCGGATTCTGCGTGCAACGCACCGGGACGCTGTCATGCCAGCTCGAGATACAGATGTTGCAGCCGATGCATTCGCGTATGTCGTCTTCGCGGCCCGCATCGATCTTGCTCGGCAGAAAAGGATCTGCAATGGACGGCCGCGCGCCGCCGATGAGATCGAGCACGCCGCGTCTGATTTGCGACACCATGGCATCCGGTGACGTGAAGCGCCCGACCCCCACTACCGGTCGTGTCGTCAGTCGCTTGACGAAGTCGATCACCGGCTCGTGACTGCCTTCAGGGGTGAAGCGCGACGGCGCACAGTCCGTGGGGCTCGAGTCCATTTTGACGTCCCACAGATCCGGCACCTCTGCCAGCAATTCGACCACCTCATGCGCTTCCGACGCACAGCGCTCGCTCGCGCGCAGGCGCAGTTCCTCGAGACTGATACGCAGCGCCACGGCACAGGTAGCGCCCACGGCATCGCGGGTGACATCGAGCAACTCGCGCACCAACCGCACCCGGTTGACGACGCTACCGCCGTACTCGTCCGTGCGCTGATTCCAGTCGCTCAAGAGAAATTCATACGGGAGATAGCCCATGCCCGCATACACGTAGATGATGTCGAAGCCGGCGCGCTTTGCCTTGCGCGCGGCCTCTGCCTGCCAACGCAGCAGATTGCGGATATCGGTCTTGTCCATGGCCTTGGAGCGCTGATTGCCCATGAAGCCGACATGCGTTGCCATCCAGGACAGGCCGGACGGCGACAGCGACGGCAGCCGGCTGGTCTTGTTCGAGACTGAGCCGCCACCGTGCCATAACTCGATGCCGGCCAACGAGCCATGTTTATGCACCGCATCGGTCATCATCGCGTGCGCGCGCACATCGTTGTCATCCCACAGCGTGGCGTAGGGCAACGGCGAATCGTCGCTGCTCGGGTGGATCGAGACATAGCCGGTACACACAACGCCCCACCCGCCTTCCGCCTTGGTCTCGCGAAACGCTGCGCGCATGCGCGGCATGCGATTGGTCATGCCGCTCGCATGCGGCACGGAGTAGAAGCGGTTGGGGGCGGTGACGGGCCCGATTTTGACGGGTTCGAACAAGACGTCGTAGCGGGCCTGGCGCATTTTTTGGAGTATAGCAATTTCACAGAT
This sequence comes from uncultured Steroidobacteraceae bacterium, assembly GCA_964658805.1. Taxonomy (GTDB): domain Bacteria; phylum Pseudomonadota; class Gammaproteobacteria; order Steroidobacterales; family Steroidobacteraceae; genus Bog-1198. Next base: position 29,711 of record CAZZZU010000043.1, read on the forward strand.
GCCGTTGCTATTCATCGACCGTTCAACAAGAGACTACGCGGTCACCTGAACTCAGCCGCGGTACCGAGCGCCAGACTGAGGGCAGCCACCACCGTGAGCCGCAGACGCAGGGGCAGATACCAGGCGGGAATGCTCGCGCGACGAAACATCGCCTGATCGCGCCAGTAATGCAGCAGGAAGCCCGCGATGAGCAGCACACCGGGCGCCGGGGGTGTCAGCAGCAAGGCAACCCACGCGAGCAGCGCCGGCATGACACTCCAGATGAACGCGCGCTGCCGCTCCTGGCTGCTCAAGTCTTCGAGCGTCATGGCAAACGACCAATGCAGAGCACCGACGAAACTCAAAATGACGCCGCCGTAGAGCAACAGCGCATAATCGGCACCGTATGGCGCAGCGCTTGGTATCCAGGCGGCGAGTGCCAGCACTACAAACGGGATCAAGCCGCCGTAACCCAGCAAGGCTACGGTCTTCGGAATGGGTGAGTCGAGCGATGCTTTCATGGGTGGTACTCTGCCATGTCTACGCAAATCTGGGTTGATGCCGATGCCTGTCCCAATGTCATCAAGGAGATCCTCTTCCGGGTTGCGCAACGCACCGGCATCGCGGTCACCCTGGTCGCCAATCAAGCTTTGCAGATTCCGCGCATCCCGAGCCTCAAGGCCTTGCAGGTCAGGTCAGGATTCGACGTCGCCGATCATGAGATCGTCCGCCGGGTGACCACCGGCGACCTGGTCGTCACAGCCGACATACCGCTGGCCGCCGACGTCATCGCCAAGGGCGGACACGCCCTCAATCCGCGCGGCGAGTTGTATTCGCCGGACACCATCAAGGCCGTCCTGACGCTGCGGGATTTCATGGACACCATGCGTGCCAGCGGCAACGTCGGGGGTGGGCCGCCACCCCTGACCCAGGCGGATCGAAAAGCCTTTGCCGGGCATCTGGACACCTGGGTGGCACGCCGGAGCTGATCGAAACGGCGTGTCGGATCTGCGCGGCAAACCCGTTTATCCCTTTAGGAGGATCTGAAGGGAAGCCATGCCTTTGACCACTATGATCACGAGTGCCTCGTGCAGATCATGGCCGTGACCGACACCTACATCGACTTCACGCATAGCTGCCCGCGCGGCGCGGATCACCACAATGTGACCAACCATGGGCGCATCTGTCGGGCCGCGCTCAAGGACTCGTACTTCTTCCGCACCGAGACCTCGCACGTGGAACCGCCGATCATGGTTTCGCCCGTGACGATGTTCAGCATTTCTTCCCGTTCACTGCACGAACTGAAAACCCAGCAAGTCACGCGCCATCGCTACATCGAAATCAACGACAAATGGCAGACCAAAGCGCAGCCGTTGGACCGCGACTTCGATGAAAAGCTTGCGTCGGGCCGCTTCGATCGCGAGGCCTATAAAGGGATCGTCAATGGACAGGCAGTGGAAGTGCCTACCATCACGGCGTTGGGTGGTATCAAAAAGACTTGGCAGACCTCCTTGCAAGCACTCGATGACGAGCGCTTTCCGTTGGTACTCAACTATGAGATCCCGGGCTATGGATTAAAGGTCAGGTACACCAAGATTTCTTATCCGACCGACGACGGCATCGAGAAGCAGCTCGCCGACGACAAACATGTCGATGTCTATGGCATCTATTTTGATTTCGCAAGCGATCAACTGCGCGCGGAGTCGACCCCGGTGTTGGCGGAGATTGCTGCGCTGCTCAAGAAAAATGCAGCGTGGCGACTTAACATTGATGGACACACCGACAACGTCGGCGGCGATACATCTAACCTCGAACTGTCCCGCAAACGCGCGCAACGCGTGAAGTCAGCGCTGGTCGACCAATACGGCATCGTCGCAGACCGCCTGACCACTGGCGGATTCGGTGCCGCACAGCCGCGTGAAAAAAACGACACTGCGGAGGGCCGCGCACGCAACCGGCGGGTCGAATTGACACGCATCTGAGCGAGGACTGCAGCGGGCGTTGGCGCTCTTAAGCACCGCCGCCTTGTGACGCTTTCCACTGCGTCACCGCAGCCAGGGTGTTGGCGACGTGCTTATCCGGATCCAGCGCGGAATATGCATAGATGATCTTCCCCGTCGGCGCGATCACGTAGGACGTGCGGCTCGAGTAGGAAGTCACGAAGAGGCGCGCATCATAAGCCTTGGCAATTTTAAGATTCTCATCCGACGCCACGGCGAATTTATTGCGACATTCGCTCACCGAGAACTTGTTCAGGGTTTCGATGGAATCATGCGAGATCCCGATTACGGTTGCGCCCATGGCCTTGAACTTCTCCGTTGCTTCCGCGAATTCGTGCGCTTCGACGGTGCAACCGGTGGTAAATGCGGCCGGATAAAAATACAGCACGACCGGACCGGTCTTCAGCGCATCGGCGAGCGCGAAGGTGAAGGGCGTGCCCGCCAGGGTAGCCTGGGTAGTGAAGTCGGGCGCGTTAGCCCCCGGCTTCAGCGAGGCATATGCCGGAAGAGATAAAGCGGCGAGTAATACGATGCTGCAGTAGCGCGGTGACATTCGAGGCCCCTGAGTGGCGGTAAATAGGCGTAGCATTGTGACAGCAGCGCGGGAATGGAGACGGTAATGTTCCTGGAAAGATTTCGTGCACTGGCTATCGTCTCTGTTGCCCTCTGCGTGTGTCTGTTCGGCAATGTCAGCCGCGCGCAAGGCGTGCCGACGGGAGACGAACTGACCCAGTTGCTGGCGCCAATCGCGCTGTATCCCGATACGCTGCTCGCGCAGATCTGCGCGGCGTCGACGGATCCGCAACAAGTGATCGACGCCCATAACTGGTTGCAACAGCACCGTTACCTGCGCGGCCCGGCGCTGACCGATGCTGCGCAACGACAAGGCTTCGATCCTGCTTACATCGCACTCGTCACCTTCCCGACTGTCCTGTCTGCGATGGCTGCGCATATCGACGATTACGCGGCACTCGGGGCGGCATTCAGGGCGAATCAGGATGACGTCATGTCCGCCATCCAGGTACTACGCCAGCAAGCCTATGCGTCCGGGGCATTGGACAGCAACCAGTACCAAAATGTATCCGTGGAGGAACAGAACGGCGCCCAAGTTGTGGTGGTCCAACCGGCAAATCCGCAAATCATTTACGTGCCCCAGTATCGGCCCGAGCGTGTGTACGTGAGCGACCCCGGGGACATCATCGCAGGTTCATTGCTGAGCTTCGGTGCGGGCATCGCCATCGGCGCGCTCATCGTAGATCGACCTTGGGGTTGGTCCAATTGGGGCTGGGGGTGGGGAGGTCGAGGCATGCTGTACGGGCGCAGCGTATGGGGCTTCGATAATCGCTATCGAAGTCCACGCCCTTACTATCGCCCGCGACCGCCAGTTTTCAATCGGCCTATCTACGCCCGACCGCCTCCGAATTGGAATCAGCGGCCGGGCTATCGTCCCCCGGGCGGGGGTGGTTTTCGACC
>CAZZZU010000044.1:0-32609 GCA_964658805.1 uncultured Steroidobacteraceae bacterium
GTGATGATAGTCCTCGGCGGTGCGCTGCAGGATGACGTCGAAGGTCTTGTTCAGCTGCTGGATCGTCTCAGGCTCGTCTGCCTCGAGAGTCTCCACGTCTGAACGATAGCGCACGGGGATATTAGTCATATCAGGAGAGTATAGAGGAAGCAGCGCGACGCTTCGTACGAACTCGGTTCGTGTGTCGGCAGCGTCGTGTAGACTCAAGCGTTATCGCGCGCTAAATCATGACAAAGAAAGAGCATTTCGAGGATCCCACCATGCCATCGGGGGGATGGGGCTCCGCGAAGACCAGTACCTCACTGCTGCTCAAAGAGGGTGTCCTGCTCAAAGCCAGCCGGGCAATCCTGCACCAGAACAAGCCGGATGGTTTTGCCTGCGTGAGTTGCTCGTGGGCAAAGCCGGCGCACCCGCATGCGGTGGAGGCCTGTGAGAACGGCATCAAGGCCACGGCCTGGGAACTCACCGAGAATCGAAACCCACCCGAATTCTTTGCGGAGCACACGGTCGCTGAATTGCTGACCTGGAGCGATTTGGCGTTGGAGCAAGAAGGCCGGCTCACCGAGCCGCTCAGATGGGATCCGCAGAGCGACAAATATGAGCGCGTCGCGTGGGCAGATGCATTTCGAGATATCGCCGCGCGATTGCAATCGACCGAGCCCGAATCCGTGGTGTTTTACGCATCGGGTCGCGCCTCCCTCGAAACAGCCTACATGTATCAGCTGATCGCGCGCCTGTACGGCAATAACAATCTGCCGGACAGCTCCAACATGTGTCACGAAAGTACCTCGGTAGGTCTGCCGCAGACGATTGGCGTGCCGGTCGGAACCGTGATTCTCGATGACTTCGAGCAGACGGACTGTATTTTCTTCTTCGGGCAAAACGTGGGCACCAACAGTCCGCGCATGTTGCACCAGCTGCAGGAAGCGCGTGAGCGGGGGGTCCCGATCGTGACCTTCAACCCGCTACGTGAACGGGGCTTGGTGCGTTTCGTCAATCCGCTCTCGCCCACGCAGATGTTGACGGGCAACGAAACCACCATCAGCACGCAGTATCACCAGGTGAAGATCGGCGGCGACATCGCGGCCATCACCGGCATCTGCAAGAGCATCATCGATGCGGACGACGCGGCGCTTGTTGCGGGAACGACTCGCATCATCGACGAGGCTTTCATCGAAGAGCATGCGCATGGGTTCGAGGAATTCGCCGCTTATGTGCGCGCTTGCGACTGGCAAGTCATACAGCGGGAATCCGGGCTCACGCGAGCGGCGCTCGAAGAGGCCGCGACAGAGTATATGCGCGCGAGCCGGGTCATCGGAATCTATGGCATGGGGCTGACCCAGCATCGACGCGGGGTCGAGAACGTGCAGATGGTCAGCAACCTTCTCTTGTTGAAGGGCAACATGGGCAAGCCCGGCGCGGGGATCTGCCCGGTGCGCGGCCACTCGAACGTGCAAGGCCAACGGACCGTCGGCATCACGGAGAAGCCTGAATTGGCGCCCCTCGACAAACTCGAAGCCCGCTACGACTTCCGGGCACCGCGACAGAAAGGACTCAACACGGTGGAGACTTGTAAGGGAGTGCTCGACGGCAGTGTAAAAGGGTTCATCGGCTTGGGCGGCAACTTCATCCGTGCGGTGCCCGAGACTGACTTGATGGAGGCAGCCTGGACCCGGCTGAAGCTGACCGTGCAGATCGCGACCAAGCTCAATCGCAGTCATCTGATTCACGGCGAAGTGTCGTATCTGCTGCCCTGTCGCGGGCGAATCGAGATCGACGAGCAGGCAACCGGACCCCAGTCGGTCACGATGGAAGACAGCACCGGCTGTATGCATGGATCGCGCGGCGTTGCACAACCGGCATCACCGCATCTGTTGTCCGAGCCGGCAATTTTGGGCGGCATCGCCCAGGCGCTGTTTCCGCCAAGGCCCAGCATCGACTGGGATCGGTGGGTCGGGGACTACAGTCTGATCCGGAACGAGATCGCTGCGATATTTCCTGAGATATTTCATGATTTCAATGCGCGCATGTGGACGCCGGGCGGTTTCCGCCGACCGTTGCCGGCCGCCAACCGGGAATGGAAGACGCCGAATGGCAAGGCCAACTTCAAAACGCCGCGAACGCTCGATGAGGATCCGGACATGCATTCGGACGATCCCGACGTTCTGCGCCTCATGACCATGCGCAGCGACGATCAGTTCAACACGACGATTTACACCTTGGATGACCGCTTTCGCGGTGTATACGGCACCCGGAAAGTCATCCTGATGAACCCTATCGATATCGCCCGTCTGGGATTCGAGGTGGGCGATTACGTTTCCGTATCTACCGTTGCGCGTGATGAACAGGAAACCAGCAGAACGGTCGATGAACTACGCGTCACGACCTACGATATTCCTCTGGGCTGCGCCGCGGGCTACTACCCGGAGTGCAATCCACTGATACCCCTGTGGCATCACGCGGAAGACAGTTATGTACCTGCGGCAAAGCACATTCCGGTGCGTTTGCGCATGTCCGCACGCCGCTCAGTAGACTGATTCAGGGAAAACGAGCAAAGGACGCTCGGCGCTGCCGTAGGTAGCCGTGCATGGATGCGCAGATGCCCAAATCGACCTGCCACGCGATGTCGCATTAAGGCAGAAAAAAACGTTTCTCTAGAGAGATACATTTTTTTCGCACTTTGCGGCCACCCCTGGCACCGTCGGACTTGCACGGCAGATCCGATTGACTCTCGTTAAAAGGAGCTTCGAATGCCTGATGCTATTGATCCGACTCCCGGCGCTCCGACCATGGTCGCCCCGCTGGACAACTCAGCTCGCCAGATCCTGAAAGGCAGCCTGGTGCCGCTCCGCAAAACGGCCGGTCTGACAGACCCCGCAGGTCTTGTGAAATACAACGCTACCCGGCAACTCGCTCTTTCTCCGGGCGAGTCTGACGCCGTTCAGGCCTATTTGCGTACCAACGCACCGGCGCCAACGCGTAGTCAGGGGACGGTGGCTGTTGTATCGCCCGCGACCATCGCCATGTTCAAGGCTTTTGAGCAGCCGATCATTCCAGCGCTTCGACCGGGGATCTCGGCCATCGCCTCATTGCCACAAACCGAAGTTGCCGCTTTTGCGCAGGCTCTGGTGGAGGTGCGGTCTGCAAGCGTACGTTCGGCGCAAAAAACTCAGACTACGACCGCAGAGTTGGGCGAGAAACTTCGCCAGCTCAATGCTGCGGTCGTTGCGACGAAGAGCCTGGGCTACAACGCCGCGATGCAGCCGCTCGGCATGCTCAATCTCGAGCGCATCGAAATGGTGCCTGCGGGCATTGAGCGGGGCGAACTCGTGGCTACCATTCCACTCGCGCCCGGCGAAGCGACCGCCGTCACGCACAAAGAATGGTCCGTAACGTCACAAGAATTCACGACCATCGTTACCGACTCCCTTGAAAGCACCAGCGAGACCGGCGTAACGGACAATACCGATCTTTCGCAGTCCACCACTTCGCAGAACCAGCACTCAACCCAATTCAATATCACTGGCACCGTCCGGGGTGGAATTCCGATCATCAGCGGCTCGAGCTCCGCGGGGGTCAGCGCTCAAGATGCTGGGTCACAATCCGCGACGGATTCCATCAAGCATGCGTCGGCCGTAACCCAGAAAGCGGCGGCACGCTCGCGTCAGGAGCACAAAACCACCATCTCCACCACCACGGTCACGGGCACCTCGGAAACGTCGACCCGAGTCCTCAAGAACGACGGCGCTGATCCCATCCGTATCGACTATTTCAGTCTCATGCGCAAATGGCGGGTGCGCCTCTACCGGTATGGACTGCGCCTCACTTATGACCTGGTCATTCCGGAGCCAGGCGCCGCAATGCGACGTGCGTATATGCAATTGGACGCTCTGCGTCAGATGCAAGTGCCCTTTACGTTCGACACCAAGTTCTGGCAGATCAGTCCCACTTTGGTGGACTTCACCGGCAATCCGACGCCTGTGCTTCCTGCGTTGCTGCAACCGGCCTACGTATGGCAGCAAGACCGATATGCAGCCGCAGTCCAGCCGTACCCCACTGACCCTGCGCCGCTGTTCCGGACCGTACGCGGGGACGGAAACTTGAGTTGGAACTATCTCGATGTGCAGTTCAACGTCCCGTCGGGCGCTCAGATAAAACGCATTTATCTGAGTGCGCTGATCGGGGTCAATGATGGCCAGTGGCCGTGGCTGCGAGTGCTGGGCGCACGGGATGAAGGTGCATGGCAGGATCAGAATGGATTGGAGGTTCACGATGCTGTCGTCTACGCACAAGACGGCACTGAGTTCATGGCCGGGGCGACCGGCGATCAAACGATAACCTTCTGGCTCTGGCGCGCGGATCATCCAGCCATCACCCTCAAGATCATTCTCGAGAACTCATCGAGCACCATCGAGCAATGGCGAACGAATGTCTGGAATACGCTTTACGGCGTCGCGCAGAACAACTACTTCGCCAAGCAGCAGCTCGTTGCCGCACAGGTCACAGAGCTCCAGGCGCGGCTGGACAATGTCGACACCCTGACGCTCCGGCGTGAAGAGAGCGACGAGATCATGAAGAATATCCTCAAGTTTGTACTCGGGCCCGACTTTGATCTGATGCCCACCGACGTACAGAAAGCGTTTGCGGCTGAGGCGACGGACATGGATCATGGCATAGCGTTTGACGGACAAAGTCTCGCGGCATTGAGCGTCTCTCAATGGTCCGTTCTGAAGCAGCACGAGGACATCGTGCGCTTCATCAATCAAGCCATTGAATGGGAGAACGTCGTGACGTTCCTGTATTCCTATTTCTGGGACCTGCCGCAGAGCTGGGCTTTCATACGGGACCTGCGCCATGTTGATCTCAGCCGCCAGGCCTTTTTACGCGCCGGCAGCGCGAGGGTCGTACTCACCGTGCGCAAAGGCTGGGAAACCAAATGGGCGCAGTTCGTCAAAGATGGCACCGTGGCTGCCGACATAGCCGCACCGGCGACCGGGCCCTATCTCTCCATTGCCCAAGAAATTGCTGCCTATGATGATCGTAACTATCCCGGGATCCCGCCCGCAAACCCAGCACGGGCTGCAGTGCGTCTGCAGGAGTCCGTTTACACGACCTGCACGTCACAGGTTGGCCCGAGCGCAGCTGCGATCAGCTTGGCAGTGGCAGACAGCAGCGGTTTTATCACAGGACTTCAAGTGATCATCGACGTCGAGGATGATCGGCACATCCAGGAGGCGGTGTTGATAACGGGTATCCCCGATGCCACGCATATCGTGATTGCTCAACTGACCCACACGCACGATGGGACGGCTTTGCCATTCCCGATTCTGCAACCTGGGGAGAAGGGTACTTTGATCGCAGAGTGGAACGAATACACTCCGAGTTCCGGTACTGACATTGCGGTCACGTCAAATCTGACGTCGATCGCTTGAGCGGATGACCGAAGCGGGCATTGGTAGTGGCCATGCTGCTGGGATTTAACTATCCGTGGTCTCGATTTGCAGACGGCGCACAGATTGGCCCGCAGATCTGGGGTGATGCCGTGTTGCTGGAAAAATGGAACCAACTGGCGAGGAATGGCAAGCTGTCGAAGACGGATATCCCCCTTCCACCCCTGTTCGACTATCTCGATCGCAACCTGAAAAATCTTGCGAACATGGGCATCTCGGTGGTCCGCTGGTTCTTGCTGGGTAACGGCAACAACTACGGGCCGAACCCCAGGAAGGTGATCGAATCGGTGCCCCCAAAGCTTAACGATCTTCCGAATCCAAAAAGAACGATCTATCGCTTCGACCCTCCGCCGGGCGCTGATCCGCGCTTCAAGCGCGATTTCGCCGAGATGCTCGAGGTTTTCAAAGTCAACAAGATGCAGCTGATTCCGTCACTGATCAATTTTGAATTTGGCGGTGAAGCAATCACCGGACCTGGTCCTAATGGAACGTGGCACGCCGGACGAGCCGACGTGATCCGAGACCCCGTCAAGCGAACGCTGTTCTTGAAAACCATGCTTGGTGATTTGCTCGACGCATCTAAAGGATACGAATCTGTCATCTATGCCTGGGAAGTGATGAACGAACCTATCCATTTGGCACTCGCCTTTGGCATTTTGTCCCGGCCAAACTGGATGCCGCGACCACAAGAGGTTACCCGCCAGGATCTCAAGGACTTTCTGCAAGAAGCCGTCGCTCGAATCAACCTGGCAGGTTTGCCGTCGACCATCGGGCATCGCTTCTATGATGATATGACGGAGTTCGCGTCGGGCGAGACAGTGAGGCAGTTTCATTACTACGCAAACGAGCGCTTTTACAACTCTCTGGGTGGTGCAAACGGCGATCCGCCCATGAAAGGGCTATTCAAAGGCAGCAACAAAGCTTTTCTGGGCGAGTTCAGCGCCGTGGGCGGTCGCCCGGAGAAATGGACCTATTCAACGCCGCAAACCGACTCGACATTGAATCGGTTGAAACTGCTGGAGGCAGAGGGCTGCGATTTGGCACTGATCTGGCCTGACGTCGATTTGCAGGACTCCGATCCGCCGGAAAAGAAGGATCACTATTTCACCAAAGACGGCCTGGCCCTCAGTGACGAGGCAAGAGCCGCTATCGTCGCTTTTACGGGTAGAACGCTCCCGCCGGCCAATGAATGACTCGCCTTCGATACTCAAAGGCCCAGGCTGGTAAATAAGTGGACACTGAATCGGGCTCAGTATTCAATCAAGTCATCAGCATGCTTTTATAAAATCAAAAGACAGGGTGTTAAGAATGAAGAAGGCTTCGTCGGTTTTTGCCTTTGCCGGCATTTCATTTTCACTGCACCGAGCATTCGCGCTGGACTGATACCTGGGTGAAGATGCCGAATGGAACTTGGCAATGCGTGGCGGCACACGGGTCGTATATAAAAAAGAAAGCATGAGTTGTTGCTGAGTAGAGAAGTTTTCCGCTCCGGGGGCGCGAAAAATCATGACCGCAGCGGGAGTTCCTTCATCTTTCACGTCGAACCAGCTGTGGTGCGCTGGCGGACTCGGCATCATTGCAACGGCGATATCGGCGGTCCTGCCGGCATTTTTGGCCGTCTGGCAGGCGCAGGTGGGACTGTCGGTTTCTCAGAGTGGCTTCGTTGCGGGAACAGAGTTGTTCGCGCAGGTGATGGGCACCGGCATTTTCGTCGCGTCTACCCGCAGGCAATCCTTTCGAGCGGTCGCCATCGCCGGCCTCATCGGCATGATCGTTGGAAATCTGGCCTCGGCCTATAGTTTCGACCTGTCCTCGTTGGTTGCCACTCGAGCGTGTACGGGGTTGGGCGAGGGCGTCGTGCGCTCGCTTTGCATGTTGTTTTTAGGACGTGCTCAAAATCCTGGGCGTGCATTCGCGGTGTATGCCGCCGGCCAGGTCATCCTTGCTGCAGGCGTGACGAGCGTGCTGCCGGATTTGGTGGCGCGCTTCGGGCCCGCCGCCCCCTTCATTGTCATCGCTCTGGTTTCAGTGATTGGGTTCGCCTTGTGCGTTCGAATTCCAGCCGGCTTCACCGCAAAGTCGGGAGCGCGCCGACCGACCGGCATGATTCCACGGCCGGCGGTGATCGCGGTGCTGGGCTTGTTCGTGTTCTTCCTGGGCCAGGGCGCCCTGTGGACTTACCTGGAACCCATCGGACGCAGTCAGGGTATTTCGGCTGAAGGCACAACGAGGGCATTGGCGCTTCTGAACCTGGCAGGGCTGGTAGGGGCTCTTGGCGTTGGCGGCGCGGCTTATCGATTGAATCCATCCACGGTGCTGCTCGTGCTGCTCCTGACCGGCCTGCTTTCGCTCGCCGGCATATTTCAGGCGTCGACTCCCACCCTCTTTACCGTGTCCATCTGCGGATTTTATTTCGCATGGTGCGCATCCTTTCCGTTTCAGTTTTCCGTCATTGCGGCGTCAGATCCGACGGGACGGGCGAGTGCAATCACGCCGGCCGTGGATGGCTTAGGCCTCGCCGCCGGAGCGACATTGGCGGGCGGCCTGCTGCCGACGGTTGGCCTTCAGGCAACTGGGTGGATATATGCCGCGTCGAGCATCATCGGGATCGGCTGCTACGTCGCATCCAAAGCGATGCTGAATAACAAATTCGGGGCGCGTAATGGGAGCGAGCCATGCAATACTTTGGAAGAAACGTAGAAGCTTGCGAAGCTAGGGTATGAGAGGGGCACTGGCCGGATGAACAACCACGAACTGTCCGCGTTGGTCGACCTTGATCGCTATCCGCTCCTGGACGATGCGGGCTTTGCGGCCGTGACCCTGCACTGTAAAAGGCAGCTGGCGGAATCGAGCTTCGCCAGTCTGCCCGGATTCCTGAAGCCGGGGATCGCGGCGAAGATGACCGGGGAAGTACTTGCCGCCATGCCGCGTGCCTATCGGCGTGAGCGGGAGTTCAGCGCCTATGACGAACGCGGCATCGAGCAGTACCCGGCAGAGCACGTCAGACGACGGCGGCACTTGAACCGCCAGTTCGTTCTGTCGAACGACGTCCTGCCGCGAAGCGGTCTGTTGCAGACTCTCTACCGTAACGAGGCGCTGACTCGGCGTATTGCACAGATGTTGAATGAGCCCAGGCTCTACACACTGTCGGATCCGATCCTGGCGTGCACGTCCACCGTGATGTCCGATGGCGACACGCATGGCTGGCACTTCGATCTCAACGATTTCGTGGTGTCCATCTTGTTGCAGGCGCCGGAGTCAGGCGGCACCTTTGATTTTGTGCCGAACATCCGGGACGAGGGACGAGAAAACTACGACGCCGTCGCAGCGGCGCTCGATGATCGCTGTGCGGAGCTACGCTCGGTCAGTGTCGAGGCAGGAACCCTGTTGCTGTTTTGTGGTCGTCGGGCATTGCATCGGGTCGCCCCCGTGGGCGGATCGACCCCGCGGGTCATAGCGCTCTTCAGCTATGACCGGGAACCGGATGTTCGATATGGCCCTGACCTGTACATGCGGGTCATCGGACGTGAAACCGTATTCGAAACCTGAATAAGTCACCATTAATTCACGGCAATCGCCAAACTAAATTTTAACCGAAAGAGGCTCCTTCATGCCGACGGCTCTCCTTTTCCCTGCGATCGGAACATCCACCCGTGGCACATTGAGCAGTTGGGTCCCCGAAGATGGCGATCTCGTATCGGCGGGAGATCTGCTGTTTTACGTCGAACACGGCGACGTGATCGAAGAGATCTCGGCGCCGGTAGCCGGCCGCCTGCATGCGACCGGATTGCCGGGAGTGACGTATCAGACGGGTGAGGTCATCGGCTCGATCGAGTGAGTACAGGATGGCATCCGGCCCACTGCCGCTAGTGTCGCTGTCAACGAGCGATACCAAGGCGATCGGTACCCCGAACGCGCGGCACGCGAGACGGGTGATCCGGTCGAATCGGTCTTCAGGCATGGTATCGAGCACGCCCATCGCCATCAGAGATCGAAGTCTCTGGGTTTCATCTACTGGCATTCGAGGCAGCTGCAATGCTAAAGACTCCTGAGTGTGCTTTGCTCAAGGCTAACATCCAAAGCTGTCCCATGTTAGGAACCAGTCAGCAAATGGGGAGTCACGTCCAGGGTCGCAGTAACCGCTCGACCCACTCGCGCCTCCCCGCTAAGAAGCAGCCATCATCTCAGGTCGCTCGCCGATGAAAGCGATTTCCTCGGCTTGGTCACGTAACAGTTCTGCGATCTCATCGGCCGGCAAGGGCTTTTTGAAATAAAAGCCTTGCAGTTCATCGCAGGCGCGCAGCCGCAAGAACTCGGCTTGCTCTTCGGTTTCGACGCCCTGTGCAACCACGGTCAGGCTCAGGGCCTTGCCCATCTTGATGATCGCGTCGGCTAACCCTGCGTCGTGGCCTTGACCGGCGAAATCGCGCATGAACGAACGGTCGATCTTGATGGTATCGACCGGGAACTGCTGCAACATGGCGAGCGTGGAATACGCGGTCCCGAATTCATCCACCGCGATCCGAACACCCAATTCTTTGAGGCCGATCAGAATCCGCAGCGTGTTCTCGATGTCCCGGATCAGCAACCGTTCCGTCAGCTCGATCTCGAGCAGGCCAGGTTGCATGCCGGTTGCCTTCAGGATCGAGGCGACATCGGTCAGCAATTGCTCATCGCAAAACTGGCGCGGCGTCAGATTGACGGCAATATGCAGCGGTGGCAGACCCTGCTTCTGCCAGGCAACGCTTTGGGCGCATGCCGTCTGCAGGACCCATCGGCCGATCGGCACGATCAGTCCTGTTTCTTCGGCCACGGGGATGAACCGTAGTGGCGCCACGATCCCCAGGTCCGGATGCTCCCACCGCAGCAAAGCTTCCATGCCCGTGATCCGGCCGTTGAGGATGTCGCGCTTGACCTGATAGTGCAGCCGGAACTCGTTGCACTCGAGCGCGCGGCGCAGGCTCGATTCCAGCGTGAGCCGCTCCAGGGAGTAGGCATTGAGCCTCTCCGAATAGAACTGGAAATTGTTCCTGCCTTCCGACTTCGCCTGATACATCGCGATATCGGCGTTTTTCGTCAGCGTCTGTTCATCAAGGCCATCTTGCGGGTAGGTACTGATGCCGATGCTGGCCGATACCCGAAATTCCTGGCCCAGCAATAAGAATGGCTTGGCGGCGACGGCCAGTATTTTCTGCGCCACGATCGCGGCGTATTGCTCGTCCGCCAGTTCCGGCAGCAGTACCACGAATTCATCGCCGCCCAAGCGCGCCACCGTATCGCTGTCGCGTACGCAACTCTTGAGCCGGGTCGCGACCGCCCGCAACAGCTGATCGCCCGCTTCGTGACCCAGCGTATCGTTGATCTGTTTGAAGCGGTCGAGGTCGAGAAAGGCGACCGCCAGGCGCCGATCGTGGCGCCGCGCCTCGGCGAGTCCCTGAATCAGCAGTTTGCTGAACAGGCTGCGGTTGGGCAGCCCGGTCAGCGCGTCGTGATAGGCGAGATACTCTACACGCCGCGCATGGGCGGATATTGCCTCGCTTTCGCGTCGCCGGCCCTGCGCCAGCTGCCAGCTCATGCGGCCGAAGAGCGTGGTGAACAGCACGATCAGGACACTCGCGAGCAGCGCACCCCACACCAGGAGACGCGTGAGAGCCTTCGCAGCAGCCATCTGTTCGTCCACCGAGAGCCCGACGCTGACTGCGAGCGGAAAGCCATAGAGCTCGCGGGTGCCCGCCCAGCGCGCTACGCCATCGATGCGACTGACCGATACTTTCGCATCCGCCTCGTCGGTGTCCGCCACTGCGGCGGCGTAATTGATCGCATCGCCGGAGGTCACCGATTCCCCTGAGCGTCGTACACGGTAGATTCCGTCGTTGCCGAGCAGGCCCAGCACCCCGCCGGCACCTTGCTTCTCTACGTCATAACCGCTGACGAAATAATCCGCATCCACCGCCACGACGACCACACCGTCGAAGGCGCCACGTGCAGTACTCAAACGCCGACTGAAGTGGAGCTGCGCGTCCCCGGTAGGGCCACGCGGAAGTCGTTCGATAAAAATCGAGTCGTTGTCCTGCTGCGCGAGGAAATAGGCCTGATGGCTGACGTCGGGGTTCGCAATCGGGCGCGTGCTCTCGACGATCATGCCATGCCGGTCGGCGATGCTGACCGTGAAGAGCAGGTCCGGCGGCAACAGACCTTGCTCTTTGAGCTTCGAGAGGGTACGTCCCTCGGCCTGACGGTCTGGCCAGGACTTGACGAGGTTCAAGCATTGGTCGATCTCGCGCACCGCGCGTACGACCTGTGCCTCGTATGTGTTCAGCAGTTCCCGGCTGGCCGAAGCTGCCGCATGCTCGGCAGCCGCATGACGCATGCGGCCGATGCCGAGGGTTGCCATCCACACGGCGCTCAACAACAGCACGGCAGTGAGTGGAAAAAGAACCTGTGGCTCGGTTGACCGAGCCAGTCCGCGATGAAATGCCGCCTTCAAGGCTCGATCCTCTTGCTCGAATGTATCAGCTAGCGGCAAATCGTTGCCGTGGCCTGGCGCCCGACGAGCGCGCGCGTAGCCAGTATCCGCTCATGCCTCATCCGAAAATCCATGAGCGTCACAGAAACGAAGCAATGCTCCATAATGTTCCTGATGAAGTACAACATTCTCTAATAGGTGAGGTTCGTCACGTCGGCGACACGTTCAGAATGCAAAGGTAAGCAAAGAGATATCAATCTCGACGGCGCCACGTCGGCTGCGCACGTACCTAACAAGCTGCGAGATGACTATTACTTCGGCACCGCGGTGTCTTTTGGCTCGACCCTTGGGTCTGACCGTTCTGGTCGCGATGCTGTGGAGCACCACCGGTCTCTGCGCGGGCGCAGATACTCCCGCATCTTCCATGTTCTCCTTTGGCGGCTTCGGCACCTTGGGTGTCGTCCATTCCAGCGAAGATGCGGCCGACTTTACCGGTAAGTCTTTGCAGGGCGCGGGCGCCGGTTATACGAGCAGTTGGAGCGCATCGGTCGACAGTTTGATCGGTGCCCAGGTGACGGCGAATTTCAGCCCAACCCTGTCTGCCGTCGTGCAAGCCATCGCGCAGCAGAACTACGACAGGAGCTTTACTCCCCACGTGGAGTGGGCGAACCTCAAGTGGCAGATCACGCCGGATTTCGACCTCCGCGCAGGGCGCACGGCGTTGCCGATATTCCTGTTCACCGACACGCGCAGCGTGGGATATGCCACGCCGTGGGTGAGGTTGCCGGTTGAGGTGTATAGCCTGATCCCGTTGACCAGCAATGATGGTGTCGATGCGAATTATCGGTTTACGGTCGGTACGGCCACCAATGTGCTGCAAATCGTGGCCGGACGCGCCGACGCGAGCGCTCCGCGCGTCGACGGTCACCCTACCGGCAAAATTCACTCGAGGGGGGCGGTGACGGTCGCCGATTCTTACGAACAGGGTCCGACGATGCTGCACATCAGCTACTCGAGAGCGAAGGTGACTGTCGTGGCTTTGGATCCGTTATTCGATGCGTTCCGTCAGTTCGGCCCGCAGGGCATGGCGCTTGCGGACCGGTACAACACGCATAACGCGCTGCTCACGTTTTACGGGTTGGGCGCATCGTACGATCCAGGCAAATGGTTTGCGTTGGGGGAATGGGCCAAGGGCTTGTCGCATACGGCGCTCGGTACCAGTACGGGCTGGTACGTGAGCAGCGGCTACCATCTGAGGAAGTTCAAGCCCTACGCCACGTACGCTTCGTTGAAAGCGGATACCAACACCTCTGATCCCGGATTGACCGTGGCGGGGCAGCCGCCTTCCCTGGCAGGACCCGCAGCTGGCCTCAACGGCGCGCTCAACTCGGTCCTGGGAACGGCCGCAACGCAGAAGACGGGCTCTGCCGGTGTCCGCTGGGATTTCATCAGGAACGCGGACCTGACGCTGCAAGTGGACCGCACTCGCCTCGGCGCCAGTTCGGCCGGCACCCTGGTCAATATTCAGCCCGAATTCCGGCGCGGCGGCGGCTTCACGCTGTTCAGCGTCGCGATCGATTTCGTCTTTTGAAAGCCGCCATCATGTTCAGCAAGAACCGGTGCGTACTCCTTACCCTGATGCTGGCTTCGTCTCTGCCGGCGAGCGGGGCGATGGCAGATGTGGTGGCCGTGGTCTCAGCGAATAGCCCGGTCGCGTCGCTGAGCAAGGCACAGGTGGCGGCGATATTTCTCGGCAGAGTGGTTCGCTTCCCGAGCGGCGGCGCAGCCTTGCCGATCGATCTCGTCGAAGGCGCGCCGGAGCGCGACCAGTTCTACGTGATGCTCGATGGCAAATCGCCCGCGCAGCTCAAGGCCTACTGGTCGAAGATCATTTTCACAGGGCGCGGGCAACCGCCGCGGGCGGTCGCGAACGGCATCGAGATGCGTAAGGTGATCGCGGATAATCCGGCCGCGATCGGCTACATCGACGCGAAGCTAGTGGACTCGAGCGTCCGAGTGGTGTTCTGAAGCCGCGGCCGCCAGATTGGATGAGCCAGCGGGTATCGGGCGCCGCCCCGCAATTTACGAACTGTCTACAGAGCTCTAAACAGGGACAGGAATTCTTCGGCCGCCCGGTGGACGTTCTGTTGCCATTCGCTCGCGGCATCGTGGTTCATGCCATCGGTAACGAACTTGGCACAAGCGAACTTTGTCCCATAGATCCAGCACACCTTGGCGAGCGCATAAGCCTCCATATCGACCACAGCACACTCTATGTCGACAGTGCTACTGACAAAGGAATCGCCGCTGCCACAAACGGCCTCCGGCAATGTGGTAAACACCCGACCGAACGAGAGCTTTTTTGGGACATCATCGAAGGGTGTCACACCCAGTGCTAAACCCAGAGCGCGCGCATCCATGTCGCGTTGGACGAATTCGTGGCATTCGACTAGGGTGCCCGTGGGGTGACAGTGGCTCCCCACCGATCCAAAGTTTATAACCAGCGGCAGCGGCTGCCCCAAGCATTCGTATCGACCTAGTTCGCGCGTCAGGCTGACGGCCGCGTTGATTTTGCCCACCCCGCAGTGAACGATCGGTACACCTGCTGCCTCGAATACCCCGGCGGATTCGGTCTGTAGAGCGACGACTACGAGTGATGGCGGTAGCGTGGATGACAAAAAATGACTGCTCCAATTAAGCGTCGGTTCACGTCGTATCTTATTACTTAAGCGCAGTCCATCGCATCGTTTGAGCCGTCACAAATACCGCGCCAGCGAGGCGCGCGTTTAAGCTGCGAGTCTCCGGCTCAAGAGCGCAAAGCACCGCATATCGCGGCGTGGACAACTTCAGCGGACGAAGCCGCGGCCTAGCGGTTCACGAACTCCCACACCTTGGAGATGACGACCGAGCCTTCACCCACCGAGGAGGCAACGCGTTTCACCGAGCCTGAGCGTACGTCGCCGACCGCGAAGATGCCGGGCTGGGACGTCGCGAAGGGCGACACGGGACTGTTCCCGGTCACCACGAAGCCCTTGTCGTCGAGCTGCACCAGGTCGGCGAGCCATTTGGTGTTGGGTGCTGCCCCCACCATGATGAAGAGAGCGCGGGTTTCCACCTTGCGGAGGGTGCCGGACGCAATGTCGCGAATGGTGACGGCCGCGAGATGCTCCGAGCCATGTAACGCGCTGACCTCGGCGCCATACTCGATGGTGATCCGCGGATCCGCCTGCAGACGGCTGGAGAGATAGGTCGACATGGAGGCAGCGAGCGATGCGCCCCGCACCAGCACACGCACGCAGCGCGCCGACCGGCTCAGGAACATGGCAGCCTGTCCTGCGGAGTTGCCGCCGCCGATGACGACCGCCTCGGTCCCTTTGCAGTAGCGTGACTCGATTTCGGTGGCCGCATAGTAGACACCGGCGCCTTCGAAGTCGGCGAGCCGCTCGAGCGGCAGCCGCCGATACTGCACGCCGGTGGCGACCACGACCGCCTTCGCGCGGACCCTCTGGCCGTTGTCGAAGGTGGCGCAAAAGTCTCTTTCCTCGAGCTTCTCCAGCCGCTCCACCCGGCGCGGCATCGCGAAACGGGTGCCAAACTTCATGGCCTGAATTTCGCCGCGCCAGACCAGGTCGGCGCCCGAGATGCCGGTGGGGAAGCCCATGTAATTCTCGATGCGGCTCGAGGTTCCGGCCTGGCCGCCGATGGCCACGTCCTCGACGACCAGCGCGCAGAGTCCTTCGGCGCCGGCATACACGCCGGCCGCCACTCCGGCGGGGCCGCCACCCACGATCAGCACATCGAATGCTTCGTCGTCGCGAAAGTCGAGGCTGAGGCCGAGCAGGCGCGCCACCTTCTCCGGTGTCGGCTCGGCTACCACGATGCCGCGGCCGAAGATGACCGCGGGCACGCCCGCGGGGATCGAACAGCTTTGGGCGGCGGCCAGCGCCGCGTCGCTGCCGAGCGGCAGTGACGTATAGGGGATGAGATTGCGGCTCGCGAACTCCGCGATGTGGCGCACGCCTCGATCATTGTCCTCGCCGATCAGCTGCAAGCTGCTGTCGCGCGCGTCGAGCTGCCGCCGCCGGCGTGCGGCAAACACCGTGATGATGATGTCCGACATCTCCGGGATTTGGGACATCAGTATCAGCATGGCGTCGCGCGGCACTTCGAGCACGCGCGTGTCGCTCGCGGCGCGCATCGCCAACGACCAGGCGCCGCCGCTCAGGAGCGAGATTTCTCCCAGGAACTGCGTGGCGCCCAACGTTGACGACAGATGGCGCTCGTCGGTAAAGGGATTCACCACCTCTACCTCGCCTTCTTCGATGTAGATGAAACGATCCATGCGATCGCCAGGCCGCGCGATGAAAGTACCTGCTCGGTACGTCGCGGCCTGGCCGGCCGAGCGCAGCGCCTCAACGTGCGCTGCCGCCAATGGGATACGTCGCATCTCGCGCAGGTCGGCGCCTATGGTTTCCATGCTGGCATCATCCTTGCGCTGTGGGTGGTCGGGGGAACTCGCGCGCCGCTGCCACGATCCAGTCGCGGAATTGCGCGACCTTCGGCAGGGCGAGGAGGCTTTCGGGACACACAAAATAATATGCGGATCCGTACGGCAATGCGCCGTTGCCGGCCAAGACCAGAGTTCCCTTTTGGAGCGCCCGCGTCATCAGCGTCCAGCGTCCAAGCGCGTACCCCAAGCCTTCCTCGGCGGCGGCCAGCAAGCCGGCGGAATCATCGATGGTGGGCGCGCGGCTTTGCCAGGCGGCCTGCTCGTCGCCGTGCGACCACACGCCCCAAGGGACATCGTCGCTCTCGAGCAAGGGAAACTTGGCCAGACTTGCGCCCCGTAGCAGGGGTCCGTGTTGCTTCAGTAGCTCGGGGCTCGCCACCGGCAAGAGCCAATCCTCGAGCAGCTTTTCGACGTGCAGGTTGCCGTAGTTGCCGCGGCCGAAGCGGATCGCGATGTGGTGCGAGGAGCGGGAAAAATCGACCAGCTCGCGCGAGGTGTGAAAGCGCAGCTCGATGTCCGGAAACTTGCGGCGGAAGGAGCGAATGCGCGGTAACAGCCACACCTGCAGGAAAGAAGCTAACAGGCTGATCTGCAGCGGCCCGCCGCGCCGGTGATGCTTCAATTGCGCCAGCGCCGCCTCGAGTTTCTCGAGACCGGCGCGCACTTGCGGCAGCAACTCGAGACCCTCGTCGGTGACCTCGACCCGCCGGCCGCTGCGCCGGAACAGCGGCACCTGCAAATAGTCTTCCAGCGATTTGATCTGCTGGCTGATCGCTGCCGGTGTCACCGACAGGTCGTCCGCGGCAGCAGTGAAGCTGAGGCGTGTCGCCACCGCCTCGAACACGCGCAACGAACCCAGTGGCAGTCGGTCATGAGCAGAAGCCAAGTTAAGAGTTCCTTAACACGGGTTCAAATTGTCCGTTTGTTCGGGTTCGAGCTCAAGTGCAACCTGCACCCGTCGGAAGCAAATTATTTATTCAGGAGCACGCATCATGAACATTCTCTCAACCGCCCGTTTCGCTCAAGGCCTGCTGGCCGTCGCAGTGGTCCTCGCCAATGCGCTGCTGATTCACCTGTCCTTGGTTTGACGCAGCCCCGTCGGCAGGATGATGGTCGGTGAACTGTCTTCGCGCGGTGCAATCTGCAGTGGCGGCACCTCGACCGTTGACGAGGTGTCCTCCACCAGGGGCGGCAGCAACATCGTCGGCGAGGCGTCGAGCGGTTGCACGACCCGGGTCGCGGCGGTGTCGGCGGTGTCCTCGGCGTCGGTGTCTTCGACCGGCGGATCACCCGCCGCCGGTACCGACTCTTCGGTGAGTGGCGTCAGCATCCGCGTCGGTGAGGAGTCCTCGAGCGGCGCAACGACGAGCGTCGGCGAGGGATCCTCGAGGGGCGTCATGATCCGTGTCGGTGAGGCATCGTCGAGCGGCGCAATGACCAGCGTCGGCGAAGGATCCGCCAGTGGCGCGAGCACGCGTGTGGCCGACGTGTCGTCCGGCAGTGCCGGCACGGCGAGTGTGTTGGATGGCGCGCGTGGCCGGAACGGTTCCTGGCTGCGCATTCGGCCGAGCGCCGCCTCGGCGTCGATGGGCTCACTGAAATAAAAGCCTTGCCCGTACTCGCAGCCCATCTGCTGTAGCGCCGTTGCGGCGGCCTCGGACTCGATGATCTCCGCAATCGAGGTCAGATTCAGGCTGGCGACCATCTGCACCATGGCCGCCATCATGCCCGTGTTGGCGCGGTCCGAGTCATTCAGGTTTACAAAGGGACGCTCGATCTTGACGAAGTCGAACGGGAACAGCTGCAGGTTGCTCAACGACGTAAAACCGGTGCCGAAATCATCCAGCATCAGCCCCACCCCCAGGGCGTGCAGTCGCTCGAGCGTATCGCGCGCGGCCGCGACGTTGTTGATGAGCGCCGCTTCGCTGACCTCGAATTTGAGATACGACGGCGGAATGGCCATCTCGCGCAAAAGGGTACCGACGTAGGCAGCCAGCTCCGGATCGCGTAAAGCGGTCGGCGACAGATTGACGCTGATATAGAAGGCTTGCCCGACCGGCATTCGGCGGCGCCAGTCGGCAACGATCTTCAAGGTCCGCAGGATGATCCAGCGGGTGATCGGCAACATCAGGCCCGCCTCTTCGGCGATGCGCAGAAAGCGCTCCGGTGCGAGCACGTTCTCGACGGGATGGCGCCAGCGCAGCAGAGCCTCTGCGCCCACCATCTTGTAGGTCCTTAGATCGACGACCGGCTGCAGCAGCAACTGCAGTTGACGCTTTTCCAGGGCTATGTGCAGGTCCGCTTCCAGACTGACCAACGTCGCGGCCTGGTTGCTCATGTTCGGCGCATACAGCACTATTTTCGCGCCTTCGCTTTGCTTGGCCACCGAGAGCGCGATGTCGGCTTCGCGCACCACGTCTTCCGCACGCTGCTGTCCCGCATCCGTGCACGTGAGCCCGACGCTGGCGGCGACGACGAGTTGGTGGCGCCGCAGTTGGAACGGCACGCGCAGTTCCTCCTTGAGGAGCGCGCCGATATCCATCACCTCAGACCTGGACTCGAATTTCAGGATGAGCAGCGCGAACTGGTCGCCGCCCCAGCGTGCCAGCACGCCGTCGAACTGCGCCGCCAGCTTCTCGAAGCGGCGCGCGGCCTGCACCATCAGCTCGTCGCCGGCGGTATGCCCGAGCAGGTCATTGACGAGTTTGAAACGGGTGATGTCGACGATGATGACCGCGATCTGCGCCCGCTGTTTGGCGCGCACGTCGCGCAGCGCGCGATCCAGCCGGTCCATGAAATAACGCCGGTTCGGCAGACCCGTAAAGGCGTCGTGAAACAGCGCGTGCGCGAAATTCTCCTGCAGACTCACGCGTTGCTGGATTTCGGCGGCGAGCTGCTGATTCACGGCGCGCAGACGCTGGCGCACCGTCGTGAGTGCGCTCCGCGAGCGCCGCAATGCGTGGCTGAGGTCATGGGTGCCAAAGGCGAGGAGCCACGTGAGGAATGCCAGCAAGCCGATTTCCGCTGCCAGCAGATTGGAAGGATACCAACCGCTGTGTGGCCGGATCAGCAGCTGCAGAGTGCTGTCGGCGATGGTGGGCAGAGGCAGCCGCACCTGCGTGCCTACCGCGTCCGTCAGGCGGCCCTCGCTCGACGCGATGAAGACGCGCGCCTGCGCACCGCGCGGCATGATTTGCAACAGTTCGAAGTCGTAGCCCATGCCGGTCAGGCGTCCAAGGTGGCTGTCCGCAATCAGATCGTCCAGATTCGCAAACGCCACCGCCCAGCCGGGCGCGGAGGTCGGTGCCCGGGCAGCGATGACCCAGCGACTGCCGAGACGCATCGGTCCCAGGATCGCAGCAGCGGGTAAGGTTCCTGACGCCTCCGCCGACTGCCACTCACCGGCGATCCCGGCTGCCAGCGCGGCTTCCCCCGGTGAGGCGCGCGCCACGCCGCGGTTGGGCGTCATGTAGAACACGTGTTCGCTATCGGCGCGCACCCCCGCAGCCGATGTCGTCTGGCGCGCCGCCAGATTGGCGAGCGTGACCAGCGGCGGTTCCAGCCGGGCGGCGAATTCGGCCACTGTTGCGGCGGCCGTTTCATGTGCGACCGCTGCGTGGTGCTGCACGCTCAGGTACATGAGACGCGTGCCGACCAGCACCACGACGACGAGCACGACGACGGTCGGCAAGGCCTCGAACGTATGGGTGCGCAGGCGGCTCAGGCTGATCATGGCGTCGTGCGGTGACCGACGTGCACGATGTAATTGAGCGTGAGCGTCACGCGCTTGCTGCCGGAGAGGTCCTGGTAATCCGCTGTCAAGGAGAGATCGCTGCGCAGGCGGGGCAGGGGCTTGTCTATCCCCACGTAGACCTCCTTCAGCCGACGCACCGGTACGGTGAAATCCAGACCCAGAATGGCGGCAGAGGCCGGCCCATACGCGGCGCCCGCAAGATAGTTTAAATGGGCTTCGTACACGTCGACTCGAATCGCGGGCAGGCGCGTGCCGAGGTTTCCCGACACAGAATGGGAATACGACGCCGTCGTCTGCAGGTGCGGATTCCACAGGTAGGCGAGCCCGACCTTCGGCAGATTGCCGTGGGTCGATTCGACGTCGATCTGCTTGTCTTCCAGCGTGGCGGTGAGCCGCTGAAAGTACGAGCCGCTCAGGCCGACGGACTCGATCGCATAATTGAAATGATGTGCGCCGTCCCGGCCCGCGCCTTCGTGCACCTCTGCATAAACGGCATACCGCTGGCCTGTCGGCCCGAACACGTAGGATCCGGTGGCCGTGCCGAGTGTCCAGTGAGAGATCGACAGTTCCTGGTGTTCGGCACCGACGCCGAGCAGCAGGTCGGAATTGAAATTATGCAGCCAGGCTGCGGAGCCACCGTAGCCGCCATTGGTGTGAGAAAGCGTGGAGCCGTCCGCGCTCAGCGCAATCCGGTCGTCGCTCGTGTCGACTTCGGCCGCCATGCTGCACCCGAGCCACGACGACGCGATACCCAATGCAAGGAATCGACGCAACATCATCGTAGTTGCCTCAAGGTGCCGGTGATGATGGTTGAGTTGCTGCTGTTTGCATCAGCCTGTACGGAGCCTGCGACCGGCAGAAACGATACGGCGAAGAGGCTGGCTTCATCACCCGGCAACGGCGTGGACGAGGCGGTGAGCTGATAGATGCGCGAGCCGATCTGCGTGTGCATCTTGCGGCGTCCCGTCAAGCCCGGCTCCCACCAGCGCAGTCCCTGCTCGGTCTGCGGCAGGAGTTGCGCCGCGTCCATGCCCACCTCCACCCTGCCGAGCAAACCGACGGCGAGCTTGTTGAAGGCCAGCACCCGGCCGGTCGAGTCGACCACCACCGAGGCATATTCGGATGTGTCGAGCGCTGATCGCAGGCAGAAATTTTCCGTGCTGTCCTCGATCGTCAGAAGCGCCAGCCGCCGCTCTTTATGCATCATATGCAGCACCTTGATGCGGATCAGCCGCAGGTCGTCGCCGATGCGAAGCACGGCCGGCGTGACTTCACCGTCGGCGCCCGCGATCAATTCCTGAACGACTTCCGGATACGACAGCTTCAGCATCTCGAACAGCGCGCGCCCTTCCAGCACGCCGTTGGCGGGCCGCAGGTATGCCGCGGCGGCATGGCTCGCGGCGATGACGTTCACGGTGGTGGGGTCGATCAGGAGCGCAGGCAGCGGCAGATGATCGATGAGGCTGGCCCAAAGTTCCTCGCCGCGTTCCGCCTCGCTACGGGCAGTCGCCGAGTTTGCATTCAGTCGCGTAAAAATGATGCCGACATATTCAGACGCCACCGCACACGCGATGATGCTGATGCAAAACACTTCGAGCAGCACGATCAGGTAATTGAGGGGCGCCGAGAAACCCGAGAAGGATGGGTCGGTGGCGACCGCATCGTGCCCGAGGAACGTGCTGAGCCAGGAATTGTTGCCGACCAGGCCGCTTGCGTACCAGCGCAATTCCGGCGCCTCGTGCAACGACACGACGACCACGGTGATGATGCTGACCACTGCCAACAGGTACGGGTGCCATCGCGACAGGAATATGGCGCCAATGATCGGCAGCGCAAAGATCGTCAGGAACAACGGGTTCTGCAGGGCGCCGACGTGATCCCAGATGAGGCCGACGAGCGCCACGCCCGCTATCTCCAGGGCCGTCATCAGGCGCATGTGCCAGACGGTGTGCTGGCGCCGCGGACCGCCCAGCAATGTTTGCGCGACATGCACCGCGCCGAGTCCCAGCAGTCCTGCACTTGCGCCGGCAAAATGGACCTGGAAGTCGCTGGCGAACCAGGGGATGCCCGTGGCGACTATCACCGCCACGATCGTCAACAACCAGATGTCGTTGAGCAGCTGGAAGCGTGCATTGTCGTGCAGCGGCCGGGACATCACTTGCGTATCGATGCTGACTTGCATGCCGTGCTCCGTCTACTTCGCAGCGGGCCGGACGGCGACCGCCGCCGTGCCGCGGTTGATCGCGGACTCGGCGAAGTTGTTGTTCTCGAGAAATGGTTTCGACTGCACCTTGGCGCCGCTGGCCGGCTGTGCGTCCTCCACATGGATGGCAAACGCGTGCGCGCGCAACACCTGGTTACGCCGGAGTACCGGCGAATCGCCTACCACGTCGATGCCGTTGAAGCGCGGCTCGATGATGGTGTTGTCGGCGGCCGTGTTGACGTTGTGCGCATCGCCCAAGACGAAGGCGAGGCCGTAGCCACAGTTGTAGATGCGGTTGCTCTGTACCAGTGTGTCCGACGAGCCGCGCACCATCACGCCGTAGGCCGTGAGCCCGGCGAGTTCGTTGTTGTCGATGACGGCACCACGGGCATTTTCGACGATGATCCCCATCGACGGTCCGCCGTCGATGCGATTGCCGCGGATCACCGCGCGCGAGCCGACGATATGCACCGCCGCCTCCCGATCGTTCGTGAATGCGTTTTTTTCCGCGAGCACCGGAATATTGCCGGTGACGATGCCGGCGCCGTTCTCGACGAATTTATTGTCATGAATGTTGATGACCTCGTCGTGCGCGTCCGAGGTGCTGCGCACCGCCCAGAGACCGGCATCCTTGTCATGGGAAAATTCGTTTTGCGTGACGGTGGAATTGCGGCCGGAGGCACCGAAGCGCACGCCGATGCGATCGTTCTGGAAGTGGTTGCGCTCGATCAGGGTCTCGCCGGTGTTTTCCGCCACCTCTACCCCGACGTCGCAGGCTTCGATGGTCGAGCCCGAGAGACGAAAGCGCACGGTGCGGACCAGAATGGCTGCAGCCGGGCAATTCTTGATGCTGATGCCTTCGATCACCGTTGCCGGCCCCGACACGTCGAGCACCGGACCTGCAGTTAGGCCTTGTGCGTCAAGTTGTGCGCCCGCCGCTTGCCCGAGCAGCCGCACGCCGAGGCCGTTCACGAGTCCCGGCAACGGCGTCTGCAGTGTGATGATCGGTACTTCGAGCGAGATCGTGGAAGGGCTGGTCGCCGCGGCGGCGATGAACAATGCCTCACGCAACGTGCCAGGGCCGCGATCACCGCCGTCGGTCACATGCAGCAGGATCGCTTTCTCGGCAACCCGTGGCGGCCGCACGTTATGCGTGGTGTACCAGCGGCCGGCGAGGACCGCGGCGGCCAGCAGCACGAACAGGCTCACCGCCACCAGTGATCGGGTTCTAACGGCCATGGCGCAACACGAACACAGCGTGCCAGGAACGCTTTACGGCGCGCCGCCCGAGCACGGCGTTGATGGGCAGTGACAGCGCCGTGGCGATCCACAGCAAGCCGTTCGACAGCCAGCGCGGCAAGCGGCGCACATAGGGCAGAAGCCACGTTCTGAAGGGTGCGGGATCCACGCCCGTCAGCGCCTCGACTTGCAAACCGCATTGCCTGAACAGCGTGAGGTATGCCGCGCGCGGCCGCGCACTGAACACCGTCGAATCGCAGCGTTGCGTGAGGCTGCTCGGTGCCGCCTCGAGCAGTACCATGCGGCCACCCGGTGCGAGGTGAGCCGCGAGCGCAGCAAGGGCATCGCGAAATAACCGAGGCTCGAGGATGTGCTGCAGTACCGTTACGCCGAGCACCAGGTCGTACTTCTCCGCTTCATCCAGCGTGGAAAGATCCTGCACCGCGAAGCGACACCGCTCGGCCACGCCATCGGCGAGTGCGCGCGTTCGTGCCTGCGCAATCATCGTCGGGCTGAGGTCGATGCCGGTCACTCGCGCGCCCTTGGCCGCCAGCAGCCGGCTCCAGCGGCCAATGCCACAGCCGACGTCGAGCACCCGCGCGTCGGTTGCAACGTCGAGCCACGGCGCGAGCGCCATGCGTTGTTCGAGCTGGATGGCCCAATTATAGAAGTCCGGCATACCGTAGGCGCAGACCGCGGCGAGGCCGTTGCCCTCGATGGCGAAGCGCTGCGCCCGCTCCTCCCAGTAGAGTGCCGGTTGATAGTTCTGCGGCGCAGGCGTGCCTTGCACTGTCATTCCGCCATGCTCACGGTAGTCTCAATGCTTCGCGGGTCCGCTGGGCTCTCATAATGATCCTGAAAGATGCGCCGGCCGAAGAGCTTGAGCGCGAAATAGTTCCCGAAGCCCACCGTGATCGGCACGATGTGCACCATGGCGTAACACAAATACAGCGGCACGATGGGAGCCGCATAAGCCCGTTCCGCTTTCGGCACGCTCGTGAACAGGGCGATCACGCCGAGCATCAGATAACTGCCGATCGCCGCTGCGAAGTATTCGGGATTTGCGAAACTGCCGCGCGGCCCGACGTCATTCAACAGCAGGACATCGAGGCCGCTCAGGAAGCTCATGAACAGGAGCAGCACGCTGATCAATTTGAGCACGTGCATGGCGATCGACAGACCACCGACATAGACGAGGTAATGGTACGCGGCGAACGGCGAGCGCCTGCTGATGCGCAGGATGTTGGGAAATCGCTCGATATAGACCTTGATCAGGCCGTGATACCAGCCGACCCGCTGCGAAAACCAGCGTCGCAGGGAACCCGGCCCTTCGGTGCTGACCACCAGCCGGCCGTCGTAGTAGATGCGATCACCGTGGCTGAGCAGGAGCACCGCATTCTCCAGATCTTCGGCGTACACCGAGAGCGAATGTTCGCGCAGCGCCCGCGTCAACGCTTCCCGCCGGTAAAAAGAAACGCCGCCTGAGGTAATGCTGAAATCGGCCAGGCTTTCGCGCCCCACCCGGAATGCCAGCGCGTATTCGAACGATTGAAAGCGGGCCAGGAAACCGTCTTCCTCGATCATGATCCGCGGGCAGGCGGCGGCCGCGCCGGATTGCTGGAAGTCGCGGATGAACTGTTCCAGGTCGATGCTGCTGCCGTCATCCAGACCGCGTATGCGAATGTCCGGATCGATCACCACGACCGTTTCGATATGCGCGGGCAGGTGCTCCAGCAAACGGCGCAAGGCACCGGGTTTGCGTCGGTTGACGCCATCATCGATGCAGCGCCAGCCGCCCTGCCGCAGGCGCAGAACCGTGTTATCCGTCGAGCCGTCACTGATGAGCCAGACGCGGTTGCGGTACGCAGCAAAGGTGTGCATGAACGTATCGACTTCGTCTTCGAGGTTATAGACCGAGGCGACGATGGCATAGGGCGAGGTCGGGATCATGCGCATGGACGGCGGTGGCACGAGGGCCGACAGGTTGATCGACAGGTTGCCGCGCATCGTACTGCGGACCGGGCCGCCGGCACTCGCGGTATGCCGTCGCCGCATGTACAGGCGCAAGGCAAAATCCAGCGCGTCCGTGTAGACGATAAGATTGGCGAGCGCGAAGAAGAATATCGAGAAGCCATAGGCGCGGGCCGTCGACAGGGACACCGCGATCCAGCCTGCCAACAAGCCGACCACTGCGAGCGGCGGCAGAACCGCCCAGACACGTTTGGCGTTCATGCAATGGCCACCGCGCGATTCTCAGGTGTTGCGCTCGGTGCGGGGAGACGCGCGTGCAGCTCGGCACGCACGTCCCGTTCATTCGCGACAAAAAAGCCATGCGCGCCGAGGATGGGCAGTGAACTCAAGATCCACAGGAGCGAGCGGACCCGCGACGGCAGATGGGCCGTCTGTCCCTCGAGGGCGGCGAGCATCGCTTCGAAGCTCCGCTCCATCTGCAGGACCACGTCGGCCACGATCGGATCTTTCGGCAAAATCTTCACCGGCTGCTGCCAGCTGACGTCGGTACCCGCGACGCGCCGCTGGGCGTAATGGGTGTGAGGCAGGAGGCTGGGATCTTTCGAGAAGGCGGAGCCTGAAAAGGGAATGATGTACGGATACATGCCGATCTCGCAGCCCTTGCGCAGCCATCGATAGGCTTCACGCAGGGTCTCAGCGACGTCCTCGAGCGCGGCGTTCGGCGAACTCAGGATCAGATCGAGGAACGGCGTGATGCCGGCATCGAGCGCTGCGGTGAGCATCGGCTCGATGTGCCGATGAATCTGTGCCTTGTTGAACTCGCCGAGCACTTTCTTCGAGAAACTTTCGACACCGAAACCCAGCACCCGGAAGCCGGCGCGGCGCATGGCCGACAGGCGCTCAGTGGTCATGGCATCGATGCGATTGGTGCTGATGAACTGCAACCCCGCCGGCAGGCGTCCGCTCTGCTTCGCGGCAATGATGCCCTCACACAGCGGCAGAATCCGTTTGTCCTGCGTGAACGTAAAAATGTCGTCCTGAAAAATGACGGTACGCACCCGCGGATGCGCCGCGACGACGCGCTCGATCATGGTCAGGCATTCTTCCGCTTCGAGACGGGCGATGGTGGCGATGCCGCCCTGTGCCGCGTGCAGGAAATTGGTGGACGAACAAAAGCCGCAGCCCATCGGGCAGTAGTTGAGCGTGATCAGGCGTACCGAACGGATTTCCGCCAGATGCGCTTCACGCGCCGCCTTGCTCGGCAGTGCGCCGACCCGATAGGCGGATTCGAGCCGTTCCCAGTAGGCTGAATAGGGCATCTTCTCATACGGGGTGCTGTAGATCGCATCGCGCAGCTCGTGGCGGTTCAGGGCGAGCTGCGGGATGGACACGATCTGACCGTCCGCGCCTTTCTCCGCGGTGCCTGCGATCCCACCGAGCGCGCTCAAGGTGCGGAAGCGTTCGACCAGGCTGAGCAGCGGGCGCTCACCTTCACCGAGCATGACGAGATTGAATGGCCCGAGCTCGAACATCAGCGCAGGCTTGAAGGTCGCCTCCATGCCGCCGGCAATCAGAAAGGTGTCAGGCGCCACCCGGCGCACGATGTGCGCGAGCTCCATGTCATAGCGCAGCGTCATGCCGGTGGTCGAGATGCCGACGATGTCCCATGCACCTTCGGCCAGCTCGCGTTCGAGCGCCGCCTGCGGCGGTCCCTGGCAGCAGTTCGGATCGAACACCTCGACCGCGACACCCGCGCGCTCGAGTACACCGGCCAGTCGCCAGACACCGAGCGGCGGCGCGAGAAAGGTATATTCGCCGCAGTGGGGATCGTACGGGCCGATCAGCAGGATCCTGGGCGAGCCCTTGTGGTTCAGTTTGATCAAATCCCCTCACTCTTTCTTATTACTGCAATCCCGGGCTTCATTATGTTGAAGCGCGACGTCGGTCGACGCATTGTGCGTTGGCGCAAAGCGTGGAATGATCGTCTTATAGTTACCGGATTTTGACATGCTGGCCCGCGTTTCAGTTCTGCTCGGAAAAATAAATCCTGCCTTGGGCGAACTCTGGGGCGTGCAGCTTTGCATCTTTTTCCTGGTCATCGCATTAACGCTGGTTTTTCTGCTCGGTTATGTCGTGCAGGGCTCGCGCGTGGGGTTGCAACTGGGGCATGCCCGGCGACGCATCAGGGAACTCGAACGGCGCGGTAAAAACGTCGAACCGCGCGCGGTTGCTGCAGTGCTCCATCAGCAACCTTTCCGCCATCTTTGGGAGGAATACAGCCACACGCTGCACGTCGTGGAGGGGACGGTCCGCGCCACCGGTCCCGCGGAGATGTTCTTCACGCGTGATGCATTGGTGGATGG
The DNA here is from genome assembly GCA_964658805.1 of uncultured Steroidobacteraceae bacterium. Lineage (GTDB taxonomy): Bacteria > Pseudomonadota > Gammaproteobacteria > Steroidobacterales > Steroidobacteraceae > Bog-1198. The sequence goes on from CAZZZU010000044.1 coordinate 27,957, forward strand.
GCGTCTTTTCGAGGATTTTACGCGGCATCTGCCGGGTGTTCTCACCGGTCTTGGCATCATCGGCACGTTCGCGGGGCTGCTCGAAGGACTGAGCGGGTTCGATGCAACGAGCAGCATCACTGCGGTTGCCGGCCTGAAGCATCTGCTGGACGGCGTGGCGCACGCCTTCACGACCTCGGTGATTGCGATCGGCTGCGCCATGCTGGTGGTGTTCATCAGCAAGTTCGCGCTGGCCATTTTTTACAAACAGGTCGAAGCGCTCAATCAATTGATCGACGGGATGTACGCGACCGGCGCCGGTGAAGAATATCTTTCCCGTCTGGTGCATTCATCTGAGGATTCCAAGGGGCATCTGACCCTGGTCAAACAGGAACTCATCACCGAGTTGGCGCGCCTGTTGAATGCGCTGTCCGACCGGCAGATCGAGGCAAGCGCGCAGCACACACAGGCGCTGGGTCGATATCTCGGCGATGCGCTGTCGCCACGGCTGCCTGCCATCGCACAGGCTCCGCCCGCGCGCGCCGTAGGCGAGAACGAAACCACGCTGGCCGACCTCGAAGCGCCGGTGGCACAGCTGCGCGATGCGACCGCGCATCTGGCCCAGGCGGTGCAGTCGATACAGTTGGTGCTGTCCCGTATGCGAAACGACTGAGATGCTCGGTCGCATCGTTCTGAAGCGCTCCCGCACGCAGGACGGTGAGTCGCCGTTCTGGATTTCTTTTGCGGATCTGATGTTCGCGCTGATGACGCTGTTCTTGCTCGTCATGATCGTGACGCTCATCTCCGTCACCCGTGATGTGTCGAGTGCCGAGGCGCGCAAGATTGAGCGCGAACAGGAAGTACAGGAGCTGATGCGCACGATTCAGGAACAGTCGCGTGTCTTCTCGAACGTCGAGGTGCACACGGCGTCGTACCGGATCGACCTGGGCCAGGAGGTTCGTTTCGAGAGCAACCGCGCGGACATCTCCGCGGATGGCAGCCGCTTCCTGCGCGGCTACGTGCCCATTCTCCTCCGTGCGCAAGCATCCGAGCTAGGCCATAAATGGATCAAGCGCATCATCATCGAAGGCTTCAGCGATCAGGATGGCACGTATCTGCGCAATCTGACGTTGAGTCTGCAACGCAGTCGTAGTGTGGTCTGCGTGATGTTCGCGCCGCCGTCGCCCGGCGAAACGTCACTGAGCGACAGTCAAAAGGAACAGATCGAGGATCTCTTTCTGGTGGGCGGCTATTCCTCCAACTCCATGAAGGCTTCGAAGGAGGCGTCGCGCCGCGTCGAACTGCGCGTGGACTTTCGCGGGCTCGATGAAGAGATCGAAGCGCCGCCTGCCAGCGGCAATCGGGCGATCGGGCAGTGTTGACTGCCTGATCCCTGCGTGGACGTCTACAGCCCGTAATTTGCCTCCGCCGACTTGCTATGTTTTGCTACGCGGCGCAACGTGCTCGGGGGGATTACACCATGGGTGGACGAAGGGCTGCATCGCATCGCCTGGCCAAGTGGCTGTTCACCTCCGTCGTGCTCGTTGCTGCCGCTGGCTGTGCCAATCTCAAAGGCATTCAGGCCTTTGGCAAAATGGCGCCAGACCCGTCGACCATCCAGGGTCTCACCAGGGTGTACGTGCAGGAGCTCGACGTGATGGAGGACCTGAAACTCCTCGGCGATTCACCTGCCAACCCTTACCTGGACGCTAACACTGCACAACGTGTGCTCGAAGCGCGGGCCATCCAGCAGGTCGATGCGTGCTTGCGCACTTATATGGAATCGCTGTCGGCGCTGGCGGGTGGCGATATCGTGCAATCGGGCACCAACATGAAGGACGTCAACGCCGGGCTCAAGAGCTTGTCGAAGTCGGTTCCCGCGTTGGAAATTTCGGAGCAGGAAGTATCGACGATAGGACACTTCGTGCAGTCGGTCGCCGATCTGCTCGAGTCCGGCTACCGCAATGCCGAGTTGGTGAAAATCATCCGCGACAACGACGCGGACCTGCAGCTCCTGCTCGCCGTACAGTCGAAAATCGTGTTGCGCGGCATACGACCCTCGATCGTCGCTATGCAAAAGAATCTGTCAGGTGGCGGTGCGCGCGAAGTCGCCCGCTTCATCGATCAGGATCTGCAGAACTGGACCGTCTCTCCCGGTCACAACACGCCGGCCGAGCACAACAAAGCGGCCGCGCTATTCAACGGCCGCAATCCGGCTTTTCGTGGTCAGGGCGAGGCCGATGCCCATGTCGCGCGCTATCTCTTCAGGAAATCGATCGAGGCCGATCAGCAAGCGTTGGACACCGAATTGGCCACGGCCGAGGCTTATGCGAAGACCCTGGACGCCATCGGCCGTGCGCACCGGACGCTGGTTGCCAGCGGCAAGGGCGTGCTCGGGAAAGAGACGCTGCAACAGATCCAGCCCTTGGCGAACGAGGTGCGTCAGGATTGGAAGGACCTCCAGGCGCAGGCGGCGCTACCCGCCAAGCATTGAACCGGCTGCACAAGGAAGAGCGTTATGGGAATGACCGACACGTCTTATGATCTGGCTGACCTGTGTGACTCGCTCTGGGATGCGATCGACGCACGCCGCGAGGAACTCGATTACGAAGAAACCAGTGGTGAGGCGGCGACGCTCGATCACTTGATGTCAGCGCTGGAGGATGAGGCGGGCAATCTGCGCACGGCCGGTGTTGCTGCATCGCTCGAAGCCGCTGCATCGGCTTTGGCCGACATCAACAAGGCGACCACCGCGGCCAAAGCGGTCGTGACGCAGCTGAAACGCGCGAATGACATGATTACCCTGACGGGGTCGGTACTGTCGCTTGCCGCGGCCGCCGCGTCCGGCAACCTCGGCGGCATCGCGTCGGGCGTTGCCGCAGTCGTGAGCGAGGCGGTAAAGGTGTAGCGGCATCGCGTTTCGAACTCGCCTGTTTTCTTAACGCCATGTTTACGTCGGGCTCCGTTAAGATTGCGGCCGGAGATCTCCCAACATGGCTGCAATACTTCCGTCGAATGTTGGTGTGCCCGTCCGCAGCCAGCCGACGCTCGCACCGGCGGCGCTTGCCTGCATGGGCATCGTGTTCGGTGATATCGGAACGAGTCCGCTCTACACGCTGCAGGTAGCGGTCAAGTCGGCGAGCCCGGGAGGGGTGGTCGTACCCGCGGCGGTCATCGGTATCGTCTCGTTGATCTTCTGGTCGCTGATCGTCGTGATATCGATCAAGTATGCAGTCCTGATCATGCGTGCCAACAACCATGGCGAGGGCGGGATCCTGGCGCTCCTGGCGATGCTCACCCCGAAAAAAACGGGTTCTGGTCGTCGGGCAACCCTGATGCTCATGGTGGGGCTGGTGGGGGCCACGTTGCTCTATGGCGATGGCGCCATCACGCCGGCGATCTCGGTACTGAGTGCGCTGGAAGGAATCAAGATTTACGCGCCGCAGTTGGGACGCTTCGTCGTGCCGTTGACGATCATCATTCTGATTGCGCTGTTTCTGGTGCAGCGTAAGGGTACGGCGTTCATCGGGCGTCTGTTCGGCCCCATCATGCTTCTGTGGTTCCTCATCATCGGCGTGCTCGGCGTCATCGGGATCGCTCGAGGTCCTGCGATTCTGGCAGCACTGAGCCCGCTGCCCGCCATCACCTACCTGTCCCATGCAGGGCCACTGGCGCTCGTCGTGATCGGCGGCGCGTTCCTGGCCGTGACAGGCGGAGAAGCGTTTTATGCCGACATGGGTCACTTCGGGGCGCGACCGATCAGATTCGCCTGGTTCGGCGTGGCCCTGCCGGCGTTGACCCTGAACTATTTCGGGCAAGGAGGCCTGCTGCTCACCCAACCGGGCGCGATCGAAAACTCTTTCTACCTGCTCGCCCCGGCGTGGGCCCACTACGCCATCGTGGGGCTCGCGACGCTCGCGACCGTCATTGCATCCCAGTCCATCATCTCCGGCGCCTTTTCTTTGACCAGCCAAGCCATCCAGCTCGGGTTCCTCCCGCGTATGAGCATCATCCATACCGCCGGCGAAGAGCGTGGGCAAATATACGTGCCGCTCGTCAACTGGCTGTTGGCGATCGGCACGCTCGCGGCAGTGATCGGTTTCGGTTCCTCCGATGCGCTCGCCGGCGCGTTTGGTATTGCGGTCTCGCTCCTGATGGCCATCACGACGCTGCTGGCGACGTTCGTCGCGCTGCGGTGGAAATACAATCCTGTCTTGGTGCTCGCCGTGAACGGCGGCTTGCTGGCACTCGACCTGCTGTTCGTGACCTCGGCGTCAACGAAGCTGCCCGACGGCGGCTGGTTTCCGCTGGTCATTGCTGCATCGATTGCGTTCCTGATGCTGACCTGGCGGAAGGGTCAGATGATCATGGACCGGGTTCGCCTGCAGATCCGCGAACACGCGCAGGAATTCATCAAGCGGGTCGCGGCAGATCCGCCGCATCAGATCCCCGGAACCGCGGTCGTCCTGGGGCGCATGACTCACGGCGTGCCGCTGTCGCTCACCCATAATGTAAATTTCAATCACGTCCTGCACGAGCGAGTGCTGCTCGTGGCGATCGAGATGACGGAAACCCCGCGGGTCGAGGATGACCAGCGGGTCACCGTGACGCCATTGTCGGAGCGCATCTCGCGCGTGCAGCTGCGATTCGGATTCATGGAAAAGCCTGACGTTC